>NZ_JADEXT010000065.1:0-24940 GCF_015206985.1 Nostoc sp. LEGE 12447 | reverse complement strand
GTTCGGCACTAATATAATTACGAGAAAATTCCGCAGCCAGGGCACGAGAATGTTCTAAGCTACAGGCGAAAATAACTGTACGAAGATTTCGTGCATATTTAAAGTAATTCTCAAGGATTTCACTAACCCCAATCTGGCTAGTGACGGCAACCGCTAAATCTTTAGCTCTAAAATCCCCACGAGATTTTGCAACTCCAAGAGTAGAAATAGTTTGATTCGTTGCAAATAATCGAAAGTTACTTAAATACCCAGACTCAATTAAGTAAGCCGTGTCAATGCCAACAACCAAATCATCAAATAAATCAACAAAACCTTGACCGTCAATTCTTTGGGGAGTAGCAGTTACACCTAATATCTGGGCGCTTTCATAATGTTCAATTAGTCGTCGATAAGATAAAGCAGTTGCATGATGCGCTTCATCTAATATCAATAGTCCAATGTTAATTGGCAACTCTAATACCTCTCGTCTGCTCAACGTTTGAACGCTAGCAACTTGGATTCTTCGCTCAGGATTAGCCAGAACACCTGCTTTGATAATCCCAACTGGTTCACCGATAATTTGCTCTAGCTTTTCGGCAGCTTGAGATATCAACTCAATCCGATGGGCAAGGACTAAAACTTGCTTTCCTTGGTCAAAGAATTTATGAGAAATATGTGCAAAGCACACCGTTTTTCCGGCGGCTGTCGGGAGTTGTGCAAGCACTCGCCTATTACCATTCTCCCAAGAATTCCAAATATCTTTTATCCACTGATGTTGATAATCTCTGAGTTCGTAGGTAACAGGCATTCAATCTACCTCAACAATGATTTTTCTCCCGTGCTAATATTGCTCATTATTCCACAAGCTCTTCAAGTTAAGATACCGATAATCCCAATTCTAAAAGTAGTAAAGATATTTTGGGTTGATTTGATGCGATTTTACTTCATCAAGAGCAAATTATAGAGATAATAACCTGGAAGTGATGCACTGCCTATCAAATCTCGCCACTGTTGTAATGACTATACTTGCTTTATTATATTGGCGAGTTTTATACTGTGCGATAATGCTGGACGTGATCGCTCACGGGAGACACGGCAACACCGTTGTCGTCTTTTGCAAGTGGTATTAGATTTAAGATGGGGAAATATACTTCTTGGAAAATCAGAAAATTTGGCATCGAACTGACAAATTAAATTCGCAATCTCAAATGCCGGCGATATTTATAGATAAAGATGGCACTTTAATTGAAAATGTACCAAACAATGTTGATCCGCAATTAATCGAAATGAAAATCGGTGCTATTGAAGGATTACAAATACTTAGCAAAGCTGGATATAAATTAATTGTGATTACTAACCAGTCGGGAGTAGCACGGGATTATTTCCCAGAATCTGCCTTGGTGGGAGTGGAAGCGCGATTGAATGAAATATTAGAAAAAGCGGATCTATCGCTAGATGGGTTCTACTACTGTCCCCATCATCCAAATGGTGTAATATTTGAGTATGCAATTGCTTGCGATTGCCGTAAACCTAAACCAGGCTTGATCTTACGTGCAGCTAGCGAACAAAATATAGATTTAGCAAATTCTTGGTTTATTGGCGATAATCTCAGTGATGTAGAAGCTGGACATAGTGCAGGGTGTAAAACGATTTTGATAGATCAGGGTAATCAGTCTCAGCCCCAAATGTCTCGTTTCGGGATTGCTGACTATATTTTGGCTAACCTTTCAATAGCAGCACAGGTGATATGTAAGCATTCAGTATCTAATTTTTAGGATATCTGGCATTGAGTTATAAAAATTGCTGGAACAGGAAACCTAGAAAGATTTAGATTGATGACAAACAATTTGCCATTCTGGTCAAATAATTCGTCGTACTACAGTAGACTTCTCAAATATGCCGCACCAATATAATAAATAGTTCCTTATCGTCTAGTGCTTGAAATGACTGTATTTGTTGGAATCCGGCTTTTTTCCATGCTTTGAGCGCACGTTCATTAAATGCTGCTACTGTAATGCGAAATAGGGTGGGATTAAAGTTTGAACGTGCAAAATTGAGGACATCTGCAATATACATCTGTCCCCTTCCCTGACCCGTGAGGTCGGGGCGTACTCCCAAACCAATGTCAAGTGAGTCTTTTGTATAATCACCTCCTGGGACTTGAGCTTCTTTACCAAAGCAGCAAAAACCAATCAGTTCCCCATTGTCAAGAATACTATAGTAAGCGTTTTCAGGGTCTAAAAACGACCCAATTAGTGTTTCATCAGATGTAGTATTATACATTTGGTAAGGTGGCTGATAATGCCAGCGAGTAAGTTTTTCTGCCTCAGCCACATTCATCGGTTCAAAGCAAAAGTGCATTGACATACTCTCAACCGCTCACCCTGTACCTTCTGCTAAAAGTATACTTCTTCTCGTTATTTACCAATAGCCTCTCGCCATCAGAAAAATTCACAATCTGCGTCAAACGTCGTTAAATTGCCCATGTGTGATCGCTTTCCTCCAACAATGACAGCAACCGCATCGCCTCATCAATTACTAGCAGTAAATTTTTATGGGAGTAAGGTTCGCTTCCATCTAAACCTTTAAGAAATTTCAATAAATCACGAGCGACGAGTTGATCAGCCCCATCCGCATCTTGATCAGGATACTTAAGGGCAGAGGTCAAGTTGCAGGCAAAGGGGTAAACGTCCACCCCGGCTGTAAAGTATTGGGTATTCAATCCAGGGTCAAGTGCAGTTGATAATGTTGCTAAGATTGCTGCTAAGGTTCCCTTGCCACCTCGCTGAGTACCAGCGATCGCAATGACTTGAGAACTCATCATATTCTCTACTTGGAATCCACTTTTCGTTAAAGCAGCGATCAGTGCGTTTGCCCTATTAGTCAGAGGGATATTAATTATAGTCTCTGGTACAAGCCCATCAGAGGAAGATGGTTGTAACTCTGTAGGTCTAGAAAGCTCCGCAGCTTGGTTCATCTTCCCAATATCTACCTGTGGCGATTGAAACTGTTTGATATCTACGGTCGGTGGTAACTGGACGTTTGCCTGTGCGATGGCACTGATCTCCGACCGATTCACTCGGCTATCAACCGTCACATCCTGTAAATGGAGAGCCATGCTTTCATAAGTGGGTAGCTGACGACCCTTGAGCTTGCTAAACCAGCCAAACATCCAGCGATAAGCGTAAAAACGTTTTCCTGGTTCAACTTGGGTTAAATATTGGACAATATTTTCAAACTCAGCATGAAGAAAGGTGTACTCTTCTGCTGATTGTCGCTCCAGGAATTTAACAGTATTGGCAAGATGATCCGCTTGATAATTCCTCCTAGCATCGTAATCCCCAGCACGAGTTAGAGCATCTACAAAATTACCACGCACAAAAGGCAAAGGCGCAATTTCTTTAGTGCGGTTGGAGTGTTCGACAACAAACCATAGCCATGCAGCACCACCGACTAAACCACCAACTAGTGCCAAAGGGTTAACCGCATAACAAACTGCTCCAATCCCAGAAGCCAACAAACCAAGTACACGGGTCATGTCTGCTTCATTCTCAGATGCCCGTGCCATTTCAAATAATCCATCTTTTCTCTCTTGCAGCCATTGGGCGATATTTCCAGCTTCTAAGTGAGACAAGCTAGGATATGATTCGCGTAAATGTTCAGTTTCTTTAGTTGTGATTTTTGGGATATTGTTACTTTGCATAAAAGAAATGCCCTGTTGATTGAGTTAAGAAGCCGCTCGACTCAAGAGTTATAGAGCGGCGCTCACTTTAATCTTTGGTCAACCGCCAAATAGCGAACCCAATTTCGCCTGCCATCATTGTGCCTATGTTAAAAAATATGCAGCCCAAAATCATGAATGGGGCTGTAAATTCAAATGGGTTACGAGCGGCAAAGGTGGTGACAATATCGAATGCCCAAACCGCAATCACAACTAGCCCAGCGCTAGAGCGATCGCGTATACCTGCGGTCTTGTAGTCCGTCCAGAGCTGGCCTACCAAGTCAATCTTGCCACTAGGCTTGGTTTCAAGGTCATAAATGATATGGTCTTGAAGTTCCCGCCTAGCTGAATCTGGGTTCTTACCGCGTAGGGCGTGGGCTTCGATTACTTGCACACCCACAGAAATTATGAATGCAAGGTAAAAAAACGGGTTGAACAATGCAAACGGTACATTTAGCCAATTCCAAGCCGGCTCAAACCAGGCAAAAACAGGGGGGCCTTGAAAGATTAATTGCCAAGTTGAATCAGCACTAATCATGGAACCGCCGATAAATAAAATCCCGCCAACTAACGCGCGACCTGCACCTCCATTAGCAACAAACTGATTAACAATCGCGGCGGCTGCCCTAATAGGTAAACCAACAATCATCACAATAGCCTTGGCACAAAAATCAATAATTTCACCAAGCGATCGCTTCTTATCTTTGGGTTTACTATCGCTGTTGCCTGTAGTATTACTTTCCGCACTTGATGAACCATTAGCCATTACTTCCTCCTTACTGGTTTGATATTTTGAACGCTTTTACAAATACCTTGGGCTTTGTATTTCCACTTCCAAATTCCTTCTTCAATTCGTCCAATACACCTGCCCGTCGCATCAAAAACATCAACAATCTCATCATCTTGATAAAAGGTTGTGTCTGGTCTGGGATTGCGTTTACTGTTGTCAAAGTAATTGGTAATTCTCAACTTGCGACTTGTGGGCATCACTCCCGCCTCATATAGAGCATCACTGGTTTTTGCCCGTTCTTCTATGCGGGAACGCTCTAATTCTTCTGTGGCTTTTAGCCGTTGAAGCTCTGCATAAGCCCCCAACTTGGGTACTAAGGGGATGATTACAGGCAACATGCAGATGCCAACACCAGCCAAAGCTAAGTACAGTTGTTTCTTATACATGAGACTGCTGTGCTATGTCGCGTTTTTAGTACAAATTTTTCCCATGTTTCACCCATATCTTTAATAAGGTGTTTCATGTTTCACGTCCTGAAACACTGATGAAACCGTTGAAACGTTTCATGAAACAGTGCTGTGAAACAGTTGGATGAAACAATCCCACTCATAATGGCTTTCGAGCAAGGTATTGTCTGGTGTTTCACGTTTCATGTTTCACGTTTCACGCGGGGGAATGCTGTTTCACGGTGTTTCACGACCTGAAACACTGATGAAACCGTTGAAACTGTTTCATGAAACAGTGCTGTGAAACAGTTTATGAAACACTCTCACCCATCACTCTTACTTTGATGCCCGTCCCAGAAATGTCAATCCTGCACCAACAAGTAATCCCAGGGGAATAAACACCCCACTGCCGATTAATCCAGTAGCAACAACGCTACTAACGAGATATGCACTGCCACCTAAAGCGCCAACAACTGAAGTAGCGAACAATCCGGTACTGAGAATATCCATAACTTGATTTTTCCTTTGATGAGTTAATAGTTCTTGAAGCAGTCGGATTTCGGCAACAGTGGCAACAGTTTCATTTTGGATCTGTAACAATGCCGCCACTGTTTTATAAGCTTCTAAAATCGGATCTGTGTCCCCATCGAACTGACTCTCTCCCGCAACAAATTGAGTCGCACTTTGAGTTGTTCCTTTTTTCTGATCGACTCCCCCAGTCTTGTTGAGGCTTCTTCTGCCAAATTAATCAAACTCTGATCTATCTCGGTAATCTGGTTATCGACTTCCAACATGGATTGTTCGGCAAAGGCATCCAACACCGTCCCTTTGGCTCCAATCAAGGATTCCATGAACAATAAAGCTCCGGTGACACCAGTTGATGCACCCAAAATCTTAGATTGCTCATTTTGGACGGCTATAGCACCAGAAATAGTCTCTTTATCAGCCGCAGTCAACTTGTATGAGGCTTGTTGAATTGCCTCATCAGCTTTGGTGATTGTGGCTTCGGGTATATCTGCTACAGATGATTGTTGAGGCTGTAATCTCTCACTATTGGTAATATCTTGGAATCTAGCTAAAATCTCCTCTGGAACTAGTGAATCGACCGTCCATTTTTGCTCTGGATATTGACGGCGTAGCTCATCAACTACTTTTCCTGGTACTTTGTTGAGAGCTTGTGCGAATTCTTTAACAATCATGATTTACGCTCCTAAAAACTTTTCGGGGTGATTTTTTAATTCAATAGCTACCTTCTTTAAAGAACCTTTGGCTAAAACGTAACTTCTAATTCTTTGAAGCACAGGTAAATGCCAGTTTGTCAACTTCGCTCGTCCGTTTAGCCCTCCATTATCTTCGTCCCGAAAATCCTCAAATTCTGGCAAGTATAAAGAAGCTAAGTCTAGATACTTTTGGAACTGTCTAATTCCAACTGATGGCTCCAATTTCTTGGCTGCCTCCTCTCGTGTTAACAATTGTTCAACTACACAGCTTCCTTGAATTAGCAATGGTTTCGGCTCCTAGAGTTCCGATTGAGTTCCGATTGAGTTCCGATTGAATTCCGGTTGAGTTCCGATTGAATTCCGGTACTGATAATACTAATAATAAAAAAACCACCGACTGGTGGGGAGGGTTTTTCTAATGGCTTAGTGTTTGGGAAACACTAACTTCTTAATAAGTAATTATGAATTGCCCCAAAATGATTGAGTACATACGGCTTTGGTTCGACAAATCTGGAGCTATTTTCATCAGCTAACCAGTTTTTTAGCGCCTCGACTGAGTAACCTGACAAACGGCTCATTTGGTAAGTCGAAAAATTATGGACTTTTTTAAATTCTTTAGGATGTATTGGCTTAATACCAATATTTTTCATTACGATTGCTCCTACTATTTGTGAAGCTATTGTGGGAGTATTCCATTTTTAACGTACCATACCGCATAAAGATTTGCAAACATAACGCAAACTGCCGTACTATCTTTATATTATTTCTCTGTTATGTATGCCGAAATCAGGATTTAAAACAATCACAGTACCGGACTGGATTGTTGATGAAATTAAGAGACAGCCTGACTATAAAGGGAATCAAGCTGCCACTTTGGGGGCGCTCGTTAGGGATGGTGTTGCAGCTCGTGGCGGAGAATTAGAAAACCCAGCAATATTACTTGCACGCATACTGAATCACTTACCTAATTGGGAGCGGCGCGAATCCTGGGAATTAGCACTGAGTATTTTAAGTTGGTTGCAAGAAACAGAGCATGATGCTGATTGATCGGATTGATAAAATTGGTTCATGGGTAATTTTGGTGCTATGCGAACAAAAGTAGAACTAATTTGCGGTCAAGATAACACGATTGTGGAAGCAGATTTAGTGGAGCTATTGCAAAAGCACGTCGATGATTATGCCAACAAGTGGAAAGAACAATTGAACCTGCACGACCAATCAGACAAATTTTGGGACTGGGATTTTAAACTGGAGTTTATCATTAATAGACAAGCAAACCGCGAAGGCTATGCGATTGAATACAAAGATAAAACTCAAGGGTTAATGCTGATTGAAACCCAAATGCACGGTTCTCGTCTACAAGAGGGAAAACGCTTGGTATATGTTGACGGGATAGCTACTGCACCTTGGAATCGGGCATATATTCAACGTCCTCCGAAATTAAAAGGTGTTGGAACTGCATTTTTGGCCTTTGCCAGAACTCGCAGTTTAGAGCTAGGTTATGAAGGTAGAGTAGGATTGCATTCACTACCTGGAGTAGAAGAATTCTATGACAACCAAGGAATGATTGATGTGGGAGAAGATGAAGATTATGACGATCTAGTTTACTTTGAGTATGGAGTTCGCCGTTCTTCTGTATGAGGTAGTAAAGCTAAATGAGTCAATTATTTGATGAAGAATGCTTAAAAAAAGCTGTTGAAGCTGAGGATAAAGTTGGTGGAAATATTGGGGCTGGGTTAGATTGGGGGTCAGCACTTGGCTCCTTAGTGGGTAATCTAGAACTTTTGGGACGTTTCACAACGTTGCGTATTTCTCTAAATAGAGAAGTACGATTGCTGCTAAATAATTGGAATTTAGGTACAGCTACGAAAATTGCTGTAAAAACTGCAAGAGAAAGAATACTTGAAAATTTTAGACTGCCGACACCAGAGGTAAGAGAATACATACTTGCTACTCTGGAAAATGATCAGCTTTATGGTGAAGAATTCATTTCTGATCGAGAGATACTGCGCGAACTGCTTGGGTTGTTGTTAAAACAAGAAGATTGGGAAACCATTGCAGCAGTTGCAGCAGATTCGTTAAAGAAAGAAATTATACATCAAGCTGTTGGTGAAAAGATTTCAGCATAAGTTATATTTTCAAAAGAAAACTCATGATCTTGTTTCTAAAGAACAAAGTTTTGTACAAGATGATGTGACAACTTTTGAAGTTTCCATACGATTGCTCCTATTATTGTCTTAATTGTGTTTGTACTACTCGCTGCTGCCTTTTCTCTACCAAAACCTGACCGATAGCTCCCCCAGTACCCAGCCCCAACATTCCTGTAGCAATCATGTACATTGCATTCTTGCCAAAAAATTGCACTCCTAAATACCCGATAGATATGGCCGCTAATGTGCCAGTGAGACTTACAACAATTACTTGTAATTGATTCCGTTTCATAACTAGAATGCCTTTCCTTAATAGAGGTTATGAATCCTTCTTTTGTTTGACTAGCAGGGATCGCAAGTAGTGCCGACAAGCTGCTTCTCCCCGATATATGAGAATCCGCAGCGCCTCTACTTCCTGGATCGGAGAAATACAGATTTCAGCGATGGCTGGAATCAAATTCTGTTGCTTCTGCACGTAATCTTGATGCTGCTGCTCTAATTCTTGAATCTTGGAGTTTAGTTGTTGTATCTGCCGTAATGCTTGAGTTAAGGACGATTCTTTCTTTTGAGAGCGATTATCTAAAGTTAACGTCATTTTCTTACTCCTCTAAATTGAGATTTTTCCTGTTTACTGTTGAGTGGCTTGTTCAACCTGATCAATTGCATCCACTATTTATCCTAAAACATTAAACGCATCATTTAAAACCACATCGTTTGATGTAGAAAAGTACTCAGACGACTGAAGCCTGCGATAATCCTTACTACTCCCCACAAGCCGCAATGTATGTTGACAACCCTGCAATATAGTCCGAATTTCTGATGTAGTTAATTTGATTTCCATTATTGTTTATCTCCCTAAAATTTATCTCGTTGAATACCGAAACTTGCTCCAACTAGAGAACTGCCCAAAAAGCCTAAAAAACTAACTAACATCATCCCCAAGCAGGTCTTTTTCTGATGCTGCCAATAGTGAGAACTTGTAGCAATCTCCATTCCCCAGCAGCCCGTCGCCCCTACTCCTGCAAATCCGGTAAAAAGTAGAGAGATAATTGCAATTGTTTCTATGGTGCGGTCGAGAAAAATCCTGGGATTGAATCTTTTTCGAGTCCGGCGTAGAACTAATTTATTACGAGTGTTTGAAGGCAAAGATGATTGATAAGCCGTTTTCTGTGTTTTCATTTAGCATCCTCCAATTCAACAAAAAATCCCGCACCAGTATTCTTAATCTTTACCAACTTTTGATTGACTAATGTTTGAATCACCCCCAGACTGAAGTTTATACTGCACAACCGTGCGCTACCTCCACAACGACGCAGATACTGTAGGCACAGTGAGGAATGGTCAGTAGGAGTGGGGTAAGTTGATTTTCTCGGCATGATATTTTTCCTGTCGATGTTATGAGAAGAAATGTTTGTTTCAATTAAGTTCAGGCAATTCTGCAAGCGCTCCTTCCATCCATGCTTGAATTGCTTCTATCTCGGAAACACCTCGCAATACAGCATCGATTACGTGTTTCTGATAAGAATTAAGAGCATGATCAGGATGTCCAAACTTATTACCAGCCCAAGCTAAACACATGGTTTTCACTAGTTCATCAATCTTGGTAGTATCAAGCTCACTTGGACTAGTTACATTTCGAGAATGGAGCCACTCTTTCACCAAATCCAACGGATAATTTAAAAGTGTGCGAACTTCTTTGACTCGCCAATCTTTTGGGTTGATGGATGGTGGAGTTAAAGCTTGTTTTGGTTGCTGGACTCTATACTGTTGATTGTCTTTGCGGGGTCTAATGTTATTCTGGGGCTGTTCAGGCTTTTGAGAAGTAGTTGCGCCTTCAGCATCATTATCTTCATCTGCCGTCACCGATAAAATTGCACAAACTGCATATCGTCGTGCATAAGTTAATGCTGCACCAAACTTCTGAGAATCACTAATTTCGGGAAGAGGATAAGTGCTGGTGATACTCTCTCCAGACTCATGAAACAAATGAGTTTGCAGTGTTGTTCTACCTTCACAAATTTCGGTAGTTTGAATTATTACTAATCCATGTTTACTGAGTCCGGGAGTGACAGCATCTAATACAGCATCTAGTGTTGCATATTTGCGCTTGTAGTGAGGATTAGTACCGTCTTTTTGAATGGGGTTAAACTCTGCTTTTGCTTTGATTAAAGCTTTGATTAATTCTTGCATTAGTCATCTCCAAACTTTTACCAACTTAATATCGGTAGGGGTCGCCCGCTATACTCGTCATAACGGGTGGGAAATCCTAACTAATATAAGACTGTGAAACATCGTTATTATTTGGGAATACTGTACTCATAACCATCAGCCTGATGAATAGTTGTTAAATATTTAGGATGAACATCAAAGCGTTTGTCTTTTTGCAGCAGCGTAAAACTAGGTCTAAATCTAATAGCAATTCGCCCTGTGTATTTACCTGCATATTTTCCAGATGGGATATCGGCTTTAACCATGTCTCCAGTAGTGAAACCCATGTAGAATTTAGCTTTCGGGGCATGAGCTTTTGGAAATCCGTACTTATCAGTGCGGCATCGTTGACGAATGCCATGCCCTTTAGCTTTGATAATTAAAGGTTTCACCCCATTCAAAAGCAACTTAGCTGGAGTTGATGCGCCAACACAAGCCGCATCCGTCCAGTGAGATTTCTCAATTCCTCTGGTTTTACGGTTAAACTTTGTTCTGCCACCAGAGCCGAGTTCAACGGGCAGTCCAGTTAATTGGAGTCTGCGGTGTAATTGCCATCGTGTTGTATTAACTGCTGTCGCATCTTTGAGCGGTGCTTTAACTTGAGCTAAAATCCGCCGCAGCAATTCAGGTTTTTTAGCTAGAAATTGCTCAACTGGTTGATTGCCCTTGTCTTGGTTGCAGTCATGACAAGCAATAGTAAGATTACTCACGCGATCGCTCCCGCCTTTGGACTTGGGATGAATATGCTCAATCTCAAACGGCAGATTCTCCACACCACAGTAGGCGCATTTTCTACCCCACTTCTGAAGCAAGTATTCCCGTACCTCAAAGCCAAATAACTCGCCCTGTTGATACTCAACACCTGTTATTTCAGGGTTTTGGAGTTGTTGCAAATCAAACCGCACTAACTCTTGAGAGATTGCCGTAATTGGGCATAGTTTTCTAAGCCGCCGCACCCATGTTTCAATGTTGGCGACACGGCTTTCAAGTGATGGAGGTAGCCATCCTTTTCTACGTCGTCTGTTTAGAAAGCGGGGTTTACGGTAACGGGTTTTACGTAACCTTCGCCCTCGTCGCAATGCTCTACGTGATTCAAGAGCGTTTTTGACTTGTTGCCCTCTGTGGTGTATTTCAAATGCACCTACAACCCGTCCAGCACATTCCGGAACTATAGCGACTCCTGTTACTTTGCTACCAGGATCAATTTTCAGGCGATGGGGATGAGCTGTTGAATTCTCTAATTCTCTACCTTTGAGAATAATCGTAAAGGGATATCTTTTATAAATTACTGCCCTCCTATGTTTTAGTAATTCCCTTGCCCGTGCTGGATGACATGGGTCGAGTGGTTGCTTGTTTTTATCCAAAACGAAAACGTACATTACTGTTGCCTCTTACCTTTCGGTAGTGAAGTTTGCCTCGCCCAGATATCATGGCTTGTTCTGCTCAAAACACTGTTTGGGTCCCGTCCTTACTGTTTAATTTTGAGCGACAGTTGCCCAGAACTGGCACGTATTCTGAGGTGTCATGACCACAATATCGTTTACCCGTAGGTGGGCTGGTCAATGTAAGCTTGTTTTCACAAGCCCCCGCTAGAATCCGTAAGGATTTAGCGGCGGGTCATTGACGATTGAATTTTCTAGAGTAGCTAACAGATACAGTTGTGAATTTCATTTTGGTTATCATTTTTTTCGTTACTATCAACCATTTCAATACTGAGTCTCTTACATAAATCGCCAGCTTTTACACCAACAACTCCTGGTTGGATTTCAGTAGCTAATTCCTCTAAAACTGAGTGAAAGCTTGGGGATTCATCATTGATTTCCACCTCAATCAAACCTGCATTATTAGATATAACGGTTGCCCAATCTGGCAAAACTTGAGGAATATTGGTTGCGTAGAGTTTCATGATTTTGATTCCTGACTAAACTTGATTTCAACAACTTCTTCGACACAACCCATTGCCTCGTTCAAATAATGCAGCACATCTCCCAAATGAGTTGCAGCTTCTGGATCAATCTTCTTGTCCGCAATTAACAAAAGCCAATTTTCATCTTGAGCGATCGCTTGAATCTTGAGATAGCACAAGTTGAACTCTTGTAGGATTTCTATGGGTGTCATTGCTATATTCGATGAATTGTGGTGTTCTATTTGGATAAGATTTAAGTTTGCTCCTTGCCACACAGGTGGGTCTATCCTGCCCACCCGTTTCCTTACGCTGCAACCAATCTTCACTTGGCACATCAAATTCTTTATTGAGTAATTCCTCTTCCCTGGCTAGTTGTTCCATAGCCGCTTTTGATACCCTTGCCCCCTTGATGAAGTTGTCTAGTCCAACTGCTGCATCAACCGACTCGGCGTATCGAAGAGAATCCACTCCGTTTGACCAGTGCGTAATGTACTGAAATATCACCCCAATCATCGAATCGCCCTTGTACACTCGATAGTTTCTGGGGCAGGCTCCGTCAGCGTAAACCAGCTTGTAGCCAGGAATCTCTTGTACCTCTGCATTGGGGTCGGTTGGAGGTAGGAGTATTTTCTCTGTTGAATCGTCCAACTGAGCTTCTTGAAGAGAAAATGGGCTAATCATATTCTGTGTGCCATGATGATTTCAATTGTTTAAATTTGTTATGGTGGCGATTGCATTTCTCTTGGACTGCGATGCCTACGGCGGGCTGCGCCTACGCCCTTTCTCACTTCAGAGATTTCTTATACCTGTGCGTTCGGATCTGCTAGAGGACGCATAATTTTCAGTTGATGGTTATCGAAACCCGAATCTTAAAGTATGAGGTTACTTGCTGTATTTTGTGCCATTATTGTGTCTGCTTAGGAATTACCTCGTTGGCGATTGCAATTCTTTTGGTGTGCAATCGCCTTTCTCACTTTCAGCAACTTACGCCGCTACTGCCGTTCGGACTCCCAACAACGCAATTACATCTTTTGCACTGGCAGCAACCCGATTCACTCCGTACTGCCTCAGTCTTGCGTACCAACCCTGGTGATTGCACCCGACGAAGCCGACAAAATGCCCGTCTTGGTAGAGTTTGGTGCTGAATGAGAGCCAGTCGATCTCTCCGTGATACAGACCAAAAACAGCGCAGGCTTTTTCTAGTTCATCGCTTAAACGTTCGTTGCGCTCCAGGGGTGTTTCTGGGAGAGTCGCTTTGACCTCTGCAACTCTTGTAGCAAAGCAGTCTCGATCAAATGGTAGTCGTCCACCACCGACTAATTGCACCCATACTGTAATCCCGCCTTCGATCCAGATTGTGCGAACTGATTCGGGTTCAACTTCGATAATCTCACCAATGATGCGGCGATCTCTGCTGGTGAGAGGGTCTTGGGTTGGGGCTACAGCTTCGGCTTGGGATTCGATGTGGCTGTATAGTTCTGCTTGGGCTAAGGTTTGTTCATCAACAGAATAATCGACAATTGCTTGTCGTGTATGAGTTACATACGTCATAATAGAAATCTCCAATTTATTTGGGTAAAAGGCGATCGCTTACTTCTTGGTCGGAGGGGCGATTGCCTTTGTTATGTGTGCAAACAACGTTGTGGTTTAGCACAACGCTCTCAAAAAGATTTGGCGTAGCCATATATTTGTGACTCAAAGCCAGTGGCATTTGAGTGATACCAAAACAGGAGATACAGCGTATCAGGCGACGTGTACGGCTTCAAAAGCTTCAACTGCCGTCCTGCTAGTAATTTCTTATTAAGTGCAAATCCATTTCCCGGCTGTGTACCCATCGCCTTCTCTGGTTGCGCCAGTGCCTCGGTTACTCATCAAGCGGTGACTTTGGATTGTGCTGTCAAAGTTCTGTAGTTTTTAGTGCTTCTTTATTTATTGAAGAGGCATAACACTTTTTCCTCCTTGTTAATTACAAGTCTAACTTGGAATACAGCCTGATGTCAAGAGGTAAACTTGTATTTTTATAAGTTTAATTTGTAAATATATTGAATGTTTTTGTATATTTCAAAGTCTGAGTGCTAACATTTGTACTAGTGTTAGGTAGCGGAGTACATTTAAGGTGTTGATTTTTGTGAATCAGACTTTGATTAAGTGGAAACTAAAAGAGGTAATGGCAAGATATGACATCAAGGCGGGCGATCTTGCCAATGAGTTAAATCTCAGTGCTAATTCAGTATCAAATTTACGGAAAGCCAAAACAATGCCACGCTTGGATGGTCATTCCCTAAATAATCTCTGTAATGCACTAAATCGTCTAGCGCACGATTTAGATAGGCAGATTACTCCGTTCGATTTAATTGATTACACCCAAGATTCAGATACTTCTGCCTCTTCTGAAAACCCTAACAGCAGTAAGAGTAGCGCACTAAGTCAAGGCCGAAAGTCTTCAGCAATTGATGCTGAAAATCAAGCCTGTTTAACGGCTGCATAGCAAAAGCGATCGCCGCCCGTCACAGCAATGCGATCGCCTGCTCAATCCGTTTACCACAAAGTGAGCTAATTATAATGCTGCCACATTTTTGGAAAATCCATCTGACAGCTACCCAGTTCACTTTGGTTAAACTGCAACACCCCAACTTTCAAGCATTTACCGTAGTGAGCAATAAATATGCTGACACTAGACAGAGAGCAAACAACAGCACTCGATTACAGTGTTGTCAACATCAGCATCCAGGAAACCTTCACCGCCATTGACCGTTTCGAGTGGCAAGCGGTAGATGAAATCCTCCAGATGCGGGAACAGCAGCTTTACCTGCAAGCTGGATATAAAAACTTTGAAGAATACTGCCAGCGTGAATTATACGCCTGGGGTGGATACCGACGAATCAATCAACTGCTAGGAGCCAAAAAGGTCATAGACGCAGTTGGTGAATTGGGCGGACACATCAAAAATGAGCGTCAAGCCCGTCCACTACTACGGTTAGTCAAGGAACCAGAGAAACTAAAACAAGCAGTAGCGATCGCTCTGAAAGATAATCCTTCCCCTGGTGAATCAGATTTTGCTGCTGCTGCCCAAAAAGTGGTTCCTCAACTTCCACGCAAAAAACAATCTATTCAGGAACCAGTGGTTCCTCAAAAAGCCATTGTCACAGTTCTACAACAGTCCCATCCAAGATATGGAGAAGAGGGAACCATTGAGGCAGACGCACCAAACCATTGGCAGCAGATTGTCACTTTTCCTGATGGTGAAAGGCTTTTGGTCAACAATGCTGATTTGGATGCCGCCAGCGTTCCCTTTCCCAGAGAGCGCACTTACTCCGCAGAATATACGGAAGCGATCGCTGCTATTGAAGAACGCCATAAACAGGAGTTAGAGCGACTTTCCCAGGAATTGAGGATTGGTTTGCAAGCAGAAGCAGGGGCTAAAGCTGAAGCCCAGGTACAAGAGCAAATCCAATCTCTGCAACAACTCTTTAAACAACAGAAAGAAGAAAACATCCAGTTGCAGGAACGGTTGGATGAGATGGAGGGCTTAAAAAAACTGGAGATTGAAAACCAACAACTCCAGCAGCGCATTCAGGAATTAGAACGCGCCGTACAACAGCATCCGGTTCAGCAGTGGGGAAATACCATGACCCAGCAAGCAACCAAAGCTTTGAACAAGCAGGTAAAACTTGCACTGGAGAAAACAATTGATCTGCGATCGCTAGCCCAAGAACCACCCAAGGAGAATGCCCAAGAATGCTTACGACTCATGGGCATGGCATTGAAAAACCTCGCCAGCGCAATGAACAACACCCAAGCGTTAGAAGCTGCGGCAATCATTCTGGGAAGTGAACCGACACCATCAGCGATCGCATATCGAGCCGAGCAATTAGAAATGTTGCCCCAAGCAGTTAGCGACATTCGGCGGGTGCTGTCAAAACCTGGGTGTAGCTGGCAGGACTATTGGGATATTGCCCAAGAATATGAGGTGATTAAACAGGACTACTGGGCGGAATTAACAACCCAAGAGACTGATTTAATTACTGCTCTACAGAACGCATCCTCTCAACCCGACACTATTGGCGTTGGTTCTCAACCAAACACTATTGGCATTGGTTCCATTGTTGCCCACGCTGATCCATATCGCACTTTGTATGTGGAAAGGGGTGAAGTTGTAGAGGATTTGGGCGAAGAGTTGATAGTAGCTTGGGATTGTTGGAAGGAGCAATCGAAAAAGACTGATAGGTATTTTCGAGATGAATTGCGATTCTGGCAACCTCAATAGTCTTTCAGTGTACTGGTAACTTTTTAGACAAAGAAATGCAAGTACCAAGCCCCGCATCACAGTGGGGGATATTTCCGTGCGTCAATATGAATAGGAGATTGTACAATGACTGCAACCATTACCCGTCCCAAGCTCAAAAAGTCTGCTGCCACTAAACCACAGTCACCGTATAAAAGGCTTCATGTGATTATTCCCATACAAGATATGTTGTGGGCTTCGCAACAAAAGCCTTCAGTCAATCAGCTATGGCAGGAATGCTGGACTGCTGACCCTTATGGTTCTCGGTGGATGCCTTTGGCCTCAGCTTTGGGGTACAGTACTTTTATCTCTGCAAAGAAAATTCTCTCCGACAGTGGGCTATTCATTTTCAAACCTGACAAATCGATTCAAGATGGCCGAGAAACAGCTAGCTGGATGGTGAAGAATTTGCATGGTAGCCGAATGAAGGAGTTTTGGGAAAAAGCCAATGCTGAAAAACAAGAACCAAATCCTGAAAAACGAGAATCAAATGCTGGGGATTCAGATAAAGATGCTGGCTGCGAAGAAATGGGTGCTTTATACAAAGCACCCATCTTAGATAAAACCAAGTCAGAGCAAGAGTTTCAGAAACCCTCACGAACTGGTCAGGAACACCTAACGAACTCTTCAAAAGAGTTCGTTAGGTGTGTCTCTGACACGCTAAATGAGATTTTGCCCTGTGAGGAGACGGCTCACGCGCCCTTGAGGGGCGCGTCGCCTCAGACTGTCGAGAGCGTGTCAGAGAATGAGGAAGAATTGCCTGTGGCAACGGACTGCACGACGCTAGCGCTTGTGGATGTTGCACCAAGTCAACTTGCTCAGTTGCTAGCTGAAAAGCAGGACTGTGGCGTTGAAGCGATATTCCCTCATGAAGATACTTGTTCCGCCGCGCCCGTGGCTCAAAATGAAAAATCATTAAATTCTGCGCTCGCTAATCGAACACAGGGGCAAGTAGAACAGGATCACTTTGCTGTGTTGTTAGTTGAAAATTCAGTTTCGGGTGTAGAAATCAAAGCAGTTGATGAGGGTGAAAGTTCCGCCGCGTCCGTACCAAATCCTGAGAAATGGTCGCATGAGGCGATAGTTGCAAGGGCAAATGTACGGTCGAAGCGTATGCAGAAACTGAAAGTTGCGGCGAATTCGGGGCAAAATCCGGGGTTTGACTTCTTGAAAGAGTGCTGGAATGATGACCCGGCTTTGCAGATTGTGATCAAGAAGTTGCTGGCGAAGTTTCCGCAGTGGGGGTTTGCGATTGTGGATGGGGTGTTGATGAAGTGGAATGAGTAGCGAGGTCAAATGTACGACCAGCACGTATGCAGAAACTGAAAGTAGCAGGCAATTCAGGGCAGAATCCGGGGTTTGACTTTTTGCAAGAGTGTTGGAATGATGATCCGGCTTTGCAGATTGTGATCAAGAAACTGCTGGTGAAGTTTCCGCAGTGGGGGATTGCGATCATGGATAGGGTGCTGGTGGCTTGATATGAGTAGTAAATGCAGGAGTTTCAAAGCTTAAATATAAAGTTTTGTGATATTTTTTTGCTTTCTGCGAAAAAGGTAAGTTTTGGAGTGAAAAAACAGTAGACCTATAGCTAAGTAATAGATAGCTATTAACCTGATTTATACTTGACTAATGAGTGTAGCGTTATTGCTGTTCATAAAGGTGTGCGATGTTTAGTTGGCGTTTTAGTCGTTGGGGAAGTTTATTCAGTATTCTCATAACAGGGGGAAGTATTTTGCCTGGGAGTTATGGGCTGGCTCAAATTGCTCCAGATGTCTCTGTTGACAATGATTTTAATATCCAAACAGAGAATGACCTGAGCGTTATTGGAGGCAGTACTCTAATGAGCAATAACTTGCTTCATAGCTTCTCAGAATCTGTACCCACTAGTAGTAGTGCGTACTTTAATAATCCTTCAAGTCAGCAAGGAGCATCCGCCCTTGTTAATGACGCTGGTAATATTACTATTAATACTGGGAATTTAATTATTCGTGATAGCGCCACCGTTTCTGTTAACACTACTGGCGTAATTCATAGTGGTAGTGACAATACCTCTATTAACCCTACTAATGTAAATTCTACTGGAAGTGGTGGCAGTATCTCTGTTAATGGTGGCAGTATCTCTATTAGCGTTTCAAATATCTCGATATCAGCCAAGCCTGTTCCCGAACCAACTTTAACATTCAGCGCGTTTATCAGCGCTGCTTTTTATGCTGCTTGGAAGTTAAAACGTAAACAGAAGCAAACTCATGAATTGAAAGCTTGAATCACCGAAAAAATCAACTTAGCGAGATAAAAGCTATGGTGCCGATATCAAGTGTGCCATTCCTATCTTAAACCTTGAAGGGGCTGAACCGTATTGGCATATAACGCTGAACATAAAGTTAGTACAATTAAATAGGGCTGAAATTCTCGCTAACAATTACCATGCGAATTAATTGTTTAACCTATGAACCTTCAATCCGTATTGGTATCGTTGGTGCTGGATGTACTGGTTTAACGGCTGCCGAAGAATTACGTGATCTTGGATATAAAAATATCACTATCATTGATGCCAAAAACCGCGTAGGTGGTAAAACATATTCAATTAGATATGGAGACCCAAGTCTTCAAGTCCGTGGTATTTATGAGGGTGGAACTGTTTGGATCTTACCCAGCCCCTTGTACAGAAAATACAGAAAAAGGTATGGGATTTCTCCATCGCTTCATGTAATGCCACGGGTGCAAATATTTGACTTAGGGACTGGCAAAGTTTCTAGCCCGTTTTTAGTGGAGTCTAAACATTCTTTATTGGTCCGACTCTGGCAGTTGAGAAAATTCTTCCAAGAATTAGACAAGTATAGTCGGTATTCAGATCCAGGCTATATCAATCCTGCTTACCGAGGTATGAATGAATCCTCGCCTCAGTGGTTTAACAAACAGGGTTTAAATTTTATTCGAGATGCTTTAATGCCGATTGCAAATGCGGGACAGTTTGGATATCTAGAACAAGAAGCTTCTACTGCTTATGTGATTAGGCTGTTAGCATTATGGAACCGTTGCAATTTCCTGAAAAAATTGATTCTGAATATGCCTCAATTGCAAGAAGGGAATCAAGAATTATGGAATCGTTTAGCAGCAACCCATAACTTGTGTCTAGGACAAACTATTGAGCGTGTTTCTCGCGGTCAAACAATCCTGGTCAAAACTGCCTCAAATCAGTGGGAATTCGAGCGTTTAATTTGGACTGCTCCTGTAGATGACTTTCTTGGCGTAGCTGATGCCTCTTCTGAAGAAGCAAAAATTTTTTCTAGGGTACGTACAATAAAAAGAGCGGTTATTACCTGTAAAGTAGAGGGCTTACCTGCAAACATTTTCTACGTAATCAGAAATACTTTAAATCAGCCTTTACCAACTAGTTATCCATTAGCTATCTACGAGGTTGATCCAGGCAGTAAAATCTACAATTTTTATCCATTCATGGATGAAACGACAACTATTGAAGAGTTGGAAAACAACGTAGCCGATTGTGTCAAAAAGCTCGGAGGGACTCAAGTGAAACTTATGGGGCAACCCCTAATTTGGAAGTGGTTCTCTCATTTTTCAGCCGAAGACCTCAAGGATGGTATTTATCAACGATTAGAAATGTTGCAAGGTAATCAAAACACCTACTTTGCTAATGAAATGACTGCTGGGGTGAGCGTACCTTATGGGATAGAATATGCGGCTTATTTAGTGGAACGCTTCTTTTGAGAGTTGACATACTTCCTGCAATTGAATTGAGGAAGTGGCGCAAAAGTTGCGGCGAATTCGTGACTTTTTGCAAGAGTGCTGGAATGATCCAGCTTTGCAAATTGTGATCAAAAAATTGCTGACGAAGTTTGGGCAGTGGGGCATTACGATTGTTGATGGGGTGCTGGTGAAGTGAGATGCTAAAGTAAAATGATGCTAGAAGACCTAGAAAAAGCCAAGGAAGTCTGTATTGACTCTGACCAACTCTCAGTCACACCCAACAAAAACTTATGACTAGAGCGATAAATCGACAGTTTCTATTAGCTGCTCGTCCCGTTGGTGACATTAAAGAAAGCGATTTTGAGTACCGAGAAGAGGCAATCCCCAGCCCAAAAGATGATGAGGTGCTGGTACATACTATATATCTGTCACTAGATCCTACCAATCGGATCTGGATGAGCGATATGGAGCAATATATGCCTCCTGTTGAAATTGGGGAAGTTATGCGTGGCGGTGTTATAGGTGTGGTTGAAGAGTCCAAAAATCCCAATTTTAAAAAGGGAGATTTGGTATCAGGGTTGCTAGGCTGGCAAGATTACGCGATCGCCCTTGGAAACAGTGGCTTTTCGCTGACGCGATTACCTAATCCTCTACCTTGTCCGCTCAAAGCATTTACCGGGCCACTGGGAGCTACTGGTTTTACAGCTTATTTTGGGTTATTAGATATAGGACAGCCAAAAGTTGGAGAAACTGTGGTCGTTTCAGCCGCATCTGGGGCAGTTGGTTCCATTGTTGGACAAATTGCCAAGATTAAGGGTTGTCGGGTAGTTGGTATAACTGGCAGTGATGAAAAGTGCCATTGGCTTACAGAAGAACTTGGCTTTGATGCAGCAATTAACTATAAAACTGGAGATTTAGAGAAAGCATTAGCTCAAGCTTGTCCCAATGGAATCGATGTGTATTTTGACAATGTTGGCGGAATAATCCTTGATGCCGTCCTAACCAAAATTAATCTGCACGCCCGCCTGCCTTTATGCGGTTTAATCTCAACTTATAATGCTTCAAAGCCTGTTCCTGGCCCATATAATTACAGCCAAATTCTCATGAAACGCGCTGTCGTCCAGGGATTTATTATCTTGGATTATATTCCCCGATTTCATGAAGCGATAGCAGAGATTGGAAAGTGGCTAAACCAGGGGCAAATTAAATATGCTCTTGAGATTGTCGAAGGCTTGGAAAATGCACCCAAGGCGATCCTAAAACTTTTCGACGGTAACAAAAAGGGAAAACTGGTTATTAAAGTCTCAAATGAGCCTACCTAAAAAATTTATAAACATCCTCTAAAAGAGCTTAGAGGTTGTTTGAAAAGTGTTTTACTATGACTTTTTAGCGAGGTCAAGTCTGCGACCTGAGCGTATGCAGAAACTCATGCGTTGTGGCCAATTCGGGGCAGAATCCGGGGTTTGGATTCTTGCAAGAGTACTGGAATGATGATCCGGCAAAAGCAGATTGCGATCAAGAAATTGTGCGACTCCAATTTAAGTTGATTAAATCTAAGACGTAATCAACTGAGTTATCTATATAATCTTCTACTTTTTCATTACCAACCACACATATTTTACCGCCAGTAATATGTATTTTAGCTGGTTTTTGGTGGTAAGCTTTGTGTTTACTGATCCATCCTGGTTTATCCCCAGTTGTTTCTATTTTTTCTATTACAAATGTGTGGATATGTAATCTATAAACTGGAGTTTCATGATAAATTCTTGTACCGCTATATCCTAAACTGCCAATGATATATATGTATTCTCCAACTAATGTGGCAGAATGAAAATCAGTTGGCGGAAATACATCTTGGGGATAACCGAAAATCTGAAAGTTACCATCACCTTGATAAACTACAACATCGTTATAGATACAAAAATCAGGGTCATAGTAATCTTCATGTTCACCAGCAATTTCGACAATTCTGCCATCTGATAATTGTGTAATGGTTCTACCAAATCGATCATAGCACCATGCCTTATCTTGCCAGTTTTCTATATCGTTAAAAATATTTTTGCCTGTATAAGCAGAACGACCATCACAAATCATCGCTTGCCAAAAAGGGATATTCATCAATTCTGGATTGGTTTTGCCAAAGCGCGGATGTTTACCAGCAAAATATTGCTCTGGCGATAATTCTGATAGTGAAAATTTGCTATTGTCAATTCCAGTGAGCGATCGCCGCATATCATCGTTAATATCGCTCACATCTTCGCCAACTGCAATTAACATTCTAACAATTTCCTTGTTTGTAGCCATCTTGATGGCTTTGTCATCGCAATTATTGATTCTGCTAGGGTTTGCGCCAGCTTCTAGTAAAATTTTGACGCAATCAGTAGCACCATGCTCTGCTGCGATTATTAACGCAGTGTTACTAAAGTCATCAGTGGCTTCAATATCAAATCCCTCTACAATTAGCCACTGTAGGACTTCGAGCCTATTGTTTTCTATCGCATACATTAACGGCGTTTTTCCGCAGTTTCCCACATCGTTGTGATTTGCTCTTGCAGCTAGGAGTAATTTGGCTTTAGGTAATTCACCCACTTGAATACTCAATAACCAAGGGGTTCTATGCCAACAATCACGCACATCTTGATCTGCTCCTTGCTCTAGCAATAACAATACTTGCTCTAAGCTCCCAAAAACTATTGCGTGCATTAATTCTGTCCATCCCAGTTGCTCTGGGTTAGCACCCGCGTTCAATAATAATTTGACAGCATCAAATCTCCCAATATGAGCAGCTACTTTGATTGCAGATTCACCATAGCTACTGATGCCATTGACAGCAGCACCTCTAGAAATGAGTAAATTCAAAGTTGATATTAAGTTTTCATCTCGTAAAATATCTCGACCATGCATAGCATGAATTAAGATATCATATCCGTCTGGGCTTTGATAGTTAATATCTGCTCCAGCATCCAGAATCAATTGGATTTTATCTAGATTTCCTGACTGCACAGCCAACCCAAGTACGGTATTTTGAGATTCTTGTTGAACAGCATTCACATTCGCACCATGTTCCAAGAGGAAGCGAATCATATCAATACCTGCATTGGGGCTACTAACCGCACACATTAATGGTGTTTGCTGGGAATACTTGTCTACGCGCTCAATATCAACCCCATTGGCTATTTTACGTGCGACTCCTGCAATATCTCCCTGCTGTGCATAAATATGAATTTTTTGCATAAATTTTCTGATTTAACTTCTGAATAAATTATCGGAGTTGCGGAATCAAAATGCGGGTTATGCGTAAACATCGCTTCCAGCACCAGCTTTTGTGAATATCTGCTTGTAAGCCAAAGTGAACCCTAAATTGAGTAATATCACAACGCGGGATCGTAACAGTAATGATCGCTGGCTATTGCAAGTTCACTCCCACCTTGAGCGGACGATTGTTCTGCACAGTTTAAACGTAGAAATTCCCCTGACTGAAATCTATCGTCGCATTAATTTTTAAGGCTGCTTAACTCTCTTGGAACTGATTAGTGGGACTCGTTACTAAAAGAAGCACTACCAAGGAAGCTAGAAAAAGTAACTAACATCCAACCGAAACAAATATGTTTTTGAGTTTGCCAATCGTATCTATCTTCTATCGTCGGGATTGTGTTAGCTTCAACGATTTCTAATCCCCAGTAGCCTAACGCACTGATGCCAAACAACATAGCGCTGACGATAGACAATTTAGCGATGACTTTGAGAATGTAATTACTTAAACTAGGCAGTGTTTGAAAGGATTGTCTGTGACGATGATGGATAGCTAGTTCACTTGGAGCTACAACCAAAACACGTCTTGGTTTTTGTTGAGTGAGTTGGCAGACAACTTGTTTATTATCAGTCATGGGTCAAACCAAAGCCTGTTGGTTGTAACTAGATTAGTTCCAGTAATTATATTGTAAACTTTCATCAGGTATATGTGGTTAAATTTACATAAAGTTTTTCCACCCAGAAAAGATGTTGTAGTGTCAGTAGTGTAATAAACTCACGTGAAAAAATCTGGTAGTCCTAGCAGTTCGGTGCAGGTAATCAGAAATAGTGCCAAACCTTATGCAAACTAAGCCGACAAGTGAGGAAAATCATTGCTGAAACGCTCACTAGTTTCTTGTTTTAAAGCCTCTTATAAATGCTGATGTCTGATAAATTAAAAGTACTTAAGATTACTAGTACAAAGACTGAAGCATTAAGCAGTAATATTTATCACAATAAAGCTAGAGCTTAAATAGATGAATACTTTTGTTTTTACTAGAGGCTACTATGAAAAATTATTGGTTTTTGGCGGTTGTAGCGATCTTAGCTTCCCCAGGTCTAGCTTTAGGACAAAGTAGCCCCAACCCCCCATCAGATAGCCAAGATCAGGGTAACGGACAGCAATTTCAACAGCACAAAGACGAAATCCTCAAACGTATTAGTGCGCGACTAGGGTGTTGACTTTGAGAGCTTAAGGGTGGTAGCTTCTCATGCAAGAACTATGTAGTGCGCTCAAAGTCAATGCAAGAGTTTAAAAGCCCAAGCAGTCGGTTGGCAAGGCTATTTCACAAGGGT
>NZ_JADEXT010000064.1:0-26911 GCF_015206985.1 Nostoc sp. LEGE 12447 | reverse complement strand
CTATAAATTCTTGTAATTCTGCGATCGCCATTTCTAGACGCTGGGTTATCATTGTTCGTTATTAGACAGATATTTTTACCCGTATTATCTCGCAGTCCTTTTCAGAAATCAAATATGATTCCTATAGCAATTATAAGTATGTTGGCTGCTTACATTTTAATGAGAGTATTTTTTGGCGATGGCAGTAATAAAAAGAAGATTGCGACTAGTTACTGGGGAGGTACTAAAGAAACTGCTGCTGCCAAGAAAAAGGCGCTACAACAAATAAATTCACCCAAATGTGATAGTGCTGCACTTTACATAGGTAAGCATAAATGCAAGGGTGCTAAACAAGAAAGTGGCGCTGGCACTACTTTTTATATTCCTGATGTTCAACGAGGAACGGCGGCAATTGGCGCTCCCGGTAGTGGTAAAACTTTCAGTGCTATTAACCCCGCAATTTACTCTGCCATTGACCAAGGATTTCCGATAATTGCTTATGATTTTAAGTATCCCTCTCAAGCCAAAATAGCTGCTTACGCTAAGGGTCAGGGCTATGATGTTCACATTTTCGCCCCAGGATTCCCGGAATCGGAAGTTTGTAATCCATTGGACTTTTTACGAGATAGTAGTGATGCTGAAACAGCTAGGCAAATCGCTACTGTAATTAATAAAAACTTCCGCATTCTTAGTAATAGTAATGAAGATGGTTTCTTTGCTCCAGCAGGGGATCAATTGACACAAGCTATCTTGATGCTGACTAAAGAGTTTGGCGAATGCGCTGATGTTATGACTAGTGCCGCCATCCTTTCTTCTGAACTTATGGTGCAAAGATTGATGGCAGCTAATCTCAATCCTTGGATTAAAATTGCCTTTGGTCAGTTGTTCAGTTCCGCCGCAAGTGAAAAAACTGTTGCTGGCATTGTATCTACCGCTAGCATCATGTTCACTCGCTTCATGGCCAAAAATACTATTGGTTGTTTCATTGGTAAGACTACTCTTCCCTTATCAATCAAGGGTAAACAGATGATTATCTTCGGGCTAGACAGAGAACGTCGGGACGCAGTTAGCCCTTTGCTCACCAGCATTTTACACATGACAATTGCTCGGAACATTGCTAAAAAGCGTCTTGATCCTCTTATAGTTGCACTCGATGAACTGCCTTCTCTGTACTTACCAGACTTATTCAAATGGCTGAACGAATCACGCTCTGAGGGGTTCTGCGGTATCCTGGGCTGGCAGAATATGGGGCAGCTTGAGAAAAACTATGGAAAGGAAGTTGCTAAGACTATTCTTGGGGCTTGCGGGACTAAGTTTGTTTTCAATCCTGGTGAAAATGAGTCTGCACAATTATTCTCCAGTTTCTTGGGCGATGAGGAAATCAAGTACAAGCATAAAAGCCGTTCTACAGGCGGGGGAAAAGCAAACACTACTACTAGTGAGCAGGAAAAAACTAAAAAACTCTTTGAGTCAGCCCAGTTTTTGAAGTTGCCTCCAGGTAAATGTGTCTTCATTAATCCTGCTTATTCTAATAAAAATGAGGGGTCGGTTCCTTTGCTAAAATCTCTCAAAATCCCTCAAGCTATTCGAGATATTGAAGAATATAACCAGCAGAGATGGACTAACATTGTCAGCCTTTTAGCTCGAAAAAGTACTCAGAAATTTCCAACTCAGCAAGACTTAGATATCCGAATTGCTAATATCAACAATCGTTTCCCTTTATCTCAAAATTCTCCAGAAGTTTCTAATAACTCTTTGCCATTGGATATATCTGAGGTTAGTTCATTGATTGATCTTGAATCAAATGTTTTTATTTAAAAGAGTCATTAACGAATTGTAGATGGGTATAAATCCTCCTTTACATTACCCCAGTTAAAAGTTCCTTGTTCCCTATTTCCCTTTCATTGAGAACTTTTCCTTATGCGAATGATTATTGAAGAATCTGCTATTGAGAGTTTTAGTATCCTTGAAAAAATAGCATGGAATCGAAAGACTTGCTCAGTCAGCTTTTTAGATATTCATGCTGAGACTTCCGAAATCATTGCCAGTTTTCAAGCTCTCTCTTATCGAAGGCCAAAACTTAAAAAAGTTGGCATTTATACCATAATTACTTTAAAAAATCTTCATCAGCCTCTGACAGAAGAATCTTGCCAACAAATTTTAAATCAATATGTTCATGGTATTGGTTGGGATGATTTACAGTTTATTAGCTTTTTGGAAATTACACCTGATTGTCTTCATTTACATATTATCTTTAATCGCGTTACTCCGTCAGGTAAACTTATTGATTTAGCCTGCGTGGGAGCTGATTGGAAACAATATGAAATCCTCCAAAGATCCTGTTCTCAGGCTGTGCAAAAATCTTTATCTCAATGGTATCAAGAAAAACTGAATTCATCGCCAATAGGTGGCATGAAAATATCGGTATAAAGATTAAAAATTATCAACTAATAGTCTTATGTTTGATGAACGACATTTACAATTGAGTTCTGCTTATGCCAAAAGCAGTGAATACTTTGCCAGAGCAGTGATAGCTCCTTATCTAAAATTTGTATTGGACTCGATAGGGTTAGCAATAGATGATGAAATAAATAAGAGATTAAAATTGTCAATTGGTCAAGAAGCTTATGTGATGACTCCTGATGAGAATGGTGGTTGGAAATGGCAGAAAATTGACCCGCAAACTGAGGAATTTAATCAAGCAGAGTTTGAAGAATTTGAAAAATTATTAACAGAATTATTAACTCCGCTTTTACCATCTGATGATGAATTTCCACTTTTACCACCGGATAATACAGATCCACTTTTGCCTGGCTCTAATACACCTCCTAAATTATCCCCCAGTGATTCACCTCCGATTTTACCGCCGTCTGGTACACCTCCATTTTTGCCCAATTCTGCTACACCCGTTGAACTAGTAGTTATACCAATCGTTCAAGAGGCTGACTCAACAATTTGGGCTGGCGTTGCAGAGGAGGCGGTAGGAGGAGTAGAGTTGCACTTAGAGAAAGAGAACGGTTCAACAGAACAATTTCTGGACAATAACCTTGTTTCATCCCCAAATCTGCACTTAGGGCATTCTCTAAGTGCAACGCCAGCAAAAAGCTCCCTGCCCCCTACCTCTTCTTCATGCATAGATCCAAACCACTGGCAAGAATTAGTCGAGGAAAGTGCGATCGCTCCAGAAATTGTCGAGCTTAATTTTAAGAGCTTACACTTAGACCCAATAGAACTTGAGCATGAAGCATGGGAATATCTCATGTACAGCAAGAATTTAGAACGTATTAATACCGGGCGACTATCTACTGGAATGCTCAACAAATATTCTCACCTTGAGGATGGGGGCTGGTGGTGTAATGCTGGTGTAGATCCTCGTTCTTTTTCAGCAAACGAGCCGGGAGATAAACCCGATCAAAAAATATGGGGATGCTACAAACCTAATAATCCGAGAGAAAAAGCCGATAACAGAGGCAAGTTTATCAAATACGAACATCCCCCGAAAGTTGAATTAAGCATCTTCCTGTTGGATGTTCCCCAAGATATCGCTCAACAAATTTATTCTAAAGCTGGAGTTGAACCAAGTATTAGCGATCGCAAATCGGGGTTTTGGTACTGTGTGTGGAAACATAATGTTCCAGTCACACTCGCCGAAGGAGCCAAGAAGGCCGCTAGCCTATTGAGCCAAGGTGAAGCAGCAATTGGATTACCAGGGATTTATGCTGGCTATCGTAGTAAGGATGGGCTGGGGAATCAAATTGTGCCCATATTACATGATGAATTGGCAGTTTTTGCTACCCCAAACAGGGACATCAAAATTTGCTTTGACTATGAAACTCGGTATAAAACTAAGCGCAACATTGATATCGCTACATACCGTACTGGTCAACTTTTATCTGATGCTGGCGCTCAGGTCAGTATCGTTGAATTACCAGGCCCAGAAAAAGGTGTAGATGATTTGATTGTTGCACAGGGCGCGTCAGCTTTGAGGCAAGTGTTTATTGCATCTGTCCCCCTGAATGATTGGTGGGAGAAAAATCAGCCACCCGATTTACGCCTAACAGTCTTTCTGAAAAATGGTGAACAGATCCATCTTTATGAACAACTTGGTGATGGCACTGTTAATCTAAATCCGTCAAGAGAAAGTGTGGAAGAAGAACAGACAATTGCTCTTTTTGGAAAAACTCGTTCCAAGTTGTCAATCATACAACCAACAGACCTAATTACAACCCCAGAAAGTTCATCCCAAAATATAGGAGGGCAAGTAATAGATGCTGAAGTACTTGCCGATGAAAGTAAAGAAGAAGTTGCTCCTGCTCAAAACGCTTCTCTACCTTTAAAGGAGGTATCGGTTCACTCCTTTGATTCTTGGGCAAGAAGAGAACAGGTTAAACAATACCAGCAGAATTTTTTCAGAAAGCGTTTAGAAGCTAGAGAAAATAAGGAAATTGCTTCTGTAGCTTATGCCCTTGTGAAGAATTATGGTGTTGAAAAAGATGGTAATTTAGTTTATCAGGCTGATGCTTTTACTATCATAAAATCCGGCAATAATTACAGTATTCATCGCCGCGCTGACGAAACCTTGGCACTAATGCAATTTTATGCCGATAAATGGGGAGCTATCACTCTGTCTGAGCAACCTAAAGATATGTTTCCAATCGAAAGGCAGGAGTTTTTGTTAGTTGCTGATTATCTCAAAAGTGGCAAACAACTACCTTCAGTCGATGAAGACCCCAGGAAAATTGCTAATACCCTTGGTTCACTCTCCCTTAATGGTACGCACACAATTTTAGAGAGCTTTAAAACTTCTGAAATCTTGCAAATCCTCACTCAAACTCTAAAAAGGACTGGTTGTGATGATTTGGAGTTGGGCAATTACCGTATTCTCTACCAGAAAAGTCAACTTGATACTACATCTACTCTGCAACTTCTGAAAACTGAACATACGGGTGCTACAAGAGTTGCTGCCAGCTTTGAATTCAGCAGAACAGATTCAGGTATGACACATCAACTTAAGACTCTTGCTATTACTGAACAAGACATAGCTAAACTCAGATTACTTGCTCAAAAGTTGGATATTCAACAACCTGCCAAGGAAGCAACTGCCAATCCTCATGCTACCCGTGATATGGAAGTGCCTATTCACCCGAAAATTGCTAAACTTTGGCAAGACTTAGAAAATAGGCAACAAAAAAGTAATTCTGTTCCTTACACAGCAGCACAGGTTGAACAAAATTTTCTTTCCCCGGACTCTACGTTTGACCTAGCTAGCAACTCTCAAGATATCAATTTGCAGCCAGCCAATACAGCAGTAGCTAAACCAATCAAAAAAATATCTACTTTTCAACATCAATTAAGCAAATCTGACATCGAGAGCATTCCTTTACCCCTTCATCCTCTGCTTGGTCAATACTGGCAAGAGCTAGAAGATAATCATCGATGGGCTGATATCGCAAAACAGGAAAATGCCGAATTTCGTTTAAAGATTCAATCCAATGGCAAACTCTCCATTGGCGAACAACGCGAACTTTATCATAAAATTCAGGTTCAAGCTCAGACTGAAATTCGCCAACAACAAAGAACCAATCTCGTACTTCCACCTTTAAGCGAAATTACTCATGATTTGCGACAACAAATAAATCAACAACCTGATTCACAACATCTTACTGATTCTTCTAACTCTATTCGTAATACTCTCTTGCCCGTTCACCCGTTAATTGCTAAACCTTGGCAAGATTTAGAAACTACTGGGTTATGGGCGGGAGTCGCAGCGCAAGGTAATTATCCATTACAAGAGAAACTTAAACATACTGGCAAACTTACCCTTGGTGAGCAACGTGAACTTTACCATAAACTTTTAATTCATAGTGTTGTTGAGCAATGCCGCAAAGGATTAACTGATATTTCCCTTCCCCCACTAAACGAAATTATCCAAGATTTGATGTCTGCCCGTAGTGAAGTCATTCATAACACCTACACCCCAAAAGTTGAAGTGCATTCCCAAAAATCTCAACAATCACATCATAAGGCTCAATCTAATTCTGCTGAAAATGAACTGTAAACTACATTAGCTATGTATTCTAACCAATCATCTAATTCACTTCAAGAAACAGTCAGAAATATCAATCGTGACAGTGGCATTTCTAACAACATGATGGCTTACAGACTAGCACTATTTCTGGAAAAACATCCACCATCGTTACAATCAACCACCACATTGGATGCATCTGAGCGAGAAAATCTCCAGTCAGAACTGAGAACAACCTTATCTCAAAATCTCCAAAATATTGAAAACTACAGGCAAAATCTCAAACAGAAATATTACACAGAGTATTTAAATAAATTTGCTGTAACTCAACAGTCATCTGTTGCATCTCAACCAGATAATTCAGCAAGAGTTGAAAACTTAATTGCTCAGAAGAAGAATACATTCCTCCAACAGATATTTGAATTGGGAGTGCAAAAATTACCTTTAGGTCAGAGGGTCAGCAAAGATGAAAGGGAGCAAGAAGCTCTTAGCAAGGAGGAAGACAACATAAATAAATCTAGAGAAAACAATGTCTCACCAGCTATTGATATTGCCGAAAAATCTCTTATTAAAGCAGTTATGAGAACTGTCATGACAATGGGCAAGGATACTGAACAAGGACGCATTTATGAAGGCATAGCCTACAGATTGCAACTGTTTATTAAAGAAGGAATGCAACTTCTCAGTGTTCACAGAAAAACTGGTAATCCCAAAACAGCTTTTACAGCCTATAAAGATGACTCTAATGAGTTTAAAATTACACAAAACAACCTTTCACACACAGAGACTAATCGACTCATTGCCTTTGATAAACAGCAAACAGCACAACAGCCCACATCTCAGTCTAATCATATTGATAAAGATAACAGCACTGAGCTTGGTGACTAAGCCCCTTTGGGGAGTGTGGGATGATGGGTAATCATTTTGACTAATCCACTAAGGACTTGATTATAACGAGCGCAGAGTTCTCTTGCTTGTTTAGAGGTGAGGTACTGTCATTTCACCACAAACTTTAACCAAACTTCACCCCCCCCACCCATTTTTGACTAGCTAAAATAACCAGCCAATCTACCCAAGAAAAAACCACCAATCAATAAATAACGTTTTGTCCGCCTCTCTATTCTTGAGAATGGGGCAATTATTGTTCCCAACATTATGTAAAAGCTCGCCTCCATTATATTGCTACTAAATTTGAGCGTTGCCGCAATCATCAAACCTAAAAATATCAGCCATTCCACTATCAGTTCAATTTTATCCCAGAGTTTTTGGTCGTATAAATAGCGCATCTGGTATTTCTCTAGTTTTATAGAATCTACTTAATCTGATTTCATCATCTCCGAAAACTTTTTAGCTTTTACTTTGATTTTACCTAAATTCTAAACTTTTTTTAATATCGTACCACCATCAAGATTTACTTAAGTAAATATGCTATAAATGTTTTATGTTCCTGTAATCGAAGTAATCAAGATGATTCGATTAGTAATTATTGAAAATGAAGCTCTAAGTCGGCTCGGAATTAAATCAGTTGTTAATCAAGAGCAAGACTTTGAAATGTGTGGGGAAGCTGATAACGGAACTGAAGGGATGAGGCTTGTTGAAGAACTTAAGCCTGATATTGTTTTGCTCGATATTGCTTTGCCAGATATTAGTGGTTTGGATCTCATCTATAACATTAAGACGAGGACGGATAGTAAAGTCATTGTTCTCACTTATCACTCTAGTCAAGATGTGGTTAATTGTGCCTTTCAAAATGGCGCTGATTCCTACATTCTTAAGAAGATGGATCTGCAATTAATTAAACACGCTATCAATACTACTTATCAAAATAGTTCTTTCATTGACCCAGAGATTGCTAAAAGATTTTTTAGAAACTTCGCTTCTGGCAACACAAAAATTAAGGGTAAAAGATACAGAGAAACCCTTACTGCTACAGAAGCCCAAATTCTCAACTTAATTGCCCGTGGTTTTTCTAATAAAGAGATCGCCGAAAAACTCTTTATTACAGTCAGTACAGTTAAGGGACACACCAGCCATCTTTTTTCCAAGTTAGGAGTTAGGGGTCGTGTTAACGCGATCATTATGGCCAGAGAACTTGGCTATTTAGAAACAGAAGCCTCTAGAGTTAGTTGAGCTACTTTTTGGGTTTGGTTTTCTTAAGCTGAATCAAGCAATATCCTTGTAATCGGTTTTCTTGTTGACAGGCTGCTACGGCTGATTGGTTGGACAACAATAACTGGTACATTTGTTTTCCTTCGCTTGATTTTGCCCACTGCAAAATCTTCATCTCATTGGCTGACACTACAACTGACTGAGTTCCACCCAAATTTGAGACAACATTCCAAGTTGTCAGCGAACCTAAAAGCGCTCCTACCGCCATTACTCCTGTGCATATCCCTGATATAGACCAAAGTTTCCACCAACCCCAACCTTTGAATGAGCTATTTAAGGTTGATGGTGTTACATGCTTCATTTCATCACGCACAGCTTTCGATACTACTGTATAGTGCATCGACTGAGCGACTTTGCTAGTCGATTCTAGTTTCTGGTCAATCATTACTGCCCAAGCTTCTACCATTGCCTCCATCCGCGCTTGCAGGTCAATCATTGTTTCTTCGTTTCTGCCTAATGTTGCCATCAACTTAAACATCGGGTCATCTTCGGCTATTCCTAATTCATGGGATATTTGAGCTATGCGTTGTTGTTCTGCTTCCGAATATCCTTGTAAAATTTGTTCTGTTCTCATTTTTTACCCCTAAATATTCAATTGCTTTATCATTATTTAAAATCGAATCGTAAAAGTTTTTAATCCAGTGGTAAATGTAAGTCCGGTAAACCACATAAATTGACTTATCTCTACAAGCTAGTGAGTAAGGTTTTCCCGTTCTCTCCAATCTTTCGTAATGGTCACGATGTAACGCTGGCAAGAATATCTCAGTCCCACCCATTCTTTGTACCTTATCCTGCATTGATTGCTGATACTCTCCAAATCTCGTATCAAAATGCTGATTTTTTACTACTACATAGTTAGCATTATCAGTAGCAAACTCTCCCAAAGTTTTCAGGTAAGCTACACAATCTCTTCTGTGCGAAATTGGTTGCAAAAAAGTTAGTTTCCATTGATATGTAATTAAGAGATCGAACAGATCCGAACCCACAATATACTGACAGAGCTTATCTACATATTGCCCTGGCATATCAACAATAATTATATCTAATTCATTTTTGATAAAATTATCTAAAATTTTATCCGTACCTCCATTAAAAAAGTCTAAGCTTTCAATTGCCACTAAATTTTCATAAGCTTTTAATCTCTCACGATTGTCATGGTCGTAGACCTGAATTTTTCTTCCTTGAACTTGAAACCAATCAATTAATAGTTTCGTAACTGTAGACTTCCCTACACGAGAGTCACCTACAGTCATAATCATTCGCTTAGGAGAGTTCAACATTATTTAAACCTAACGACTCTTTTACTGCTTCAATCTCTTCTTTGAAAGTTCTTAACCAACTTGTGACTCTACCTTTAACCGAAGGTAAATCTGTTTGCTCCATCCCTTGCCTAAAAGTCATGCTATTTTCATCCAGATAATCATAACTACGTTCTATTAGTTCTGGCATTTTAATGTCAGAAAATGGGCTTTTTTGCGATTTTAGTTGCTCCTTAATTTTCTCAACTTCGGGAGAGTTTTCGTATCTTGTAAATTCATCAGGCTCTCCAAAAAATAAGTTCTTTACTACTATGTAATCTACTTGATTTCCACAAAAGCTATGCAAATCTATTAGTTGATTTATAGAATCGATAACGCGGCTAATAACTACTACCATAGTCACGCGGATATTGTAATGTTTTTCGGCTGTTTCCAGGAAAGTCATTTCTTCTACAAATTTCCGCAATATTCTTCTGGACTGTGGTGGTAATTCTAGTAAAAATAAAGATTCTGGCTGGATTATTTCACCATCTCCTACTGGCTTGGGATTTGCTTTTGTTTTCATTTCATCAAAGAACTGATCTATATTGCCTGTTTTAAAAATATCAAGTGGTTCTATATGGCAATGCTGACCATAAAATCTTAATAATTGAGAATTGGAGCTATCAGCATCAAAGCCGATAAATCTTTGTCCTTTATCCAAATATGTTTGCACTAATCCCCTTGCAAAAGTAGACTTACCTACACCACCCTTATCTCCAGTTACTATCACTAATCTCTTTTTGGTTATTTGCTCAATTGATCCTTCGTTCGCCTTGTCTTCTGAACCATTATTCATAGGTTCGATACTATCTGTCACTTTCTTTCTCCTCATAATTATTAGTGGTCAAAAACTATAGGTTTAGGGGTGTAGGTGAATGGCACGCTTGATAACGTGAAACCTTGCCGTTAGCAGGTGTGGGAGGGAAAGAATCTATATTCTCCATACTCCCCAAATTAGTCCCCTGAGAAACATTCCAGTATTTGAAAGTAAAATATTTCTAAATATCTTTGTTTGCTAAACTCTGCTAAATTATCCGTAATTGATTTAAAGGTTTGGAGAATTAAACCCTGCTCTATAATCTTCATTAGCTCATAATTGCTATTTAACTTTAAAGATTTATATATATAAAAATCTAATTCTTGAGCTATTAATAAATTCGGAGCTAACGCTACCAAACTACTATACAGTTCTTCGTAATTTATAATTTCCGATAAAACTAGTTTTACCAATTCTAAATATTGCTGCCTGAAGGATAATTCTTGATAATTACTAGTTCCCGGACAATTAGCAGCCAGAGGAATTTTCTTATAAATCAATTTTAAATATAATTCAATAACTTCTATTTCTACTTCCCATATCTTCTGTCCCTTTGAATACAGGTAGTTTATTAAAGAATCTCTCTTCGGAAAAATAATTCCTGAAGTTATATGCTTAATGTTAGTTTCTATATTCAAATTTGTCTGTTTTCTAAAAATTGGTACTATTTGGCTCCTTATCCATTGCATAAATTGCCTAACCACATCAGCTTTTACTATACCTGTCAATGAATGAATCCCCAAGGCATTCAAAGTATTAACGACGACTATTTTTTGATTCATCATCACTTGTCGCTGATTTGTTTTCGCATCTATTAATATTACTTTTCCATCGTTCAGGGCTGGAGCAATTATTTGGAATACATCAACCGCAAACAACTCTAATCCACTCGGAGCATCTATCACTCGTACTATATTGTTTGAGAAATGCTCAAATTCCCAAAACTGCCAAACTTCTACCATCGTTTTATGGCTCAGAACGATATTACTATCCCATATCTGCCAATCACAAAGGAATCGATAAAGGTACGGAAATAATCAGTACTTTCGTATCTTGATTTTTTACTTCTCTTTGTTATATATTTCTAGTTTTACTTTTTTTAATTTAAAGGGTAGGGTGAATGGCACTGCGCTATCACTGCCACAACGCTTATGCTGACGCTTTACAATCACAAAACATAATTACGGATTACGAATTATTTAAAGCTCCATTTCCTGATTTTGATGCCGTTGTTGTTGTTGTTGTAATTTCTGCGAGAGATTGACCAGTTCTTGGTTCCAATCTCTCGCAAAACATTTATTTCTTTTAGCCTGTGGCAGCAATTGTTTAATAGCCCGTGCATTTGCATGTCCAAGTTCCGAAGAATCAAATGCTACCTGTACATTAGGAATATGCTGCAATTGCTCAACAGGCAAGGTGTTGGGGCGATCTATTGCCAGGAAGAGCGTTCTTTTGAGCGGTACGTCGCCCTTGACAAGATATTCCAGCATGGCAAAAGAGATGGTATCAATGGGGGATTTACACAGCACTAACCTTTCTGCTGGATCTGTTGGCTGTCCACCTAAGTGAAAGTAAAACCAGCCCTCACGCCGCTTAGTCCCTTTCTCGTAACCTTTGAAAGTGTTGTTCTCGCCCCGTGTCCCCCGCAGGAATGCTCCTATTGCCTGGGGTTCTTCGCCAAGATTCCGCATGACGAACACAGCGTTTTGTTGTTCATCAGCGTAGACAAGCCCTCGGTTATGGAGAACCTGCACAAAGTTTTCAGGTATTCCTCGTTTTTGAGTCAGGTAATGCTCAACTGCAAGCCATTTGGTTTTATCCTCAACGGGTGGCTTAAAGAGGGTTCGCGGTTCTAACTGTATAATCTCAGCAGCCACTTGATAACTAAATGCTATCGCTGCTCCAATAGCCCCTGCTTCACCAAATCGCTCATGCAACCAGACGACCGCCTGCCGTAGATTGCAATTGTTAACGTGTATCACCAAGTCAATCGCCCCACAGCCGCCTTTCTGCTGTTCGGGTTCAAAGTCGTAGAATTTGGGCCCATCTATATTAATGATGTGTCCGTGACCCTTCCATTTTCCTTGGCTATTGTGTAGCCCCAACTCCCAAGCCACATCTTCCAAGGGCAAGTCGCGCAGTTGTTGAGTCTGAGCCTCTAACGATCGCACCCGTTTTTCTAATTGCTGTCGCTCCCTCTCGCTATCCCTGGCTCGTTGCTCTGCCCGTTCTAATCGTTCTATCAGGAACTTTCGGTCAGCGAGTTGGTGGTTAATCGCTTGGAACTGTTCATCAGACTGAATCCTGTCTACATAACTCCTAGCTGATTCAAACGGTGTTGGCGCTAATTGGTTATTTGTAATGACTGCGGTGAGTGGTTCACTGTTAACCGCTTGGTAATATTCCTTTACTTTGGTGTGGGTTGCCTTACTGCCCTTGACCCCCCGTTCAATGCCCAAAGGAGCGAGTGCAGCAGCATAACTATCTTGGAGTTTGGATAACTTAATTCTTCCCTGTCCACCTCTGCCGCCAAACATCGCGTCATGACTGACTCTCCCGGTTTTATCGTTCAATGGCACGATGTAGGCGTGAATGTGTGGGGTACTTTCATCTAGGTGAAGCTCTGCCCTGACGCATTTTGATCCATAGTTTTGATCTATCCAGTCACGAGATGCGATCGCCCATTGCTGCATTAGTGAATCAGACCACTGCCCAGAAAGAGATGGATCTTTTGGGCGGAAATATTCAGGTGATGCCGAGAGAAACATCTCCGTGCATAACACCGCATCATGCCGAGGGCGATGCTTGAGCGTAGAGATTTTTTCTTTAACTATCTCCTCTAATGCGCGATCGTCTTCTCCCCCAATCAACCGGACATTCTCTTTGGTTGGATCTGCGTTGGGTGTTTCTCTGTTTCTGGTAACATGGTCATCACTTCCGGCAACGTTGCCGAATGTTTTTAGTTTTTCAATTCTGAGAATTGTTAGTGGCGACATAAAAGATTTATGCTACAAATGTACTGTGAGTGTAGTACTCAAAAACCTTCCAAGCGAACGGCGGTTTCATGTCATGAGCGCAGCGAAAGATGGTGCAGCCAGCCGCAGGGCATGAAACCATAGTGAGTATGGTTATGTTATTCTCTAAGCGAAGAATTGTTGAGGGCAAAAAATAGCAATTAAGAGCGCTAAGTTTTGGCATAGTCTAGGGATAGTCCAAGCATAGTCTAAAGAACTTACTTTCTTGAAAAAATTGATTAAGAGTGCTTAGTCTAGGCATAGTCTAGGGATAGTTCAAACTTAGTCTAGGCATAGTCTGGAGAAAATGTAGTTTGGTATACAATTTTGTCATTTAAAACCCACTAATTGCATAGATTTAGGGGAGATTGTAACTCAGTTTTTAAAACAGAAAAAATCGATTAGACTTTAATAAGTGATTCTGCATTTTGATTTTCTGCAAGTAAAAAACCGAAGCAACGCGGCTGTAAATGTACAGAAACTTTTGCATGAAAAAAAATGGAACAGAACCAACAAGTCTTTTTTTCAATTAGGCGAAGGTTAGGCACTATTGATGGACAGATAATTAATTATCTCCACTCTAGACCCTTCGATTTAGGGAACCTACCTGAAATAGTAATGTTGACCCTGCTTGAATATTGGTCGCCCTTTGCCATATCTGCTGATGGAGTGGATGGTGACGAACTCAGGCAGAGGGCAATTTGGTCAATTAAAAAATTAGAAGCACAAGCGGCTTTGATTCGTGAAATTTTTCTGTCATCTCATGTCCAAACTGCTGTGACTGCGAACAACGCTGAAGTTAACGACAGTGCAGATGGTCAAAGGCTGGTGTCCACCATTAATGATGAGAATGACCAAACCTTGGATGAGGACATTGATGACTTGGCAGAACTAGTTCTGCCAGAAGAACTAAAGCAGATTAACAGCTTGTTTAATGTCGAGTAATAGTTGAGAAAAATTCATGAATACGTCGAAAAGAGAGATTGCACCCGTTTACACAAGGGTAGCTGTGTCCATTGATTTAGGTGGGAGTCAGAGCAAGGTAATTGTTCAGATATATCCTTCGGGTGTGCCGATAGTAATAGCAATGGAGCCAGAAATTGCAGATGTGGGAAAAAACTCAATTACTCAGTTGTCAGGAGACTGTACTTGGGTAGGAATAGATGATGAGTATTATGTCTTGGGCGCTCTAGCTAAAAATACTTTTGCTGGCACACCAGCGCTCAGGGATCTGAAATATCACTATGCTTTACCAAAAATAGCGGGATTATTATGGAAAATTTGTCTTCAATTGGGCTTGAGTAATGGTGTTGATGCTTCTGTGCAATTATTGCTACCACCAGGAGAAATGTCGGACGGCAAGGATTTGGGCAAGAAGCTGTCGGCAGCGTTGAGAAAAGGAATTGCCACACCTACAGGCAAGTTAAAACTTAAGCTACATAATTTTTACGTGGCTCCAGAGGGGAGTGGGATTATGGCTTACCGTAGTCGGGCTTTGGGGGCATTGTTTGGGCAAAAAAGTATTGGTTTGTTGATGTTGGGCTACCGGAATGCTAGTTTTTTTGTTTCGGCTAAAGGTAATCAAGCAAAGGCTGAATCTACAGAGTTGGGGATGAATTGGTTAGTGCAGCAATTTGTGGAGCGTACTGCTGTTGGGCTAGCAAAAGATGATTTACGTATACCAAAAGCTTTAGTGTCAGCAAGCTTGGGCAACCAGAATGCACTACAGTCGTTATCACGCAAAGCCACATCTGCTGGAGTTGAATCTGATTTAAAGTTGTTTAACTCAGTTTTACTAGATGTCCGTGGTGATTACTGTCGAGCTTTAATTCGCTGGATTAGAAATATTGCCGTATTGGATGAAGTTATCATTTGCGGCGGGACTGCTGAGTTTGTGCATAAGGAATTAACTCAATATTTTGAAAAAGAGGGCATACCTATTGTTTGGAATGGCAACGTCGAGATGCCTAAGTATCTCGATACCCTCTCTCTAGGTAGCCGAGTTACTGATGTCTGGACTGCACACATTACCTATATCAAGATGTTAGACTACAATTTTGGCTACCAACGTAAAACTGATTTGGTTCCAGACTATCATCAATCCCCACCTGTAAAAAATTCCACCCCACCTAAAGAAGTTTGGGAGAAAAACGGGTTTTTGACCATGCACCCTGGTGTTTAAAGCCCTAATTTGAAAGTGATTGCCTATACGTAGATTCTTTGCGGCTTGCTCCCAGGCGATCGCTTTCAAATTTGCACACTATACAAATGCTGGTGCGCGGTTATTAGTTATATTGTTATACATTCTAGTAAGTTCCTGTAGACGCTCAACTTGATATGATTCAAGTGAGTAAAAAGAAGCTGATTTGATTATTTGTTTGAGTTCTTCTGCCCACTGGCTATAAGTTGAAGTACCAATAGTCCCTTCAGACGACTGAATATAATTAACTAAAACTTGAGGATTGACTTTAAATGTACTAATTACATATTTTTTAGCACATTGGAGTAATAATTCATAGTCAGCAAATATTTGGTGGCAAGGATTCCATTTTAAAGCATGATTACGGTAATGAATGAATCCATTGCTATCAAATATTTCTTGTTGACTTTAAAAAAAAACTTTTGTATTTTTAGCCAGTTACTTTTATCTTCTTGCTAACTGTTGTATTATCTGCTGGAGTGCGACAAAAATAGAACCTATTTTCTTGACAATGCACAAATGCAGACTCTACATCTGACTATTCACACGACTCCGATTCAGCAATGCACTGTTGAAAAAACTCCTTTCAGTATTGGTAGCGATAAATACAATGACTTGGTAATTCCTGATAAGAGCGTAGATAAAGGACACGCTAAGATTGCGTTTAAAGAAGGTCAGTATTATTTGCTAGATGAAGGTAGTACCAATGGCACACGGGTGGCAGGGATTCAGCTAGAAGCATATCGATTCCGAGCTTTAACAGACGGGAATCTTATAGAGCTTGGTTCGGTGATCGTAGAAATCAAAATTAGCTCCCCTGCACCAGCCAAAATTCCAATATTTCAGGCAAGGCAACGTCAAACTCTCTCAATTGAACGCATGAGATTAGATGCAATCAATTTAAAAAAATCTAGCAGCCCAATATTAGGTACAACTCTGCTCAACGATATTTCTGTATCTTTCTTTCCGCAAGAGTTTGTCGTTATTGCTGGGGTTAGTGGTGGCGGGAAGTCAACTCTCATGGACGCACTCAACGGACAACGCCGCGCTAGAGGTAAAGTATTTGTTAACGGCTGCGACCTCTACAAGAATTTCAACGCTTTCAAAAATAAAATTGGCTATGTGCCGCAGGACGATATCGTTCATTCAGAACTGACTGTGGGGGAAGCACTTAACTATGCTGCTCATCTCCGTCTGCCTTCAGCATCGCCATCAAAAAGGCAGCAACGCATACAAGAAGTACTTGAACAACTGCAACTTACTGGGCGCAAGAATGTCTCTATTGGGCGACTTAGTGGTGGGCAGCGCAAACGTGTAAGTATTGGGGTAGAACTAATCAGCAATCCCAGCATATTTTTTCTGGATGAGGCAACTTCAGGACTTGACCCTGGCACAGAATTACAAATCATGCACCTTCTGCGGAGTTTAGCAGATGCTGGAAGTCTAGTAATATTGATTACTCATGCTACCAAAAATGTGGCGATCGCTGACATGGTAGTTTTTCTGGCTAAGGGGGGCAGACTTGCTTATGTTGGCCCTCCGAAGTTAGCCTTTAGCTATTTCAAAGTCAAAGATTTTGATTCAATTTATGCCAGAGTTGAACACCAGTTGTCACCATCAGAATGGGAGCAGGGATTTAAGTCTTACGCTTTCTACAAAAAGTTTGTCAGTGAACGCCAAAAGACCATTCCCCAAAACTCAATTAAGCCCGTACTAGTTAAGCCGGATTTTCTCCAACAATGGGGGGTGCTATGCCGCCGTAACTTGGCTATTCTGCTCAAGAACAAAATCAGTTTAGCGTTAATGCTTCTAGGAGCGCCGATTTTAGGTTCATTGAATTTTGCACTGTGGAAGCCTGACTTATTTAACACTAAGATTGGCAATGCAGGACAGGCAATTACAATGCTGTTTGTCACAGTCATCATGGCTGTAATGTCTGGAGCGCTAGCTACGATGTCGGAGATTGCTAAGGAAACTGCTATTTATCGCCGTGAGCGCAGTGCCGGACTAGGGATAGTTCCTTATGTAGCATCCAAGTTTCAATTAGCATTTTTGCTAGCGCTTTATCAATCAGCAATACTTTTAGTTTGCATGAACTCGGCGGTGAAATTAAATGTTGATAACAGTACTTTGACTCTCATGTACCTCAGCCTCTTCCTCGCTTCTTTTGGGAGTATGATTTTGGGACTGTTAGTTTCTGCGATTGCACCAAGTCAAAGTGTTGCACCTCTGCTAACAATTCTTGTGCTGGTTCCTCAAGTCGTGTTTGGAGGTGGCATTCTCCCAGCGAACGAATTCAACTCTGTGGGCAAAACATTTAACCAGATGATGTTGACTAAATATCCCTTTGAATCTCTAGTATCCCTGAGTGGACTTGGCGCAGATGTGGCCAAAGACTCGTGCTGGCAGAAAACTGAGCAGCAACGGAAAGCGTTATCAGAAAAACAATCCCTCGGCTGTAGATGTTATGGGGCAAGTGTGTTTAACAAGTGCAAATTTCCAGGGATTGGTAAAGTAAAAAAGTCATCGTTTTTAAATGCTGATTTATTAAAGGTACGTTTGCTGATTCAGGGGATTTTCGATAGCTATGGAAAAACTTTTAAAATTGATTTGACAGAAAATCTATTTTCTATGTCGAGATTAATTGTTTTATTAATGATGTTAATTCTACTAGCCCAATTTCTCAAAGGTTAGCAAGTAAAAATACTTGTAGCTGAAAGTTCGCTGACTCCAAGTAGGCTGTACGCCATCTCTAACACCCAGAAGAAAGTATTTGATTAATTCTCAAAGTAAAATACTGAATTAGAGCTTTAGCATAAATAGACTTATTTTTCTACAGACAAGAGTACGGTTTTTTTCCGTACTCTTGTCGATTGATTTTTTGAAGGCAGAAAATATAAACTCTGCGGTGGGAGTAATTATAATTTCCATTTTTACTTGCAGAATCTGGTGTGGAGGAATATTCTTCTGCACCTTTCCCTACTTACTTTCATCTCAAATATCTCTTAAAGAAATCATGCAACAACTAAAATTACCAAGCCACAACAACGGTACATACCCTCAAAAGTCAACAGACTCATTCACTATCCCTCAACAGAAAGAGCGACTAGAAAATCTGTTGTATCAGAAAGTTCAACAAGGGGAAGACATATCCCCTTGTATTGAAGCTCTCTATTATTTAGCTTCAAAGCAGACAACGGAAGACCAACTGCAAGTAATGTGGGCTGAAGTAGTCAGAGAACGCTCGGCATTCAATTCACTGCAAAGAGTAATCATTACAGCCTTCGCCATCTTAGGAATGATTGCCTTTCTCAATGGGGCATTTCGCTCTGTTAAACCATCTGCGGCTGTTGTCAACCCACCTGCTGTTCAACCTCATTAAAAGGATTTACCAAAAAGCTGAGAGCTTTGTTTGATAATGCTTTCAGCTTATATTATCACTCACTTGGTTTCGGCTCACCTAAAATGCTGTGTCCTTGTCGAAAGGCAAACTGTCAACATCCTCAAAGTTACGCAGGTCTTGCTCCATCTGCTGCCGACGTTGGACGTATGTTCTGCTGTTTCCAATCTTCCCTTCCATCAACCATGCACCAAAGTTGATGCCTTGTTCTACGTGTGAGGCAGACATTTCATTATAATCATCAACCTCCATTTTCTTACGCCACTCAAGCTGTTCCAGGGCACTTTCACTGATGCCAATTTGACGAGCATATTCTACATATTCAGGTCTGAGAGAACCATCTAGGTTGAATTCTTTTTTTTCTTGTTCAGTGAAGAAATCGTAGGCTGTGTAGATTGGCCACGGCTCTGGATCAGTCTCGTCCAGGTGCTTCCACTCGTCATACTCTTCTTTTGCTCTACGAGCATAACTATCAATTGCTCCTGGATCTTCACCTTTGGATAACATTTCTTGCCGAGCTTCACTTTTTAAGCTTCCATCTGGGTTGAATTCTTTTTTATTCATATTTATCCAACGCTTAATCCTTGACATAAAAACCTCTCAAAAATTTAATTAATGTTCATCAAATTTCAAATTTTATGACTCTGGAATTGAAGCATTTTGACCCTCGTTTAAATCAGTGGATCTATATAGACGATAGCAAAAATGACTCTCAATCAATTTTAACTGAAAAGCTCAGTAATACTTTACTAGAATTTTACTTTCCTGGTAAAGAATTCTCATTTGGACACTCAGATGAATATAGTACAGACGAAGAATTAAAGAATCATCCAGATGGACAGATTTTATTACTGTCTTCTAAGACTCGTTTACTTTATGGAGATAAAGAATGTTTAGAAACAATTCAAAAAATTTGTCCAGATAGTAAAGACCGTGGGGCTTATGGTTCCATCTTCCTTGGAGCTTGTAAAAATGCGATTCACGAAAAGCTAAACATTTTGGTAGTAGATGATTCTACTGATAACAAAGGTGAAAATGGAGGAATATTATCGAATGATTTGGCATATAAATTAGTTGGCGATTGTTATGGGCAGATTTCAACACAACTTTATGACAAAGTAACCTTAAGAGAATCCCAAGCAGATAAAAGCTATCGTGTAATTCAGCATCGATTTGGTTGGGTAGATGGAGTTGGAGAAGATACGACTAAATATCGCTTTGGCAAAGGAACACTCCGACCATACAGACTAGATAGAATAAAATATGCAGATACTAAAAATGAACCAAAAATCGATATAATTCTTCCTGTGAGCAGTTTTAAGGGAACAGACAAGGATAGACCCAAAGGCCCTACTAAACCTCAAATTCAACCAGGATTATATCAGCAAAATATTTGGTTAGCTGAAAAAGGGCAATCTCAACAAGGTCAGATGTCTATCTCCCAACTGCTGGCATCTTTCCCTCACGGGCTTAAAGATTTTATTGAGGAACTAGAGGTACAAGCTCAAAGATTAGCCTCTATTCAAGATGACCCAAGAATTGTTGGTGCTTACTATTGTGAAAGATATGAAAAACGTAAAGAATCATTGAGCCAAAAGAAGTTAAAAACAGGCGAAGTCACAAATCTTGAAACAGATATTAAAAACTTAGGGACAAATGATGACTTAGATGCAGATCAGGAGTTAGATGATGACCCCGCCAAAGATGACTTGTTCATGTACCAACTCATTAAAGCTGATTTACTTGGGCATCAGCAGCTTTTAGAAACTGAGAAAGTTAAACAGGAATTAAGTCGGTTTGTACAAAGTGAGTGGCGAGATATTGCTATTGGGAAAACGCTTACTTTTGACCGAGGAATGATTATTCCCTCCAAGGAACTCAAAAATGGTGAAATTTGTGTCCCTTGGCTGAAGCAAGAGGAAAAGGTTCTTAACTTTCGCTCCCCTTTCCTCAACTCTAATGGTTTGTGTGTCTCTACTAATAAACACGTTGAAGACCGTGTTGCTCCAGATGGTAAATCTTTGCAAGGCATAATTGTAGTCAATGACGAAGACCACAAGCGCATACAGCAAAGAATCACAGAGCTAGAAGCACTCTTGGTTGATGTTGATTTTATAGATCCAGCAGAAACCGAATCAGAACGCCAAGCACGAGACTACGATGGTGATTGCATTGGTGTGGCAAAAGCCAGCTTATATCCCAATTTAACGGCAGAGGCAGAGCGAAGAAACCTTCCTCAAAACGCCTATTCGCCCACGGTTAAGCTCAAAAAACAGTCATTTTATGATCCCACCGATGGAAGTCAGCCCCCTTTTGAAAAAATCGCTATTCACATGAGCGATAGCATCAGCGTGGGCATAATCAACAATCAAGTTACTGCGCTAGAAGCATTAGAATCGGAAATCGAGGTACTTAAAACTTATGGGACTATCGAACAGCAATCAACTTATTTAGACCAAGTATCTAAGCGCTATCAAAGTTTATTTGAACAGGAACATGGCGAGAAGCCCAAACCAATTAGAGCAGAGTACAAGCCTTTCATGCAATCTGTTGTAGCTCTAGCAGAGAATCCTAACAGAACGCCAGATATTATTCAGCAGGCGATGGATGCTAATCGGCTGATGTACCGAGAAATGATTGGTGAGGGGTGTTATCAAAACCAAATAGCAGTTGATCTATTCAAAAGCGCTAAAAAACCTGAGATGGATAAAATCCGGGAGAACAGCCGCTACTTGTATCGTGATGTTAATTATATTAAAGATAAGAAATCTTCGTCAGTTTATTTAAGCACGGGGATAACACCAAAGGGTTACTCACCAGTAGAATTATTAATTAGCCAAACTAATAAATATTTCCAAGAATCACAGTTAGAATCGCGCCCCATCGTCCAGTTTAAAGACTTGTTCAAAAGAGTAGAATTTACACCACAACAAAGATTTGCAGCGATCGCCGCCAAGTACGAGTTTGATCTGAAGTTCAACGCTGCGGTACGTATGGAGCGACGGCGGGAAACCGAGAAAGGGCCATCAGCAATCATCCAAACTCCACAGTCTTGCCAACTCGAAATTACCAATCTTACCCATTACGAACATCCTCTGATTTGGAAAGCCCAAACGTTGAACATTCGCCTAGACGAAATACCAGAGAAATGGCGAACTAAAGAACGCCCCCACAAATTACTAGCAGTTGCACAGATAGATGGCGAGGTTGGGAAAGATGGAAAACCCGCTTACCGCAACCTGGGGACAGTTAGCCAACAATCTGTGACTGACCACAACCTCAAGGTGGGGATGGCCATGCAGGGAGCTAAACTCCTAGAACTAAAACCAGAACTTACTAGAAGCCAAACTAAATTACTTTTCGACAAGGCACAAGAGGCGGCTCTCGCATTTTATGCTTCTATCCCAGAGTCAGAAAAACTTGCTCTATCCGCCGCCGCTTGGAACATCTGTGCATCTCGCCAGGATGAACTTGAAGTTGCAAGAAAAGAAAACGCAAACCCCCAAGCGATCGCTAAAAAAGTTTCTAATTTCGCCTTCGCTGCTTTCCCCAATGAGATTATCTCTCGCTTAGATAAATTGCAATTTACTGAGCCGAAGTTAGTCACACTGAATAATGAAGCGAATCAATTTTTGGGTCGAGACTGGAATCCCACCGAAAAACACCCGATAGAAATTAGAGCTAGTCACCACCCAGTCGGGCATGAACGCCACGTTTCCAGACTAATGTTTGTCCAGGATAGTGACGGCGAATATAAGGAATTCGCCATGCTCGAAACTAGAACCGCACAGCTTCCCATTGGTACGAAAGCGCTCTCTTGTATGGTTGGGGTAGAACCTGCCACAGCATCAGCAACTATTGGACTACCAGGAAACGAGCCGGTTGAAATTACTATCCGTGAACTCAAGAACTTCTCTTATGCAGGACTTGTTTTCAACGCCGAATCGGTCAACTTAGAATTTGGCATTGTGCCGATTCCTGATAAAACAGTAAAAATCAAAATTGATGCTTTGACCCTGGGTGAGTTAGACAGTGATTCTGCCCAACAGTTAAAAGAAATTAATTATCTTAAAAATGGTAATCCCCTAAAATTAAAGCTCACGTCAATTTCTGAGACAGGAGATCAAGCTTTTGTCCTGGGTGAGTCTCCCAATGGAAATCTCCTCAAAATTAATAAAATTAACTTCTATGATTTTTCTGGTCAGACATTCAATGATCAAGATTACCGAAAACTGACTATCGAAACCTCAGCTTCTAAAACTAGAGATGCTGCGTTTTTGAATGGTGAACCCTTGGGGGTATTGCACTTCAAAAAAGACAAAGACGCGCTCAGACAACTTGGATTGCTCAAAACCGGAAAACTTACACTCGCGCCTGCAATCGTTGAAAGTAATTTTTCTGTTATTTGCGCTCAAATTGACCCTAATACCGTTGAATATCCTACTATTTGGACGAAGGAATTTCAGGCTTTTGGGACTCAATCGGTTAATTCTGAACAACAAGAGATGATTGAGAGTAGCGCGAATATTCTACATCATATTAAAGAGCGTCCTACTTTCTTATTTTCGACAGAATCAAACGAAAAACTTGGAGTCATGGGCTTGGCTGTTGACAACCAGAAAGCTGATACTGTAACTAAATGGTTAACTGCTCAAAAAGTTGAATGGCAGCAAGTACCAATAGAAGATGTCATCAGGGAAACCAAAAAAGGTCTAGCAGTATTTCACTTAGTCAGCAGTTCAATTCCCCCCAAAACTTTGGAGAACATGACCAAAAAATTTGGGGCTGTGATTGAATCTACTCTTGAGTATCAACAAAGAGTTAATTCCCTCGCCACACGACCGCAGTTTTTGAAACCACCAGAACAAACAGCACAATCCCAGAAGGAGCAAAGCCGACATTCCACTCCACCCCAAGATATTCAAAATGTCGCCCCTCCTGTCATCAAAGGTAAACCAATTCCCATGAACTACCCTTTAATGATGCATGGTGAGCCGAACCCACTACCTGTAAATACTTGCATTGATGCCATGCGCGGATACGGCAGAACTCACACTACTAGAGCTTATGAGCCTTACAAACAGTATGGATTTAAGGAGGGGGATATTGCTCTAGCCACAGGCTCCGGCAAACAAGTTGCTTTTCGAGTTGGTAAACAATACCAAATCTCACAACAAATGATCGCCGACCCTCACTATCAACAGGAATGGGCGCAGATGGAGAAGCATTCTGCCAAAGCACTGAGTGAATTATTTACTGGTAAGCAACAAGTGTGGGGGCTGCATATAGAGCCGCTTGGGGATTATATAGATGGAAAAATAGTGCCATTCTCTCAAGCACAAAGCCAAGTGACATCCACCCAAGAAGTTCAAAATTCATCTGTAACTATTCATGACTTGAGACAGTGGTACAGTGCTGTTGATAAACTAGGCAAGCCGGAAGCCTATAAGCAAGGGATTGTAGAAGTTGCCAATTCTTTTAAGACTAGTGGACAGCTATCACCCCAAGCAACAGCGGCAATGTCCAAGGATAAGCAAGACTTAGAAGCAGTTAGCCGACTCACCCAAATTGCTCAGAAGGTGGGTATGGTCTGGGGGCAACCTGCATCTGACGGTTTTACGTTCGTCAATGGAAAAACTTACGATTTGAGCTTCAATGCCCAAACCAAAAATTTAGCTTTAGCCCACAAAAACGGCGATGTAATTTTGAGCCTGGAAGCAGGCAAAGTGCAAATTAACAAAGTAACTTCAGAAGTGTTACAAACTTTCGAGAATGCGAATACTCAAGTAGATAAAGTTTTGGCTCAAAAGAAAGAGCAGGATGTAGAATTACAGAGCTAGATTTTGATAAATTTCACCAGAAATATAAATAATAAATGAGTTATGAAAATAATTAATTTATCAGAAGCACAAATTTTTTATAATCAAGGTTTAGAATATCTCAAAGCCGGGAATATAGAGGCGGTAATTCACTGTTTTGAGCAAGCATTACTATTTAATCCTAATTACGCTGAAGTCCACAATACCATAGGAATGATTCAGTTTCAAATTGGTAAGTACGAAGGTGCGATTCAAATGTTCAATAGTGCATTAGCTATGAACCCAAATTTAGCGGAAGGGTATAATAACAGGGGCTTGGCTCGATTAAAAATCTGTCATAAATCAGAATTTCCTAAAGTTGTTGAGGACTATAATCAGGCGATTGCACTTAATTCAAATTTCATTGAGGCTTATCTAAATCGGGCTGAAATCTATAAAAATTATCTTGGTGATTTTCAAGCGGCAATGGAGGATTTTAGCAAAGTAATATCACTTGACCCTAACCGCATCGAAGCTTACATAAACAAAGCAAATATCCATTTTTTGTTGGGAGAATTGCCAGGATCACTTGGAGAGTTAGAGAAAGCATTGCTTCTCAATCCTGATTGCCCAGAAGCTTATTGCGGTAGAGGAACAGTAAGGTTTTATTTAGGCGATAAGGAGTCAGCCCAAAAAGATTTGTTTCGTGCTTTCGATTTGTATGAAGCCCAAGGAAATATAACGTACTGTATTTTTACTAGAGGTTTGATCATGCAACTTTTTCCCGATTATGAAGTATACAAGGACTTATTTAGCTTTGAAAGCAGGATGACAGAAAAACATAAACCACTCTACTGAACAAAGTAGCTCAAATTTTAATTAAGGATGAACTTCTTATTTTCTGCGGTAGGAGAACTGTTACCTTGGAAGCAAATAGCTATATTAATATTAATATTGATATTGATAATTTCAAAAGCCGAAATATGATAGTTCTAGCTTATCTATTTCTTGGACTTTCAATTATTTTTAGATTAGGATTTATCTGGCTACGCTATAAACATGGACAATGGCGGCAGAATTTAGAACCAAAATTTAATAGTCCTATATTTTGTAGAAAGACTGGTCATGAGATAGCCAGGACAATTTTAGATGCAAACAAATTAAGTGCGTTACCCGTCCTCGAAGGTTCAACAAACACTGCCAATGTTTTTAAATCAAGGAAAGGTAGATACGGAACAATATATCTGAATCCAGAACATTACAATAACCAATCTTTACGCACTTTAGCAGTTGCCGCCCATGAATGCGGACACGCTATAAATTTTCACCTGAATAAAAAAGAAAGTTTTTTATTAATTTCTACATACACATATATCATTTTTGCCATTATTTGTATTTTGGCATTATTTACAATATCATTCTCAAAAACAAATATTTGGTTATTTATGATAGGTGCTGTTCCGGGCATACTGCTAATAATCTTTGGCTTTTTAGAAGAAAAAGGAGCTACATATCAGGGAATTAGGATGTTACAAAAAAATAACTTAATAGGAGATGAGGAAAAAGATTTTGTCAAACAATACTTGAATTCTAATCTTTTAGACTATGTGTATAAGTATTTTCTTTATATATCTTGGTGGAATGGCTGCATGGCTTTGGTGATTGTAGCTAAAATTGTGCAAACTAATTTTAAAGGCATTTATTTTAAAATCATTAGTTAAATATATTAGTTCCTGATTTTGCTTTCATCCAGAGTCGCACCACTATGTTTGATATGGTGTCGAACCGCAAAGAATGATAAATGGAACGTTCGTCTCTGACGTGCAGCGTACTTATATTATGAATGAACCCTCCTGTTGGCTCAGGGATTTTTTCACTCAGTTTGCATGAAACGGTTTTATGAGAATGGGGCTTGAGTAACAGGCAAACAGGCGAACTGAAAACCGGGATAAGCTTAAAAGCCTTATTAGATAAGGATTATCCTGATAACGAAGGTTTCAGCTTCTAAAAATGCTTGTATTAATCATGTAATATCTCTTAACCTGGTTTTCTGCGCGAATGCTACTCATACCCACCCCTAAATCTGACTTTTACCGTTAAGTCTCTTTTGCAAGCTGCCAACCTTCACAGAGGTCGTGTAATTTTAACCAACCTCGCCATAGTACCTGGATACCAATAGGGGTTTTATGTCGATGTTCAAGATAACCT
>NZ_JADEXT010000005.1:0-275404 GCF_015206985.1 Nostoc sp. LEGE 12447 | reverse complement strand
AGTGATGAAAATTTACATACATCAGAAACAATTCGAGTCAAATTAAATAATTTAGGTTACAAGCTCAGAAGGGTAAAGAAAGTTCAACCTCAAAAAAAATCCCACAAACTGATGCCATCTTTGAGCAATTAGACCTAGTAAATAAAGATGCAGATGAAGATAAAAGTATTTTACGTCTAAGCATGGACGCAAAAGCTCGCGTTAAGATTGGCTCATTTGATCGCGGGGGTAAAAGTCGGGACGGAGCGAAAGCTGACGACCATGATTATAACCCAAAAACAACTGTAACTCCTTATGGTATATTTCTTCCAGAGCTTGATGAGCTATTTTTGTACTTTACAGAATCGAAAGTTACAAGCGATTTTATTGTTGATATTTTAGAAGATTTTTGGTTAGAACAAAAGCATCGTTTTTCCGATATTCAAACCCTACTTCTCAATCAAGATAATGGGCCACAGAATAGTTCACGACGTACCCAATTTATGAAACGTATAGTAGAGTTTGCTCACAAGCATCAAGTAAATATACGTTTAGCCTACTATCCACCCTATCATAGTAAGTATAATCCCATAGAAAGAACATGGGCAATACTAGAAAATCATTGGAACGGCAGTATTTTAGATGAACTAGAAACGGCTTTAAAGTTTGCTAGTACTATGAAATGGAAAGGTTCTCATCCAGTAGTTAAGCTAGTACACAAAACTTATGAGAATGGGGTAAAGCTTACAAAAAAAGCTATGGCTCAAATTGAAAAACAGATTGAGCGGCTAACCAATTCCACTCATGAAGTTTTCCCAAATTTAGGTAATTGGTTTATTGATATTTGTTGTAGTAAAACAAAAGTTATTTGATTTTAATAACAGCATTTATTTAGCTACAAAACATACTAATTTTACACTGTTTAACTTCAAAGCAGACGACAAGTGTATAGATTCTTCATGCATAGATGAGGGGGAGAAAAGGGGTTGCCCTCGGCAACCCCTTTTCTCCCCCCTTAAAATGATTATCATTCTTGAGAAAACCTGTCTCTTGTTTTTCTTGGAATAATTTATTCTTTGGAAGTCCCTTATATAGTGTCCGTCAGCAGGGAGTTAGTTTCGCCAATAGCCATTCATTATTTCCCACATTTACCACCCCGAATGCTTCTGCGATCGCAACTGGGCATTATCTTGGCGATACAGGTGACTTTAGCAACACTATTTACACTGGTTTTCCTAGTCCTAATGCTAATGGTACTGTCACACCATTCATTGAAAATGATGCAGTCCTGGGGGATATCGATGAAAAGTTTCCCGGTAACAACTTTTTAGATGAAGAGTCACTCTTAGCTTACGCGCGATCGCAGGGTTTCAACACAGCAGCAGTCGGTAAATTAGGCCCAGTTGCCATCCAAGATGTCACCCAAGTTAACCGAGAAGGTGGTACTACAGGTACTATTCCTACTCCCGATACAATTATTATTGATGACACTACAAATGGTGCAACCCCGCCGCCTACAGCCGCAGGTTCACCTTCTGCCGTTCCACTCGATCCAGATATTGTCAGTCGTTTACAAGCAGCTGGTCTAGATGTAAAACCGACAACACGAGTCCAGCCAGCTGGTAACAACACAACTCCAGGTACTCTCAATGCCAATGTAGCTCAACAACAATACTTTGCAGATGCCACAACCAAAGTAATTTTACCTAAGTTTCAGGAAGATGGTAAACCATTTGCATTGGTTTACTGGTCAAGAGATCCCGATGGTAGTCAACATAATCAGGGTGATAGCTTAAACACCTTGACACCAGGTATTAATGGTTCTACTTCCAAAGCTGGGGTCAAAAATGCTGATGATAATTTAAAGCAGCTTCTTGACTATCTTAAAAGCACTGGCTTAGACAAGACTACTGATGTCTTTATTACTGCTGACCACGGTTTTTCTACCATCAGCAAACAAGCTATTGATAGCCAAGGCACAAAAACTACAAGTTATGCTGCCACCCAAACTTATGCGGGTGTAAATCTGGGATTTCTACCAGCAGGTTTTGTTGCAATTGATTTGGCTCACGATCTAGGTTTACCCTTATACGATCCTAACCCTACAACCCTTCCCCCAGACCTCAACCAGATCCAGTATGCAACTGTTGATGCTACAAAAGGCCAACGTCCTATTTCTGGGAATGGTGTAATTGGTGGTACAGGTAAGGTAATTAATGGCCAACTTGACCCAGGTACAAAGATAGTTGTAGCTGCCAATGGTGGATCTGACCTGATTTATCTGCCCAATGGCAATGCTGACTTAGCCAAACAGGTAGTAAATTTGCTTTCGCAAAAAGATTACATCAGTGGGATTTTTGTAGACGATGCTTATGGAGACATCCCAGGTGCTTTACCACTAAGTGCGATCGGGCTAAAAGGTGATGCTAAAACACCAGTTCCATCTATAGTTATCAACTTCAAAACCTTTAGCACCGATCCAAGCAACCCAAACAACCCTCAAGCTCAGGTCGAAATTGCTGATACAACTTTGCAGCAAGGACAGGGAATGCATGGCAGCTTTGGTCGAGGTGATACCTTCAATAACATGGAGGCTATTGGCCCTGATTTTAAACAAGGCTATGTGGACTATGCACCCGTTAGTAATGCTGATGTAACACCTACACTTGCTCGTATTTTAGGGTTAGATATTCCCAGTAATGGCGATTTGAAAGGTCGTGCCATTACAGAAGCGTTGGTGGGAGGCCCAGATATAGTTCCCTCCACTAAAGAAGTCTTAACTTCGGAAGAAACTGCTAATGGCCAAGCAACAATTCTGGATTTTCAGAGTGTAGGCAATACTCAGTACTTTACAGCCGCAGGGTTTGATGGTCGCACTGTTGGACTAACAACACTAGACCTTCAATTTGGTTCTACTAATAGTGATGATGACACCCTCAAGCCAAATCAAACCTTATTTGCAGGTGACGGCGCAGACTTTGTAGAAGGTACTAAAGGTAACACAATCGTGACTGGTAACGGTGAAGATACGGTGCTAGTCGGCAGTGGCTCTTCAGTGTCCACAGGAGATGGTAACGATCAAGTTTTTATTGGCGTAAATAGCCCTGCTAGTAACACTAGTGCCGATGGTGGCAATGGTAATGACGAAGTTACCGTAGTGGAAGCCAATGGTAGTAATAATTTGTTTGGAGGCGCAGGTGCTGATACTCTCACAGTAGTTGAAGGTTCGCGTCAACTGTCCTTCGGTGGCTCAGGTAACGATACCCTCAAGAGTAACGGTAGCAATAACCGCCTCTACGGTGGTTCTGGAGATGACAAACTCTTCTCCAGTGTGAATGATTCGCTGTTTGGTGGTGATGGCGATGATGTGCTATTTGCCGGTCAACAGGGCGGTAATCGCTTAACTGGTGGTACTGGTGCTGACCAATTCTGGATTGCTAACGCCAGTCTGCCAACTAGCAAGAACATCGTGACTGATTTTGCGATCGGCATTGATAAAATTGGGCTGGGCGGTATTGGTGTTACTCAATTTAGTGCCTTAACACTGTTGCAACAGGGTAGCGATACTTTGGTGAAAGCCGGAAATACAGAGTTGGCTTCATTGCTTGGAGTTACATCGACTAGCCTAACAGCAAATGACTTCGTTTTCTCAGCTACTGTAATTTAACCTAAAGATGATTACGATTACAGCTTTAAATTCAACAATTAAGCTGTAGTAAGTTGGCTATTGCGGGGGAGTAATACTCCCTCGCCTTTGATATCCTGTTTTATCCTGTGATTCTTAAAGCTGTTCTAGTTATTGCCCGCCCCAGTACTTTTCGGATAAACCCAACAATCTCTCTTTTGATCTGGGGAAAGGTTACTGGGCTTGGGGGAAAAGTAAATTCAAACCCTTTCCCTTTCCCCTTTCCCCCTTAACCGAAAAGTATTGATGCCCGCCCTAATCATCCAAGTTAAATGTAGAACAGCTTCATATTTTACAATATACATGATACAAATACTTAGAGAAGGACATACATCTATACGCCCCTACAGCCGACTGATGCGTTGCAAAGATTTATGCTAATTGTATAAGTCCTAACTGTTTTATACTATAAAATGTTGAAAGTATTAAGTATTAATAAGTAGAATTAGGGCACAAAAAACTTCGCTGGTCATAGCCTGGAGTTCAACCTACCTCCAAACGGATTCCATTGCTTGCTTATCAGCTGTTAAAATCGCTGTCTTGCTTGCCCATCAAGGCATTGATTCTTCTTATCCTCTCAAATAAGCGAACATACAGTTAATACTCTCATTGCAAATCACCTCTAAAGTTTTAATTTTCAATGAAGATGTATTGAAAATAACTCAGATTTTGAGGAAATAGGTCAAAATAAAAAAACTAAATCCAAGAGTCAGTGCCCTTTCATATAAACATTATAGGATTGCGGCATGATTTATTGTCAAATTAGTCTTGAAATATAATTTAAAAATTAAAAATATGACTAAAAAATGTAATTTAAAATACTAGTGTTTAAACAAACCTTGCGTGTTGTTGGAGCTATATTTAGTTTTCAGACATCATAATTCATCGTTACTTATTTATCTCGAAACAATATCCTACTCCACTTACATAGTTTAGTGGTTTATCCAAAAATCTATATCTATATAAAAGTATCTTTCAATATGAATTTTAGAACAAACCTTAGTATTTTTCACTCAGTAATAATTCTGATTTTGTATAGTTTAGTAGTAACATTAGCTGCATGGTTGAACTTGAGATTTGTTGAGTTAAAAATGCAGCACTACTTAAAAACTACAAGTTTTGCAAAAAGATATATTTTTGGCGGAAATAAAATATGAAAGCAATAACTGATTCATTAGCTAAAAATAAAAATCAATTTCTGGTAACTGAGTCTCAAACATCATTATCATCAGATAAGAACTTAGAACGATATAATTTAACATTACCTATCTTGAAAGAATCCGAAAAAGACCTACTAATCGAGTGGAATAAGACTCAAACGGATTATCCTCAGCAAGCGTGTATTCATCAGTTGTTTGAGGCACAGGTTGAGAAAACACCTGATGCTGTAGCATTAATCTTTAATAATCAGCATCTCACCTATAGAGATTTGAATAGTCGTGCTAATCAACTGGCACAATATCTACAAACACTAGGTATAGGAGCAGAAACTCTTGTAGGTATCTGCATAGAGCGCTCCTTAGAAATGGTTGTAGCACTTTTAGCTATCCTCAAAGCGGGTGGAGCTTATGTACCACTAGATCCAGGGTATCCACGAGAACGTTTAGCTTTTATGCTATTAGATACCCAGGTGTCTATACTATTAAGTCAAAAAGACCTAGTTGCTAAATTACCTACTCATACAGCATTTGTAATTTGCCTAGATGCAGATTGGCATATAATCGCCCAAAATAAAAAAGAGAACCTAAGCACTAACGTTACTGCTGAAAACTTGGCTTATGTCATGTATACATCAGGTTCTACAGGTACACCCAAAGGGGTTAGCGTTATCCATCGTGGTGTAGTTAGATTGGTCCAAGAAACTAATTATGCTCACCTCACGGCTGAAGAAATAATTCTGCAACTTGCTCCTATTTCCTTCGATGCTTCAACTTTTGAAATTTGGGGTTGCTTACTTAACGGTGGGCAACTAGTAATTTGCCCTCCTCATACACCATCATTAGAAGAATTAGGGCAGATTATTCAACAATATCAAGTCACTACTCTTTGGCTGACAGCCGGCTTATTCCATCTCATAGTGGATGAAAAAATTGATGCTTTAAGATCTTTGCGTCAACTTTTATCGGGTGGCGATGTCTTATCTGTTCCCCATGTGCAGAAGTTTCTCCAAACAGTAGAGAACTGTCGGCTAATTAATGGTTATGGGCCAACTGAGAATACAACTTTTACCTGCTGCCATCTTATAACAGCGCCACTGCAACCAGGTGTATCTATTCCTATTGGTCGCCCAATTGCTAATACCCAAGTTTATATATTAGACAACAACTTCCAAGCAGTAGCAATTGGAGAAGTTGGCGAATTGTACATTGCTGGAGATGGATTAGCTAGAGGGTATTTGAATCGCCCCGAATTGACTGCCGAAAAATTTATTTTTCATTCATTTGATAACAATTTGGCAACCCGCCTTTACAAAACTGGAGATTTAGCTCGTTATCTTCCAGATGGCAATATCGAGTTTTTAGGTCGGATTGACAATCAGGTAAAAATTCGCGGTTTCCGAATTGAACTAGGGGAAATTGAGCGGGAGATTGCACAACATCCTGATGTTCGGGAAATTGTTGTTTTAGCTCGTCAGAATGAAACAGGTGAAAAGCAGTTGACTGCTTATATTGTTCCTCACTATAACAGTAAATATACACACAATAATTTACGTAGTTTTTTACAGCAGCAACTACCTCATTACATGGTGCCATCAGCGTTTGTGATGTTAGAATCACTGCCTCTAACCGCAAATGGCAAAGTAGATAGACATAAATTGCCAGCACCAAGTAGAGAACGTCCGCAACTGGAACAAGCGTACATTGCTCCTCAAACTGATTTAGAACGTTTGCTTGCAGGTATTTTATCTGAATTGCTCAAAATCGATCGCGTTGGGATTGATGATAATTTCTTTGATTTGGGAGGAACTTCAATCTCAATTCTGCAAGTTGCTGCACGAGTCAAACAGGAACTTAGTATTGAATTACCTGCTGTGAAGCTATTTCAGTATTCAACGATTGGCTCTTTAGCAAAATATTTGGATTCAAACCAGAACAGCCAACCGTCTCATAACAAGCTGCAAAATCGCGCTCAACGCCAACAAGCAGCCCAAGCTCGTCGCCGTAATCATCAACAAGGTGTTTAAGCAATGGTAAATATGCAAACCTCAGATAACCAAGATCCTATTGATGGTGTTGCCATTATCGGCATGGTAGGAAGATTTCCTGGCGCTGGCAATGTTGATGAGTTTTGGCGCAATCTGTGTGAGGGATTAGAGTCAACGACTTTTTTTCAAGATGAAGAATTAGATCCCAGCATTGACCCGAACCTTTGCAAAGATCCCAGTTATGTAAAAGCTAGAGGAATCATTCCTGGGGGAGAAACTTTTGATGCTGCCTTCTTTGGCATTAATCCAATGGAAGCTGTGGTTATGGACCCACAAGCCAGAGTTTTTCTAGAGTTGGTTTATGAAGCTCTAGAAAATGCTGGTTATGAATCAGAATCTTTCGATGGTTTGATTGGTTTATACGCTGGTTGTGGTCAAAATACTTATTTTGCCAACCATATTTCTGGACGTATGGAAATTGTCGATCGCATCGGCGAGTTCCAGACGATGTTAGCAAATGAAAAAGACTTTTTAACCACCCGTGCTGCTTACAAGCTCAACCTTAAAGGTCCGGCTGTCAGTGTTAATACAGCTTGCTCTACTTCTTTAGTAGCAATTATTCAAGCTTGTCAAGCCTTAAGCAGCTATCAGTGCGATATGGCTTTAGCTGGTGGTGTATCCATGACTACACCCCAAAATAGCGGTTATATGGCTCAAGAAGGCAGTATGCTGTCTGGAGATGGTCATTGTCGTCCCTTTGATGCCAGCGCTCAGGGCACAATGTTCAACAATGGTGCAGGAATAGTTGTCCTCAAGCGTTTAGAAGATGCACTCAATGAAGGCGATCGCATCTATGCCGTAATTCGTGGTTCAGGTATTAATAATGATGGCGCTGATAAAGTAAGCTTTACGGCTCCCAGCGTAGACGGACAAGCAGAAGCCGTTGCAATGGCGCAAGCTTATGCCAACTTCCACCCAGAAACCATCTCTTATATTGAAGCTCACGGCACAGCTACACCTTTAGGCGACCCCATTGAAATTGAAGCGCTGACGCAAGCATTTCGTGTGCATACAGATGCCAAACAATTTTGTGCGATCGGCTCTCTGAAAAGCAATGTCGGACATTTAGTTGCGGCGGCTGGGGTAGCAGGATTAATTAAAACTGTTCTTGCCCTCCATTATAAAAAGATTCCACCTAGCTTAAATTTTGAGGCTCCCAATCCCAAGATTGACTTTGCCAACAGCCCCTTCTATGTAAATACCAAACTAGCTGAATGGCCAGAAGGTGAAACTCCGCGACGAGCCGGTGTAAGTTCTTTTGGTGTCGGTGGAACTAATGCTCATATTGTGCTGGAAGAAGCGCCACAAATTCAAAATTCTGGATCTTCTCGTCCACAGCAGCTATTGTTGCTCTCGGCAAAAACTAGTACAGCCTTAGAAGCTGCAACAGCAAATTTGCAGCAACATCTCCAGTACAATGCTGAAATTAACTTAGCCGATGTAGCTTATACCCTACAGCGAGGGCGCAAAGCCTTAAATTATCGACGTAGTGTAGTTTGTCACGACATCACAGATGCGATCGCGGCCTTACAATCTTTAGATCCCAATCAAGTAAATACCCGCCATACAGAAATCCGTAATCCAGCCGTTGCCTTCATGTTCCCCGGACAAGGGTCGCAATATGTGGATATGGGACTGAATCTCTACAACCGCGAACCTGTGTTTCAGGAGGTAGTAGATGAATGTGCAGAAATCCTTAAACCATTACTGGGCGGTGATTTACGAAAAATTATATATCCCGCGCCAAGCAATCGCGAAACTGCGGCTATTGCCCTAAAGCAAACCTGCTTTACTCAACCAGCATTATTCGTCGTTGAATACGCTTTAGCGCAACTGTGGCAAAGTTGGGGAGTCAAGCCCCAAGCGATGATTGGTCACAGCATTGGCGAATTTGTCGCCGCCTGTATTGCGGGTGTATTCACCTTAGAAGATGCGCTGATGTTGGTTGCAAATCGCGGTCGCTTCATGTGGAACTTACCAGAAGGGGCTATGCTCTCAGTGCGCTTACCAGCCAAAGAGGTAGAGCCGCGATTGAGTCCAGAATTAGCGATCGCAGCAATTAATGGCCCTTCCCTATGTGTAGTTTCTGGCCCCACAGAGGCGATCGCGGCTCTGCAAAAAGAACTAGAAAGCGAAGAAGTTGTCTGTCGCCGTTTACACACCTCCCACGCTTTCCATTCCCCAATGATGGATGACATCATAGCCCCCTTTGCAGAGGTAGTTAGGAAAGTTAAATTATCACCTCCTCAAATTCCCTTTGTTTCCACAGTTACCGCCGACTGGATTACAGCCCAGCAAGCAACTGATCCGATGTATTGGGCTACACATCTACGTCAGACTGTGCGATTTGCGGAGGGGATACAAACCTTATGGCAGCAACCAGAACGCGTATTGTTAGAAGTTGGGCCGCGAATTACAACTACGACCTTAGCCCGCCAACAAGCAAAAGATATTAAACAACAGATAGCGATCGCTTCTCTGAGTGATAACGCTGAGAATGAAGCCGAATGGACAGCATTACTCAAGGCAGTAGGACAACTGTGGCTAGCAGGAGTATCTATTGACTGGAGCAACTTCTATCAAAGGGAAACGCGACAACGAATTCCTCTGCCTACTTATCCCTTTGAACGCCAACGCTTCTGGATTGATCCTTTACCTCATCCCAATCGCACAGCAACTCCCAAACCTTCAAATCCCCAGTTAGAAAAGACCCAAGATATGACAAAATCTCCTCAGCAAAAGCTTATTCCTCTGCTAAAAGAAATTATTGAAGAAACATCAGGATTGGAAATCGCTAGTGTTGACGATTCGACAACATTTTTAGAAATGGGATTAGATTCTTTATCACTGACTCAAGTGGGGCTAGCGTTAAAGAAAAAATTTCAAGTAAAGGTAACACTTAGGCAGTTACTAGAAATTTACCCCAATTTAGGAACACTGGCTGACTTTATCAATCCAGCTTTGTCTCCCGAAACTTTATCCGCATTAGGATTAACAGAAACCGTTACAGAACCAATTCCCGAAGTACCATTACCAGCACCTGCAACCACATCACCCACTTTGGTAGTGCATGAAGTTCATACAAATGGATCTGCACCTCAGATTTCTCCGCAACCTGCTGCATCCAGTTTCTTCGAAAATGTGATTAATCAGCAGCTACAAATCATGAGTCAGCAATTGGCACTATTGGGTAACAACAGTCAACCTGTAACAATCCCAGTTGTACCTGCGGCGACACCTCAAAATAATGATGTCAAACCACAAAATGCCGTATCTATCCCAGCTACTCAAACGAGCAAAGAATCACCTGCATCGGTAGAGACGGAATCAAATGGTGCTAAAAAGGCATTTGGTGCGGCTGCTCGAATTGAAAAAACTCAGACTAAAACTCTGACAGCGCAACAACGCAATCATCTAGATAAAATTATCCAAAGATATACAAAACGGACTCAAAAATCTAAAGAATACACTCAATTTCATCGCCCTTATTTGGCAGATCCAAGAACTGTTTCTGGCTTTAACCCGACGATGAAAGAGATGGTTTATCCCATCGTAGCGTCTCGTTCATCAGGTTCTAAACTTTGGGATCTTGATGGTAATGAATATGTCGATTTAAGCAATGGCTTTGGTTTGAATTTGTTTGGTTGGTCGCCACCTTTCATTACCGAAGCAATTGAAGCGCAACTGAAACTAGGCATGGAAATTGGGCCGCAGACTCCCTTGGTTGGAGAAGTGGCAAAGCTGATGTGTGAGTTGACCAACTTTGACCGAGCAGCCTTTTGCAACACAGGTTCAGAAGCGGTTTTGGGAGCGATGCGGATGGCACGCACCATCACAGGGCGTAATTTAATCGCCATCTTTTCGGGAGCTTATCACGGTATTTTGGATGAAGTAATTGTTCGGGGGACAAAAAAACTCCGGTCAATTCCTGCTGCTCCCGGTATTCCACCTGAAATGGTGGAGAACATTTTGGTGGTGGACTACGATTCGCCTGAGTCTCTAGAAATCCTTAGAAGCCGGGCTGATGAGTTAGCAGCAGTGATGGTTGAATCTGTGCAAAGCCGTCGCCCTGAATACCAGCCCAAGGAATTTCTTCAGCAATTGCGTGATTTCACGGAAGAAGCTGGTATTGCTCTAATTTTTGATGAAATCGTTACCGGATTTAGAATTCATCCAGGTGGCGCTCAGGCACATTTTGGTATCAAAGCTGATATAGCAACCTACGGCAAGATTGTGGGCGGTGGACTACCGATTGGAGTCATTGCTGGCAAATCGCAATATATGGATGCTTTAGATGGTGGATTTTGGCAGTTTGGGGATGACTCAGTTCCAGAAGTAGGCGTGACTTACTTTGCCGGCACTTTTGTCCGTCATCCTTTAGCACTAGCAGCCGCCAAAGCAGTACTCCAACATTTAAAGCAGAGTGGCCCCAGCTTGCAGCAAAATCTCAATGCAAGAACCGATAAGTTTGTAGCGGAACTTATGGGCTATTTCGAGAAAGTTCAGGCTCCGTTTACAGCTTATAACTTCGGCTCCCTGTTTATGGTGAAATCTGCGCCAGAGTTTCCTTATGGAGACTTACTATTTTATTTACTGCGGGATAAGGGAGTGCATACTTGGGATCACCGTCCTTGCTTTTTGACAACAGCTCATTCCGAAGCCGATCTAGCTTTTGTAATGGCAGCTTTTAAAGAAAGTATTGCCGAAATGCAGTCTGCTGGCTTTTTGTCTGCACCGCCCATAGAAGTAACAAACAGCGAAGTTACCAATAACAGCCTACGTAATCGTCCTCCGCAACCTAATGCCAAATTAGGACGAGATCCCCAAGGCAACCCCGCCTGGTATATCCCCGATACTGAGCGACCTGGGAAGTATTTACAAGTTGCAAGTGTTTCCTGAGTACTTTAAAAAATTGGCGTTGCTGATTGAAAGTATGAAGCCATATCAAAAAATGTCAATTCCTACTCCAATTCAGCAACACCAAAAATTAACTGTGTTTGCAAATATTAAATACTCATCGATTAGGGATTTTTATATTAACTGATAATCTACTTAAAGCTGGTTCAAGTCAGTCCTAACCAGATCATAGTAGAAATTAAAAGCTAAACTTTTGACAGATTTGATATAGCAAAATAATTATTATAAATAGCGTGGGCAATGCCTACCAAAATCATAATCTGGTGAACAATGTTTAGCATACTTGTATTTCATAAATCCCATGAAACCATCAATATTATCCTAAAAATATCTAACTGTTTATATTCTTGAGATAATTCAATGCCAAAAATATCAATGTATAACCAAATCAATTCGCTCACTGCTCTGCGCGGTATTGCAGCTTTGATTGTTGTTGTACATCATTTCTCATATTACACTTTACCTAAAACTGGTTCAACTTTATCAGCATATAGCAATTTTTTTCGTAATGGATATTTGTGGGTTGATTTTTTCTTCATTCTGAGTGGTTTTATCATGACCCACGTTTATATTGAAGATTTTTCATTAAAAGTTAATTCAACTAAATATCGATCATATTTATTTTCACGTTTTGCCAGAATTTATCCTTTACATATATTTATTTTATCTCTATTTATCGGATTAGAAACTTTAAAAATATTTTTACTAAATAATTCTGCTTTTACTGTTAAATTTAACTTAACTGCCCTTTTTGCTAATATTTTCCTTCTCCAAGCATTCGACTTAAATTGCCCACCTTTATTTTGGTGTGATACTTATTGGAATGAGCCAGCTTGGTCAATTAGTGTAGAGTTTGTTATTTATTGCATATTTCCATTTCTCTTGTTTTTGTTATTACGAAATAATGAAAAAATGGATTTGAAAATTTATGTTTTTGCTCTCTTCAGTATATTACTACTAATCGCTTTTACCCGTGGAAACCTAGATAGTATTATTGGCATACCTTCCATAGCTAGGTGCGGGCTAGAGTGCATACTCGGTATCATAACTTATAAAATCTATCGCAGAGGTAATTATAGAAATCATTTTAATCTTAATTTATTAGCAATAATAGCTATAACTTGGATAGTTCTGATTATGAATTACTACTGGACTTATTGGCGTAGTCTTCATGATTGGCTAGTTTTACCAGCTTTTTCTCTTCTAATTTTAGCTGTATCTATCAACAATAATAGTTTAATATCAAAATTTTTAAATTCACGGTTGATGCTGTATTTCGGGACTATATCTTACTCGATTTACATGGTTCATTGGTTTGTTCAAGAATTGTTAAAAACATTATGGATTTATAAATTTCACCAGGCTTTTGGTAAAGGATTCACAGAATATGAAGTCTTGACATCTCTAGGAGTATTTCTTATGATTATCATATTGGCCGCATCATTGACATATAGATTTGTAGAGGTTCCAATGCGTAATTATTTAAAGTCTACAATCTTGGCTAAACAATGAATTTAAATGCCAATGATTTGCCAAGAAAAAATTAAATTTTACTTTGAATAAACTGAGAAAATAATAGAATTTTATGAGCTTATTACCTGTAGATTACCAATCCAGTTTAACTGCGGTTGATTTTGATCCATTTGCAGATGGAGAATTACTTCTAACCGCCCCTGCCACAGAATCACAAAAAGAAATCTGGGCTTCTGTACAAATGGGGGATGCTGCCAATTGTGCTTATAACGAGTCCCAATCTCTGCGACTAAAAGGCGAACTTGATGTCAAAGTTTTCCAGTCTGCGGTGGAAAAGTTAGTACAACGTCATGAAGCACTACGGACAACTTTTAGCACCGATGGCAATACACTCTGCATTGTTGCTTCTCGGCAAATTGAAATCCCTATTATTGATATTTCTAACCTGGAACCACAAGAACAACAGGAAAAATTAGCTAGTATCTTGCGGCAAGAGGTAGAGCAACCTTTTGATTTGGAACATGGTCCGCTATTTCGGGCAAAAATTGTCAAATTGCAGGCGCAGGAGCATCTAGCTACTTTGACAGCACATCATATTATTTGTGATGGTTGGTCTTGGGCAGTGTTGATGCCAGATTTGGGTAAACTTTATTCTGGCTTGCAACAGGGTATTGTTCCTGAATTGGAAGAACCAGACAATTTAAGTGAATATGCGATTTTGCAGGAAGAAGAGGCGGATAGTCCAGAAGCGATCGCCACAGAAAAATATTGGTTGGAACAATTCGCTGACACTGTACCTGTTGTAGATTTCCCCAGCGATCGCCCCCGTCCACCACTCAGAACCTTTAACGCCGCACGTGAAGATTGGCATTTAAGTCCCGAACTAGTTGCCAACCTCAAACAACTAGGCACAAAACTTGGTTGTAGCTTTATGACTACTATCCTGGGAGGATTTGAGGTTTGGCTACACCGTCTAACAGGGCAAAACGACTTGGTTGTTGGGATTCCAGCCGCCGGACAAGCCGCTTTGGGGCAATATAATCTCGTAGGACACTGTGTAAATTTATTACCATTGCGTAGCCAGATTGATGGCGAAAAATCTTTCAGCGACTATTTGCGATCGCGGCGATCGGCTGTCTTAGATGCTTACGATCATCAACAATTTACCTTTGGCAGTCTGGTCAAAAAATTAGTTTTGGCACGGGATTCTAGCCGCATTCCCTTAGTTCCCATTACATTTAATATCGATCAGGGTTTAGATAGTGATAAACTCCCTTTCACTGGATTGGAAGTAGAATTTTTCTCTAACCCCCGCGCTTTTGAGAATTTTGAACTGTTCATCAACGCCACAGAATTACATGGTCAGATGACCCTGGAATGTCAGTACAACACTAATTTATTTGACGCTGACACTATTCGCCACCGGATGGCAGAGTTTGAAACGTTGTTATTGGGTATAGTTGCTAACCCCAATCAAAGTATTGCTAAATTGCCAATTTTACCGGCAGTAGAGCAACACTTATTAGCAACATGGAACCAGACACAAACAGATTATCCCCAACATAAATGCATTCATCATTTATTTGAGGAGCAGGTAGAACGCACCCCTGATGCTGTGGCGTTGGTATTTCAAGAACAACAACTTACTTATCGAGAGTTAAATATTCGCGCCAACCAATTAGCGCAATACCTGCAAACATTAGGAGTAGGTGCAGATGTTCTTGTGGGAATCTGCGTCGATCGCTCCTTAGAAATGGTGGTAGGTCTTTTAGGGATTCTGAAAGCAGGTGGAGCTTACATCCCCCTAGATCCGGGGTATCCGCAAGAACGTTTGGCTTTTATGCTTTCAGACACCCAGATCAAATTACTGTTGACCCAAAAACAGTTAATTGACAAACTACCTGCTCACGCAGCAAGTGTAATTTGTCTAGATACTGACTGGGATACTATCAACCAAGCAACGCCAGAGAATTTAATTAGTAATGTCAAGGCTGACAACTTGGCTTATGTAATGTACACATCTGGTTCTACAGGTCAGCCCAAAGGTGTTAGTGTTATCCATCAAGGTGTAGTTAGATTAGTCAAAGAAACTAACTATGTAAGCCTTACTAACAAAGAAGTATTTCTGCAAATTAGCCCTATCTCTTTTGATGCTTCAACTTTTGAAATTTGGGGTTGTTTGCTTAATGGTGGAAAACTAATAATATTCCCTCCCCATACGCCATCTTTAGACGAATTAGGGCAATTTATTCAGCAATATCAGGTGACAACCTTATGGCTAACGGCGGGTTTATTCCATCTCATAGTCGACGAAAAAATTGATGCTTTAAAACCATTACGTCAACTGTTAGCAGGTGGTGATGTTTTATCCGTTACCCATGTCCAGAAATTTATCAACACAGTAGAAAACTGTAAACTAATTAATGGTTACGGTCCGACAGAAAGTACAACTTTTACCTGCTGTTATGACATTACAGCACCACTAAAGCCAGGGGCTTCTATTCCTATTGGTCGCCCCATTGCTAATACCCAAGTTTATATATTAGACTCCCATTTACAACCCGTCCCAATTGGAATCACAGGTGAGTTGTATATTGGTGGCGATGGTTTAGCACGAGAATATTTCAATCGCCCGGATCTTACAGCTGAAAGATTTATTGCCAATCCCTTTAGCTCAGATACTCAATCACGCTTATATAAAAGTGGAGACTTAGCTCGCTATTTGCCAGATGGAAAGATTGAATACCTGGGTCGGATTGACAATCAGGTAAAAGTGAGCGGTTTCCGCATAGAATTGGGTGAAATTGAAATTGCACTTTTGCAATATCCGGCAGTAAAAGAAGCGGTAGTAATTGTTCGAGAAGATGCTCCTGGTGAGAAAGTGCTGGTTGGTTATTTTGTAGCAGAAACTAGTCAAGATAACCCGCAAATAATCTCCGAGTTACGTCGATTCTTAAAACAGCAGCTTCCTGAGTATATGGTGCCCAAGATTTTTATGGCACTGGAAGCCTTGCCGCTAAATGCTAACGGCAAAGTTGATCGTCGGGCACTACCAAAGCCTGATTCTTTCCGTCCAGAACTGGAAGCAAATTATGTAGCGCCTCGCACTGCCATTGAGCAGCAGATTGCAGATATCTGGACACAGGTTTTAAATGTCAGGCAGGTTGGGATTTACGACAACTTTTTTGAACTGGGTGGATATTCTCTACTAGGAATTCAAGTGGTTTCTCGACTGCGCCAAGCCTTGCAAGTAGAAATTCTCATGTCCAATTTATTTGAATTACCAACGGTGGCAGAATTGGCTGAACGAGTGGAAACTCTGCGTTGGGCCACCCAAGGAGTTCAGGCTGCTGATAGTGAAACAGCTGATGATTACGAGGAAGGTGAGCTATGAAAACATTAGATGAACTACTCTCTGAACTACGTCAGCGCGATGTCAAACTTTGGCTAGAGGGCGATCGCTTACGCTATCGGGCAGCAAAAGATAGTCTCACACCAGAATTGCTCACCGAGTTAAAAACTCAAAAAGCCGAAATCATTAACTTTCTGCGACAAATTACTACAGCCGCCAGTTCACAGATTCCCCCAATTGTCGCTTGTGAACGGAATGGCAACTTGCCGCTTTCCTTTGGTCAGCAACGGATATGGTTCCTGCATCAATTTGAACCTAATAGTTCCTCAAATAATATGCCCGTTGTGGTGCGTTTTACGGGGAATCTCAATGTTGCTTTCTTAGAGGAAAGTTTGAGAGAAGTTGTCCGCCGCCATGAAGTCCTGCGGACAACTTTTCCAGCCGTAAATGGTAAGCCCACTCAAGTTATTGCCACCAATGTTTCCTTGACGCTGCCAATAATTGACTTGCGGCAAGTACCAGATGAAAAAAGAGAGGCTGAAGCTCTCCTACTGGCAACTAAAGAAGCTCATCAACCTTTTGATCTAGCCAATGGGCCGATTTTGCGGTTGCTGCTACTGCGGTTGGGCGATCGCGAGCATCTGCTAATCTGGAATATGCACTGCATAGTTTGTGATGGAGCTTCTTCCGATATATTTTATCAAGACTTCACTACCATCTATAAAGCATTGTCGGCGGGAAAGGTTTCTCCCTTAACTCCCTTACCAGTGCAGTATGCCGATTTTACCAATTGGCAATATCAGTGGCTCCAAGGAGAGGTTTTAGAGTCACAGGTAAACTACTGGAAGCAAAAGCTAGAAGGCAATTTACCGATCATTGAGTTACCTTACGATCATCCGCGTCCTCATGGTGTGCAGACATATCGGGGCGATCGCGCTGCTCTGCTGCTATCAAAGACGCTGAACCATGCCCTGACAGACCTGAGTCAAAAATGGGGTGTTACCCTCTTCATGACTCTCCTGACAGTGTTTGAGCTATTGCTCTACCGTTATTCTGGGCAAGAAGACCTACTGATTAGCTTTGCAAGTGCAAGTCGGGGACAAGTAGAAACCGAGCGGCTGATTGGATTTTTCTCTAATACTCTTGTAATGCGGGGTAACTTAGCAGGAAATCCAACTTTTCGACAATTGTTAGACCGCGTGCGTAAGGATTGCTTAGAGGCTTATACCCATCAAGACTTACCATTTGAGAGACTAATTGAAGAACTTAGACCAGAACAACAAAGTCGGAACAGTTCGCCTTTATTTCAAGTAAAGTTTTCCCTCAATCCTCCTTGGTCAAACGGTCGTGGTATGGGAGCATTGCAACTACCTGATTTGACTATTACTTCTCTATTTGGTTACATCTATCATGGTAAAACCAAATACGATCTGACATTAGTCTTACGGGAACAGGATAATGGTCTAGGTATGGTATTTGATTACAATGCCGAGATGTTTGATGCCAGTACCATAGAGCGAATGTTGGGACACTTCAAAACTTTACTCGAAGGTATTGTTGCTAATCCCGATCAGCCGATATCTGAATTACCTCTGTTGACAGCACCTGAACAGCATCAATTATTGGTTGATTGGTATGGCAAACAGGCTGATTATCCACAGAAGACTTGTATTCATCAGTGGTTTGAGGCTCAAGCTAAACGAACTCCAGATAATATTGCAGTAAGTTTTGAAAATCAGCAACTAACCTATCAGGAACTCAACCAGCGTGCAAATCAATTAGCCGACTATTTGCAAACTCTAGGGGTAAAATCGGGGGTACTTGTCGGTCTTTATGTAGAGCCTTCGCTAGAGATGATTGTGGGGCTGTTGGGTATTTTGAAAGCTGGGGGAACTTACGTATCCATAGCTCCGACATCTGGGCAAGATAGTCTGTCTTTCATTTTAAAAGATGCCCAAATATCCGTAGTGTTAACCCAAAGCTCATTGGTTGAGAAGTTCTCTGAGCATCAGGTAAAAGTTATCTGTGTGGATAATGATTGGGAAGCGATTGCACTACACACAACAGAAAATCAAGATTATTATACCACAGATCAGACTCTCGCCTGTGTGATGTATGTATCCGGCAGCAATGGAAAACCCAACGGTATAGCCATTACCCACCGTAATCTTGTCACCCACAGCCTCGCAATCAGTCACACTTGGGAGTTGACCCAGAGCGATCGCCTCCTACTCTTACCTAGTATCACTTGCAATTCTTTTATAGAATCATTATTCCCCACTTGGATTGCTGGTGCTACTGTAATTCTCCAGTCTCAAGAGCTACAATCGACAGCGCAGTTTTTCCCATTCATTGCTCAACAACAGATTACCGTTGTTAATCTATCTACGTATTTTTGGCATCAGTTAGTTAAAGAGCCGTCTCTATCTCCACAAACCTTGCCAGTCAGCTTGCGCTTAGTCATGGTTGGTGGAGAAAAAGTCTCACGTAATGCTTATTTGATTTGGGTAGAAAAAGTTGGCAAGCAAGTACGTTGGCTTAATGCCTATGGATCGCTAGAAACGACTTTAACCGCCACGGTTTACGATCCGGTAACTGCCACTGAAGCCAGTAACAATCGATCAGAAATTCCTATAGGAAAAGCGATCGCTAATACCCAAATCTACATTCTCGATCAGCGATTGCAACCCCTGCCAATTGGCGTTACTGGCGAAATCTACATTAGTGGTATCGGTGTTGCACAAGACTACTTTAACCGTCCCGAATTAACATCTGAGAAATTTATCCCCAATCCCTTTAGCAGTGAATCTGGGTCATACCTTTACAGAAGTGGCGACTTTGGACGCTACTTAAGTGACGGCAATATTGAGTTTATTGACCGCCGAGATAATCAGGCTAAAATTCGCGGTTTTCGGATTGAATTGACAGAAATTGAGACAATTTTAGCTCAATATCCAGGCGTGCAGAACGCTGCGGTGATTGCCAGAGAAGATGTTTCCGGGGACAAACATTTAGTTGCTTATCTTGTTCCCAAACAAGACGAGACAATTGGGAGTGAGCAACTACTGAGTTTTCTCCAGCAAAAGCTACCGGAGCATTTGTTGCCTACCTTTGTCATAGTTGATTCTCTGCCGTTGAATGCTAATGATCAAGTTGATCGTCAAGCCTTACTTGCTCTCAATCCAACTAATATTGAAAGAGAAAAAATATTTGCTACAGCAGAAAATCCATTACAACTTCAATTAACAGAAATCTGGGAAAACGTTTTAGGAATTCATCCGATTGGAATAACAGATAACTTTTTTGATTTGGGTGGACACTCACTGCTGGCAGTACGTCTATTTTCTCAGATTGAAAAGATAGTAGGCAAAAATCTAGCTCTATCTATCCTTTTGCAAGCCCCAACTATTGAGCAGTTAGCTAATATTGTTGAGCGAGAAATATGCTCAAAACCTGGGATTGCGGCGGTGCCAACAGCTGATGTCAAATCTGAAACATCAATTCCTTGGTCATCTTTAGTAGCTATTCAGCCCAACGGTTCTAAGCCTCCTTTCTTCTGTGTACATGGTTTGGGTGGAGAAGTTCTACGTTTCCGTGAATTGGCTGTGCATTTAGGATCAGATCAACCATTTTATGGACTACAACCACAAGGGTTAGATGGAAAACAGCTTCCTTATACCCGAATTGAAGACATGGCAGCGCACTACATTCAACAAATCCAGACTATTCAGCCACATGAGCCTTATTTAATCGGTGGATACTCCTCTGGCGGTATAATTGCTTACGAGATGGCTCGACAATTGACCATACAAGGTAAGGAAGTAGCTTTGTTAGTTCTATTTGATACTTATGGTTCAAAAAATACTGAATCTCTATTATTGCAAAAGCCAGCCTCTCATGATTGGAAGAGTCTTTTAGCAATTGCATCTAACTATCTTATTGAGCAGGTAAAAGGGAATACAGAACGGTTTAAGTATCAAATCAAAGAGATACTCTGGCGGTTTGTCTTTCACTGTCACTTGATTCTCGGTCGCCCCTTACCTTACTCCAACCGGAAATTTATGGTGGAACATGCCACTATACAAGCACTAAGAAAATATGTTCTACAAGTTTACTCAGGTAAAGCAACTGTATTCCGAACAGAAGATGGTCTTGTAGTTGGACAACGAGAGGCTGATTCCAAAATGGGTTGGGGTAAATTGGCATTAGGGGGAGTGGATATTTATGATATTTCTGGGATTCATAATTCCATTTTTAAAGAACCCCATGTACGATCTGTGTCCGAAAAAATGAAGTCTTGCATAGATCAAATTATTGCAGAAACCATAGGAAAGAAGTAACTCAGTGAGGTACAAAACTTAAGTCTTTAAGCCAGATATAAAAGCTATTTTGACCCGCTCAAAGTTCTTTCTGAATTGTGTAGTTATAGCTTTCCAACCTCATCTCACTTGCGGAATGGGGTTGTTTTATTTGCGAGTAATAAATTACACTGGCGACTTGATATATGTGTAAATGCGATCGCTAAAAAACCTTTGTAGAAGTACTAGACTATAGCTTGGCTAGTGTATTTACTGAGTATTAAATAAAACTTAAGTAAGTAGGCGTAAATAATTGTCGTTGGGATAAGGCAATAGGCAATCTTGCTACAGTCAATAGCTATAAGGGTTTTGAACACAACAGTTGCAATTAAAAAACTATGAACAGGTTTACTTTACATTCTTGGGCGCTAACCTCGATAAGACAGATCATATCCACCTGTTGGGGAATAACACCTTTGGTTTTGAGGATCTACCAAATAGTGATGAGAAAGATTACAACGACATGATTTTACAGCTAAATTTGAGTGCCAGTACTGTCTAATATTAAGCACAAGTAATTACTTAGATGAATCAAACAACCTCATCCCAGTTGCGAGATGAGTTTTTTTATGCGCAGCTATTAACGAGACTCAATATGGATTAAACTGGTGAATTTACTGAAGGCAATTATTGTCTTTCCTTCATAAATTTAATAGTTGATTCCTCTAGGGTCATAATAAATCTTTACCTATTGATTTTGCAGTTAATTTTTATTAAATTAAGCTACCAAAAAAGTAAGAGATAATTCTTTCATAAATTCGGGTATGGCACTATCTAACAAGGAAAGTTCACCATCCTTCGCCATTAGTGATTTTGTCAATCCCTATATTCTTGAATATGTAAAAAATAATTCAGAAATTTAAAGTTTTTTTTATTACATGATTTTTAACTAGAGTATTTACTTAGGAAGGCATCTGTGATATTTTCATGTTGATTATCATAAATTAAAATATGCGACACTAAATTTAACAACCACCTTTATATGTCTTGGTTTGATGATGAGTAGAGTATCCATCTTACATATTTGCGATACTTAAATATTGATTTAAATTTTGTATAAATTATATATCGTTAACCAAGTGATAACTTGTCCTCGATCCATTTATATTATGCTTTGGTTTGAAAAGCGCATAACAATCGTAACCGTGTGATCTAAATACAGGTCTTAAATTAGACGAAACTATCCTCTGTACTCTTACATATTTAGGCACCTGAATTGTACAGAAGTCGTGCCACTACTAGCATAAAACTAAACACTACCACTGTTAGTAAAAGAGATACTCCCTAATATTTTCAACTTAATTCCTCACTTTTTAGTTGTTTTATATGACTTATATTAAGAACACTTTTCCCGAATTTCTTACTAGCATAGAAGGGTTTGAACAGTTACCCGATGGAGCGATCGCTAATCTATCAGAACAACTGCAAGCCTGGCGCTATCGCATAGGTCAAAAAATCATTGGTAAAGAAAGTCTCCCGGAACGCATCACCATTATTTATGAGGGACAAGTACGCCTCTTGGGATACGATCCCCAGACGCAAATGCCAATTACCCTAAAATTGCTGCAACCTGGAGAAATTATTGGTGAAATTAGTTTGTTGCGCGATGTTGCCTGCGAGACTGCGATCGCCTCTACCGAAGTAGTATGTTTAACCTTGAGTGCATCGGCATATTTTAGTTTTCTCGCTTCATACCCAGCTTTTGCCGAAGCCCGCAAGAATCGCACTTATTTGATAGAAGTTTTTGATATTCTCGCCTCCTATTGGCAAAAGCAAGCGATCGCAACTTTAAATCTCAGAGAACTGACAGAAAAAGCCTTACCGCAGGCAAAAATCCATTACTTACCTCCAGGAAAAACTGCATTTAACCAACTGGATAGCGCAAGGGCCTGGTTTGTAAGTGGCGGTGGTACAGTCACGAATTTATCACCTGGCGATCGCCTAGAAGCAGACGACGACCGAGACAAGATCCAGGTCATAGGTCAAAACCCTTCAAGGTTGCTTGGTATCCATCCGTCAGATTTGATCTTAGAAGATAGTCATGAGATAGTACTGGCGGTAAATAACACCCCAGTAGATAGCCAAAATGATGATGAATTAGATATCCCTTACGCATCAGACGAAATCGTTCCCCAGACAGTTCCCGATACCTCAAAGAGTTCGTCAAAACAAAAATACCCGTTTTTTAGTGGTAAGGGAGAATTAAACACAGCCTTCGCCTGCTTCCAAATGATCGCGAAGCACCTAGAAATACCGTTTCGTCGAGAAGTGGTTCGCCGCATCTTAACTGAGCAAGTCAAACGTCAGGGTCTTATATCGTTTCAAGTTACTGCTTACCTGGCAGAATTAATCGGACTTAAGGCGCAGTTAATAGAAATACCAGTCTCCTCAGTAACGCGTATTCCTACACCGGCATTGATTCGCTATGGTGATAATTTTGCAGTTTTATATGCGGCAGATGCAAATACGGTGGTTGTTGGTGTCCCATCCAAAGGAATTGTGCGCTGTAAACCTGCTCAATTGGTTGAACAATTAGATGTTGATCCAACCAACTTTCCGCCCCAAGCTAGAGTATTACTGCTCAGTGCTACCAACCAAACACCCCAAGAACGTTTTAGTTTACGGTGGTTTCTGCCATATTTGTCAAAGCACCGTCGAGTGTTGATTGAGGTTTTTATCGCCTCCTTTTTCGTGCAGTTGGCAGCATTAGCAAATCCTCTGGTAGTTCAGTTAATTATCGACAAAGTTATCACTCAAAATAGTATTGGCACACTACATATTTTGGGGATTTTACTATTAGTAGTCGGATTATTTGAAGCAGTACTGACTACCTTACGAACTTACTTATTTGTCGATACCACTAACCGGATCGATATGGGTTTAGGGTCGCAAATTATCGACCACTTATTACGTTTACCACTGCGTTATTTTGAACGCCGACCGGTGGGTGAACTTTCCACTCGCATCAACGAATTAGAAAATATTCGCCAATTTTTGACTGGTACTGCCTTAACAGTGGGATTAGATGCTCTGTTCTCGGTGGTGTATATCGGTGTAATGCTGATTTACAGTTGGCAACTCACCTTGGTAGGCTTAAGCACAATTCCCGTGTTTATCGTGATTACCTTAATTGCATCTCCCACCATTAGCAGACAGTTACGTGCTAAAGCCGAACGCAATGCCGAAACTCAATCTTATTTAGTGGAGGTGATGTCAGGAATTCAAACCGTAAAAGCGCAAAATATTGAATTGCGATCGCGCTTTTCTTGGCAAGAGCGTTACGCTCGGTTTGTCGCTGCTGGTTTTAAAACAGTTGTAACTTCCACCCTCGCGAACTCCACCAGTAACTTTCTCAACAAACTCAGCAGTTTACTAGTTTTGTGGGTAGGAGCTTATTTAGTCCTGCAACAAGAATTAACTTTAGGCGAATTAATTGCCTTTAGAATTATATCGGGTTACGTCACCAGCCCAATATTACGTTTAGCTCAACTCTGGCAAAGCTTCCAAGAAACAGCCTTGTCTCTAGAACGTTTAAGCGATATTGTCGATACGCCACAAGAAGGAGAAACAGACCGCTACAACATACCCTTACCGACGATTAAGGGAGCAGTAAAATATGAAAATGTTTCCTTTCGATTTGGGACGAGTGGCCCTCTGCAACTTTCCAACGTCAACCTCGAATTTGCGCCAGGAAAATTTATTGGCATCGTCGGACAAAGTGGATCGGGTAAAAGTACGATGATGAAATTGCTGCTGAGACTTTACGAAACTGAGTCCGGCAGAATTTTGATTGATGGTTATGATATTGCCAAAGTCGAACTTTATTCACTGCGACGACAAATTGGCGTAGTTCCCCAAGAAACATTGTTGTTTGACGGTAGCGTTCAAGAAAATATTGCTCTGACGAATCCCGATGCGACAACCGAAGAAATAATCGAAGCGGCTCAGGTTGCGTGCGCTCATGAGTTTATTATGAACTTGCCCAACGGTTACAACACGCGCGTGGGAGAACGGGGTTCTGCACTTTCAGGTGGACAACGACAAAGAATTGCGATCGCTCGTTCTGTGTTACAACGACCAAAATTATTAGTTTTAGATGAAGCAACTAGCGCCCTAGACTATCCCACAGAACGGCAAATATGTCTCAATTTAGCCAAAGCATTTAAGGGTGATACAGTATTTTTTATTACCCACCGACTAAACACCGTCAGTAATGCAGACATGATTGTTGTAATGGATAATAGTAGGGTTATAGAACAAGGTAGCCATCAAGAATTAATGGCTACTAAAGGTCATTATTATTATCTGTATCAGCAACAAGATGTGAATTTATAGTTAGTTATTATTGGCGGCATAGCATTACATAATTTGAACAGTGTTCACCCAAGAACAAATCCAAAATCTAAAATCCAAAACCCAAAATCGTTATGACTCAACTTAATGGGAATCACCACAACGGCAATCAGAAAAACGGGAATCACAAAAATGGAGTCAAACAAGATTCACCGGTACTTACAAAACAACAGAAAGCTGCTCAAGAGTCTTTAATTAACTCAAGTAATGAGGAATTTGAGCAAGCAATTGTCTTGCGTCAATCTCCAGTTTGGTCGCGGGCAATTATGGTTACTCTCATGGGGTTAGCCTGCTTTGGAATTGCTTGGGCTTATTTTGCGAAAATTGAGCAAGTAGTGCCAGCAACAGGTCAATTAAAGCCGCAAGGAACAATAAAAGAAGTTCAGGCTCCTGTTAGTGGAGTTGTGAAAACAGTTAATGTTAAAGATGGACAAGAGGTAAAGCCAGGAGATTTGTTGCTGACTTTTGATTCCATAGCCAGTGTTGCCGAATTAAATTCTTTGAATAAAATTCGTGTTGCATTAATTAAAGAAAATCAAATTTATCGGCGATTAATGGGGGCAACTACTGCCGGGGGATCTGAACTTTTATATTTGCGCGGTAATTTGCCACAAGAAACTGCTTTTCTACTGAAAAGTCGGGTAGCGTTAGTAGAAGAAAATGACTTATTACGGACTCAATTAAGAAATTCTGGTCGAGATTCTACTTTAGGAATTGATGAGCAACAACGTCTCCGAGTTGCCAAAAAAGAATTAGATTCTCGTTCTGCTGCGGCGCAGTTGGAAGTAGAAAAAATCAAAAAACAACTAGCTCAAAATAAATTTAAGCTGGAAGATAGTAAAGCGAGTTTAGCCATTCAACAGGGTATTTTAGATAAATTGAAAATATTATCAGAAGAAGGTGGTATTTCTCAACTTCAGTATCTCAACCAGCAACAAGAAGTACAAAACCGCACGGCGGAAGTAGCACAACTAGGTGAGGAAGAAAAACGCCTCCAGTTTGATATAGAGAAGAGCCAACAAGAATTAAGCAATACGGTGGCTGTTTCTGATAAAAACGTTTTGGATAAGATAGCTGATAACAAACAACGTATTGCCGCAATAGATAGTCAATTCATGAAAGTTATCCTAGATAATGAACAGCGTTTGGCAGATGTCAATAGTAAAATCTCTCAAACACAGTTAAACGTTAAGTATCAAGAACTTCGTGCGCCTGTAGCTGGAACAGTTTTCGATTTACAAGCGAAAAATCCTGGATTTGTAGCGAACCCGACGACAAAAATGCTGCAAATTGTCCCAAAGGAAAACTATATAGCTGAAGTTTTCATCACTAACAAAGATATCGGTTTTGTGCGAAAAGGCATGAAAGTAGATGTGAGAATTGATTCTTTTCCTTACAGCGAATTTGGCGATATCAAAGGGGAAGTGATGGGGATAGGATCAGACGCATTACCGCCAGACCAAACACATCAATTTTATAGATTTCCGGCAAAAATTTCATTGGATAAACAATCTTTAGTAATTAAGGGTAAAAACGTCACATTGCAATCAGGTATGTCAATCAGTGCCAATATAAAAGTACGCGAAGAACGGACTGTGCTTAGTTTATTTACTGAGTTGTTTACCAAGCAAATTGATAGTCTTAAAGAGGTACGTTAAAATAATTCGTAATTGATAATTCGTAATTCGTAATTGAATTAGTTGGAGTCTAAATCTGCAACTAATTGTAGACCGCTAATTTTAAATAATTTTAAAAAAATTTGGCTATTTACTCAAACCATTTTAATTACGAATTACGAATTAGTAATTGTGTTGAAAAAGCGGGCAGGGGAATACTGACTCTTGCGTTAATTTGTAGAAGTGATATCTACGATGGACTGTTTCGTGATGCAAATTCTAAAACTTGATGTGATGGAGCGATCGCTATCTTTAGAAGAATCTTCATCTATCTTTCAGAAAGCGATCTCGCCCCATATTTGCTCTAGGCTACGCTAATGCGGCTACCTTCTCTAACAAGCCCTGAAAGAGCCTTAAGCCATCACTATTACCCAGCATTGCGTCAGATGCCCTTTCTGGGTGCGGCATCATTCCCAACACATTGCCCTGACGATTGCAAATCCCGGCAATGTTGTTCAGTGAACCGTTGGGATTCTCCCCTTCATAACGAAACACGACTTGCCCGTTATCTTCAATTTCTGCCAGAGTAGCTTCATCCGCGTAGAATCGTCCCTCTCCGTGGGCAATAGGCAAAGTGATAACTTCACTATTGGTATAGGCTTGCGTCCATAAGAGATTGGTACGCTCAACTTTTAAGGGGACGCGATCGCAAATAAAATGCAAATCCCGATTTCTGGTTAACATCCCTGGCAAAAGTCGAGCTTCAGTTAATACCTGAAAACCGTTACAAATACCAATGACAAACTTACCCTTTTGAGAATGTTCGACAACCTGCTGCATCACGGGTGAAAAACGTGCGATCGCACCGCAGCGCAGATAATCCCCGTAACTAAAGCCACCAGGGATGATGACGACATCCAAATCAGCAATGTCTGTTTCTTGATGCCAAACCATACGAGTTGGTTGTAAAAGCAAATCTCTGGTTACATAAGCAACATCGCGATCGCAATTAGAACCTGGAAAAACAACAACACCAAATTTCATGATTGGGGAATGGGGAATGGGGGATGGGGAATGGGGGATGGGGAATGGGGGATGGGGAATGGGGGATGGGGAATGGGGGATGGGGGATGGGGAATGGGGAATGGAGAATTATTGAACAAGTCTTCCCCCTCTGACTTGTCTCTTCTTTATTCCCAATGCTTAATGCCCCATGCCCAATGCCCAATGCCCTATTCCCAATGCCCTAAAAGACTCCCGTTTGGGTTTCGACTTCAATCAACTCAAAGCGGTAATTTTCAATTACGGGATTTGCTAGCATTTGGTCACAAATGCGATCAAGGTCTTGACGAGCTTTCTTTTCCTCAGTCGAGGTGATGGTGAGTTCAATGTACTTGCCAATCCGCACCTGGTCAACGTTATCGTATCCCAGTTGCTGAAGACCGGATTGTACAGCCACACCAGCAGGGTCTAAGACTGAAGGACGAAGTGTCACAAAAATTTTGGCTAGATACTTGGTTTGCACGGCTTTTGCTGAATGCTGCGATCGCTATACTATAACTTTCTGTTCCAACTGAGTGAAAATAAGATTACGAAGCAGTTAAAGTTAATTGATCAATTAGCCCATCTAACAGCTTCAACTACAGTGGCATATTTAAATAATTGTCTATGAGAGCTATACGCACCCGCAGTCAAGAGCGTATTTTCAACCTGCTGAAAACTATCAAAAAAGGCATTTCTGCCCAGGATATTTACGTAGAATTACGTAATACAAATCAGAGTATGGGTTTAGCAACAGTTTACCGTTCTTTAGAAGCCTTAAAACTCGAAGGCATAGTACAAGTACGGAATTTGGCTAATGGTGAAGCCCTCTATAGCCTAGCCCAGCAAGACAAACATCACCTTACCTGCTTGCAATGCGGTGTCTCAATTCCAATTCATCAATGCCCCGTGCATGATTTAGAAGAGCAGTTAGAATCTAGCCATAAGTTTAAAGTTTTTTACCACACCCTAGAGTTTTTTGGGTTGTGCAGCCAATGCCAAGTAAATCAAGCTACTGGGATTGGTCAATAATCATACCAATTCTATGAGAGGAATAAAGCGTATTTTACTTCCATCCTCATTATTGACCTTAGTGGTGCTATTTTGAGGAACGACTTCGATAATGCCGATTTTAGCGAAGTTAACCTCTATGGGGGAATTATCAGTCAGAATAGCTGAAAAAGGTTGTCAGTAGATAATTGTGATTGTCTCGTTCCCAGTCTGAGACTGGAAACGAAGTTTGAAAAGGGTTTTAAACTGAAGTTGACACCAATGCCACTCCTCACTCCTAACCAGGGCGGTTATTTTCTAATCCTGGTATTTGCTTAGAAAACAACTCGTTAGAGTCAACCTGACCATTTGAGATAACGGAACGCATACCTTCAAAAGCAGCAGGAATAGTACGCGGATCTATAAACAATACCTTGCTGCTATCGCTTCTACCAATTGTCGCGCCCATATCGAGATAGCCCAAAGCAAACAGAACTTCCACTGCTTTATTAGCATTGGGATTAGTCTGGAGTTTTTGGGCAATAATGTCTGCTGATTCTGCGATCGCCTGCGCTTTCAAAACTTGCTGCTGACGTTCCGCTTGAGCCTTCAAAATGATCGCCTTTTGTTCAGCTTCCGCTTGCAGAATTGTCGATTTTTGACGAGCTTCCGCATCCAGGAGTTGCGCGTCAGCTTTACCTCTGGCGCTATTGACAGCAGCTTCGCGTTCACCCTCAGAAGTTAAAATTGCTGCGCGTTTGCGTCGTTCTGCCGACATTTGCAATTCCATCGATTCTCGCACTGCCTGAGATGGAATAATATCTCGCAGTTCTACCCGTGTAACTTTCACTCCCCAAGGATCGGTAGCAACGTCCAAATCCCGTAGCAAAAGTTCACTAATGTGAGAACGAGCAGTAAAAGTTTGATCCAACTCCAGTTGCCCCATTTCAGCGCGAATTTGAGTTAGCACCATATTTATCATTGCAGCCTGGAGATTTTCTACCTTGTACCAGGCTTTTTCCATATCCACGATGCGCCAGTAAAACACTGCATCTACCTCAATGCCAACATTGTCGCGGGTGATACACTGTTGTGGAGGAATATCTAAGACTTTTTCGCGGATAGTTTCTTTGTAGACAATTTTATCTATGAAAGGAAAGATCACGTTTAGTCCTGGTTCCAGTTTTTTGTTATAACTACCCAATCTTTCCACCAAAGCTTCATTGCCCTGATTGACGACTTTCACAGATCCCGCGACGGCAGAACCACCAAGGGCTAAAAGTACGAGCAAAAAAAACTGTTCCATTGTGAATCTCCTGATTTTTTAAGTATTAAATGTCAAAGAGAGTAGGAAATGGACGAGATGGGGAAATAAAGAAAATAACCAATGCCCCATTCCCAATTCCCAATTCCCCATTCCCAATAATTAAGAATTCAACAAATTTTCTGGTATCACAATCAAAGTAGTACCCTCTCTCCTAACCACATAAACTCTTTGATGGGGTGCTACAGTAAATTTGTCATCGTCACATCGTGCTTGCCAGGAATTTCCCTCATACAACACCCGCCCTGTTTTACCAGGCAGAATTTCGGTTAAAGTTTCGGCTATGACTGCATCCTGAATTTTCGATTTGCGTCGTCGTGGTTGCAAAAACCGACGAGAAAGCATGATTAGAAATGTGGAAAGTAATAGCCAAACTACAACTTGCAACCATACATTTCCCAAACCCACTCCAGACAGCAGCGCCACCACAAAAGCGCTAATTCCCATCATGAAGGCGACAAACGCCGATGGTAAGAACAGTTCCATGAGACACAAAACTGCTCCCGCCAGAAGCCAGATTAAGGTCAAACTTGGCATAGTGCCATCCTAGACTCTACATTGACGTAAATCCATTTCTACGATTAGATACAGCCAGACGTAAGTTATTTACAGAAAGCAAAACTTGGTCTTTTTACCAATAATTTTGATTACTTTCAGTAACCAGATGTAGCTAGCGGTACACAAATCCAGTCTATTCTAGCCTTCAAGCCATTGCCAGCTAAATGTAATCGAAATTCATGAGTTGATTGGTTTTTAAATTTATACTTTTATGATTTCTACTCAACTGACAATTTATTGTATAAATCCAGGCTGTAATAGCCCCATTAATCCTATTGGAGATCGTGTTTGTGCAAGTTGCCAAACTCCCTTGGTTCACCGTTATCTTTGGGCTACTGGCTCATTGTCTGCTCAAATTACACCAGGCACAAAAGTAGCAGACAGATATGGAGTAATTACTCGCCAGATTTGGCTGGATACTCAACCAGGACTACCACCAGATGTCCCTGAAGAATTACCGAAGGAAGTAATTCCTTATCTACGGTTATATCAAGAACGGTTACATCTGCCCCAAGCTTATGGGTTTGCTAGTGATGGTGAGGAAGATACAACTGATATCTTGTTATTAGAAAATGTGCCGATAGATGACACAGGAAATATCTATCCAACTATTGTTGAGGCTTGGGAGCAAGCAACGGCGGTACGACAAGTTTATTGGCTGTGGCAAATTCTCCAACTTTGGACACCTTTATCAGAATTAGGACTTAGCCGCAGTTTACTGGTAGTAGACAACTTGAGAGTCCAAGGTTGGTGTGTGCGACTGTTGGAACTCTACCAAACATCAGAAGATGAGAAGCTGAGTTTAAAAAATCTGGGGGAGTGTTGGCAGTTTTGGGTAGCTTCTGCAAAGACATCAGTAGCTAAAGGGTTGCAGAACATAGTCCAGGAGATGTGTGAAACGGAAATTGAGTTGGATGATGTTGCTACTCAACTCAATGGTTTATTACTAGCATCTGCGGCAGAATTACCACTAGTTTTTAAAGTGGCAGGCTCTACAGATATTGGGCCGATTATGGCGCAAAATGAAGATGCTTGCTACCCGAATACTTTGAATGACTTAGATGAGCCTTTATTGTCCCACTTGTCAATTGTTTGCGATGGCATTGGTGGGCACGAAGGCGGCGAGGTTGCCAGTAAATTGGCAGTGCAGTCTGTAAAGTTGCAAATTCGCGCCTTACTAGCGGAGGTTACAGAACAAGCTGCACTTGTATCACCAGAGTTATTGCAAGAACAATTAGAAGCAAGCTTACGGGTGGTAAATAATGTGATTTGTGCCCGCAATAACGAACAAAAACGTCAAGGTAAAGAACGTATGGCTACAACCATTGTCATGGCGTTGCAAGTTCCACAACGAGTACAGACAAGTACTGGGTGGCAATCAAATAATACCCATGAACTTTACTTGGCTAATGTTGGCGATAGCCGTGCCTATTGGATTACTCGCAACTATTGTCAGCTACTCACAGTAGATGATGATGTGGCGACGCGAGAAGTCCGCTTTGCCAAAAGTTTGTATCGAAAAGCATTAATAAGAACAGATGCTACTGCCTTAACTCAAGCGTTGGGGACAAGAAATGCAGAATCTTTACGTCTCAAGATTCAGCGATTTATTGTGGAAGAAGATGGCATATTACTACTGTGTTCTGATGGTTTAAGTGATAATAACAGGGTGGAACAATATTGGCAAGATTACGCAATACCCGTGTTAAAAGGCCAGATGACAGTTGAAGATGCTGTCCGCAACTGGATTAACTTGGCAAACGAAAAAAATGGGCGTGATAATACGTCAGTTGTTCTCACTTATTGCCGTGTTTCTCCCGAATATTTAGTACCTGTGACTCCGGCGTTGCCAGAAGAGATTATAGAAGCAGAGATAAAAGAAGAACAAGAGGAATTAGAGGAATTAGAGGAACAACAGGAATTAGAGGAACAACAGGAATTAATTTCCTTCACAGAAAGTTCGCAAACTTTGCTAGATTTGGATCTAGATTTGGATCTAGATTTAGATACTTCAGAGGAATCAGTTACAAGCCCAGAAATTCCACCAACCTTAATTACAAAACCTAATCGGGGTAAACGCTTGGTAATGCTGGGGGGAATTTTTGCGTTGCTTGTAGGGGGTACAAGTTTAGGATTATTTGCTTGGTGGCAAATTAATCCTCAAGGATTCCAGCAAATGTGTCGGCAACTTCCTCAAAAAGTGCAGCAATTGTGTCCACCTGGTAATTAGCTTGCTAATTTGAGAATATTGAAGAAGACTTCAGAAGTCAGAATTAATGAGTCAGAATTAAGATGCTCGTAAGCGTTGCAATATAATCTTTTTCGGTCACAATCCATTCTGTTACCGGTAGCGAGTAATTTAACCCATTCTGAATCCTGACTCCTGAATTCTGTTGCGATAAATAATCGAAAACGCGAAGTATGCTTAAGACGCTTCGCGTTTATATGCTAAAAAGAGTGCCTAATTAATTGTCGTCCTAAGCTGCAACTTTTTCCTCAAATGGCTTAAAAGTTTTTTTGCTAGCGCCGCAAATTGGACATTTCCAATCATCAGGAATTTCTTCAAAAGGTGTACCAGGTGCAATCCCAGAATCGGGATCGCCAGCAACGGGATCGTAAATCATGCTGCATTGTCTACAAATCCATTTACGAGTTTTAGGATCTTCAGCTGCAACTCTGGTTGCTGTTTGTCCTCCATTTAATACTTCTAGAGCTTCAGCATAGCGATCGGCGTGGTAATTTTCGATGAATTTTAGCAAGCCAAAACGGTGTGCAGCTTCTCGAAATGTGTTGGCATGATCGGTAGATTCTTTAACTTGTTTGAGAAATTCTTCAGCCGCAGGATTGTCGCGATCGCGTTGGGCATCGGCAGCAAACTCTGGATACATTGTAGTATATTCATAAGTCTCGCCTTCAATTGCCAAAGATAAACAGCGAGATATAATTTCTCGTTTTTGTTCATCAGTTAAAGCAGCCGCATTTTCTACCACAAGTTCTGGATGCAGCAACTTAAAATGTGCAAAAGCGTGTTCAGTTTCTTGATCTGCTGTTTCTTTAAAAAGTTTTGCCAAGTCTGGAAACCCAAGTTGACGCGCTACGTCAGCAAAAAACAAATACTTGCGATTTGCCATCGATTCACCACCGAAGGCAGCTTCTAAGTTTTGAAGTGTAGTAAAGTTGGACAAATCCATAATTTTGGATGACAGCGAAGTGATATTTAGTACGAAAACACAGACTCTACAACCGGATAAACGAGCCGTTCTTTGTATAAGCTAGAAACGGTTTATACAAACTTTTTCAGCCCATATTTAGCAATCCGTTTTGTTAGCTGCTCTTGGACAATTATATTCGAGTAAAAAGCTCGAATGAATCAGAGTAGCAGTCTCATTTTCGCCTACCCTAACAGGACTAGCAATGCCCAGGTTACTAGCTAAGGTTTTGAAACGGAGAATATCGCGTTTATGAGGCAATACGCTTGGGTTAAGGGCTACTGGCAAAAATTTTGGGTTTTTGAGACGCGATAAATCGCCGTCCAGACAAGTGTTTTGGTCTTATCTGAACTGTATTGGTTTATGAGGAGAACTTTAATTATCTCAGGCGATTCCACCGTTTACACGGATGTTTTGCCCAGTAATCCATCTGGCTTCGTCGCTAGCGAGAAACGCTACGACATCGGCGATTTCTTGCACATCTCCCAGTTTGCCAAAAGCAGCCATTTGAGCTAAACGATCTATTTGTTCTTGGGTTTTGCCTTCTCGGAATAGTTCTGTATCGGTAGGGCCAGGAGAAATAACATTAACTGCGATCGCTTTTGCACCCAATTCTTTAGCTAATACCCGCGTGATTTGTTCAACAGCACCCTTAGTTCCGACATAAGCGCTATAAGTTGGCAGCATCATCACCGTAGTTGATGACGAAAAGTTGATAATCCTTCCGCCTTCTGATAGGTGTTGCGCGGCTTGTTGACAAGTAAAAAAAGTACCTTTGACGTTAATAGCAAAAATCGCATCGAAATCTTCTTCACTCACCTGAGTAATTGGTTTATAGAAGGCGATTCCGGCATTGTTGACCAAAATATCGACTTTACCAAAACGCTCAAGTGTTTGCTCAAACAGGCGTTGGATGTCGGGTACTTTGCTAATATCGGCTTGGATAGCGATCGCTTCTACTCCCAACTTTTCAATTTCTGCAACAACTTCCTCTGCTTTGGCTGCATTACCCGCATAGTTGACGACAATAGATGCGCCGTTACCAGCTAATTTTAGTGCGATCGCTCGTCCAATTCCCCGCGATGAACCAGTGATAATTGCAACTTTCCCTGATAAAGATGCCATAGATTAATCTAGTTTTATTTTGCTTCACCAAGGTGATTATCTGCTGTTAAAGTACTGTACTAAGGTTAAATTTTGTCATTTGTCTTTTGTCTTTTGTCATTCGGTTATTAATCTCATGTCCTCCACTTGCCAAATGCTTAGTAGAGACTCGATTAATCGCGTCTCTACCCACTCCCCTTAATTAAGATTCTGGAACGATCGCAGCGCCATCTCTAAGATTGAGTAACCCTGAGATAATAACTTTATCTTCTGGTTGTAATCCTTCAAGAACTTGGTAATTATTACCTTTGATTTCGCCTAGCTTCACGCGCTTTTGTCGAGCTACTTGTTGAGATACACCTTGGGGAGATGTTTCGGTTTCAACTACATACACGAAAGTGTCGCCACCTACACGAGTCATTGCAGTTGTGGGGATTAAAATTCCGGGGCGCTGATTCCAAAATAATCTAGCCCTTACCAATTGATCTGCACGTAGCTGACCGTTAGGATTGTCAAAAAGTGCTTTGATCAGTATCCCTTGTGTTTCGTTATTAGCAGTAGGCGCAATGAAAAATACTCTACTTCTACCCAGCTTTTGACCTTGTGTATTCATTACTTCCACTGGCATTCCCTTACGCAATTGCGGCCCTTGCTGTAGTGGCACAGAGATGTTGACTTCTAAAGGCCGATTTTGCGTGAGATTAACTAATTGTGTGGAAGTATTAACTAAATCACCTACTTTCACAGCAATGTTGCCAACTGTGCCACTAAAAGGAGCGGTAATTTTGTCAGATTGGATTTGTTGTGTTTGAGTATTTACATTAGCTTGCTGCAACGTTTTTTCAGCCTGCAATATATTGGATCTTTGGGCTTGAATCCTGGAATCAATTGCATCAAGACTAGTTTTAGCATTGGCAAGTCGATCGGCAAACTGATTGCGAGTCTGTCGAGACACGGCTCCTTGTTCAGCTAAAATGGAGTACTTTTCGTAGGTTTGCTGATACAATTGCACATTCGCAACGTAGGATGCTCGTTGGGCTTCTAGAGATTTGAGTACAGTGCGGGCAGTTTCCAGTTGCAATAAAAATCCTTGAGGCGCAGCATTGTTAGGAGCGATCGCTGCTTGTGATGTACGACGATCTACTTGGATAATTGCCGCCCCTTCGGCTACTGGATCTCCCGATTTCACAAATATTTGGGTAACTTGGCCCTGAATCCTCGGCTGGAGGATGACTGAGCGCTGGGATTTTAGGCTAGCAATAAAATCTGAACTTTCCTCAATTATGCCGCTTTGTACTGTGGATACTTTGACTCTTACCCCTTGAGGTTGAGCGTTAGTAGTTGAAGGCGCTGAATTTTGCGGAGTGAGCAAACGCCAAACGAGGGCTGTTCCGCCCCCTAACAATAGTAGTAGTGCCGCTAAAAATAACCAAAGCCACCGCCGTTTTCCAGAAGGTGGCTCAAATGAGGTTTGTGGAGCTTTTTCTCCAAAATCAGTTTGAGGCTCAGGGGATGTCATGGCTTATGAGGATAAGGAACAAATTAACTAGAATTCAATCAAAATTTCATCTGTTTATCTTGAAATTACTGATTTAGCATGAGGTTTTGTGGCAAATTATGTGTTACCCCATCCAAATATACAGTTTTGATGATTCTGTCTTAATCTACCGAAAGGTTAATCCGTTCCTTAAAACCTATGCAAATCTCAATTGTTCCTCAAAAAGATAGATATCGCTATGCCTAAACTATGCAGATAGACTTGCACATTAGAGAACTTCAACAAATAAATTCTCGATAGGCACAATTCATCAATTGTGCCTACATCATTATTTTGAGATGTCTAAGCAGCACCTTTGTTCAACTCACTGTAATCACTGTTCCCGCACTCTCATTGGCCAATCTATCCACCGCACATACGGCATAAGTTCCCGCTTGTTGAACGGTAGCGAAGGTTGTGCCAGCAGACAAAATTCGCTGAATTGTCCAAGTATCACCAGTTTGTCGATAAAGCGTCCAAGAACGAACTGGCTGATTATCTCCAGGCTGCCAACTCAGTTTGCGGTTATTGACTTGTAATCCAATGGGTGGAGGGGGTGGCGTTGTATCTTGCCAAGGCAAAGTTGGCGGTAGCGCAGGTTTGTTATAAAGCAGACTTTGGAATTTATCAGCAATGCCCTGACTATTTTGCGTCAAAACACCGAGATTAAAGAAGATATTGCCCAGTGATAACCGTCCTGCTTGGCTACGACTAATTTTCACCTGCTTTTCAATCTCATCACTCTCTCGACTCTTGTTGCTTGGTTCTGTCAAATTGTTACCAGCGTAAACGTGTCTTTGCTTTGTGTTTACCTGTGTCCACCACTGTAGCAATGCTGAATAACTTTGTTGTGTTTGATCTGTGCGCCAGTAAAGTTGAGGTGCAATATAATCAATCCACCCTTCTTCTAACCATTTTTTCGAGTCGGCATACAACACATTGTAAGCATCTAACCCAGTAATGCCAGCAGGTTGTCCGGGACGATAAATCCCAAAGGGGCTGATACCAAATTTCACATCGGGTTTAGCTGCTTTAATTCCCTGCCAGAGACGCTGTACCATTTTGTTAACATTGTCGCGTCGCCAGTCACCAAGGTTGAGTGAACCACCAGCTGCTTGATATGCAGCATAAGTTTTGTTATCGGGGAAAGGTTGCCCCTCGATGGGATATGGATAAAAATAATCATCTAAGTGAATGCCATCAACATCGTAGCGCTTCACTACATCTAGAATTACGTTGTAAGCTCTATCTTGAACTATTTTCAATCCTGGGTCCATCCAGCGTTGAGTTTTCCATAAATAAACGCTTTCTGGATTAGTCGCTGCTATGTGGGGACGTACTGTTTTAGCTGGGTCGGTGGAAGTGCTGGCGCGGTAAGGGTTGAACCAAGCATGGAGTTCAATATTACGCTTGTGACATTCTGCGATCGCAAACGCTAAAGGATCGTAAAATGGTTCTGGTGCTTTTCCCTGAGTTCCTGTAATCCAGGCACTCCAAGGCTCTAATTGCGATTCATATAAAGCGTCTCCCTCCGGTCGCACCTGAAAGATAAGGGCATTGAAGTTTAGCGCTTGTAATTTAGTAATAATCTCAGTGAGTTCAGCTTTCTGTTGAGCAACAGAAAGTCCCGCCTTAGAAGGCCAATCACCATTCCACACAGATACTACCCACGCCCCTCGGAATTCCCGACTATGATTTACCCTAACGCTACCAGCTGGTGTTGGTATTGGTATTGGTATAGGTGTTGGTATTGGTATTGGTATTGGTATTGGCGTTGGTGTTGGTATTGGTGTTGGCGTTGGTGTTAGTGTTGGCGGCTGTACTAAGTAACTAGAGGCAATTTTTTCTGCTTTGCCTAAATACACCAAAGCTTGATAAATAATTACTGCTACATCTGCACGGGTAGCTGCAAGATTGGGATTGAGTAATTTGATATTTGGGAAACTAACCACTAATCCAGCACTAGTGGCAATAGCTACCTGATTTCTCCCATACGTAGGAATCTGAATAGAATCTTGATAAATTTGTGGGAGTGTTGAGAGGAGGTCTGGTTTTATCTTGGTGGCAATTTCTAAGCCCGCTACCAAAGAAATTAAAACTTCCGCCCTAGTAATTCGCTCGGCGGGGCGGAAACTTTTATCAGGAAACCCGCTAATAAATGCTTTTTCGTAAGCTGTTTGAATGGCAGCTGCTGCCCAATAATTTATGGGTACATCCACAAAAGGTACGTATTGCCGCTTCTTAGTAACTGTGCCAAATGCGTTGGCGATGATGGCGGCAAATTCAGCGCGAGTGAGTGAGTTATCGGGACGATATGTGCCATTCGGCGACCCACTGACAATACCACGTTGAGCTAAGGCTGTAATAAATAAGCGTGCCCAATGGTTTTGAATATCCGAGAAGGGAGTAGCAATAGATACCATCGTAGATTGCAGCTAGCTGGCCTTGATTTTGATTTCCTTAGTTAATTTAGCAATTTTCTTGGCGTAGGCGTAGCCCAACCTAGGCATCGCTGCTACAATCTCTTATTAAACTTTCACTACTCAACAAGTTTGGGAATGGGTCATTAGTAATCGTTTTTCCCCATTCCCCATACTCTATCTACTAAGTAGGATTTGCTGCTTGGTCAGGAGGATTTGAGGTAGAACGCGCATTCAATGACAGCATTACGCGTGAAATTCCAGTAAAAATAATGCTGACACCAACTAGTGTGCCAAGAAGCCAGGGCGCATTGAAGGGCCACTGGAACCAAATCATTGCACCTAAGACCAGTGTAATAATGCCATCACCTAGTATCCACGTCCAGTTCTCTTGGGGACGTAACCGGAATGCCAGAATTAACTCGAATGTGCCTTCAGTTACCAAAAAGGTACCAAGCAACAGAGTCAGTGTGAGAATACCTGTAAAAGGATAAACAAACAGCATTATACCCGTTGCGATATAGAGTCCGCTCAATAGAAGTTTCCAAATAAAACCTCCTTCGTGGCGGGTTTGAGTGGCATAAACTAGTTTTGTAAATCCAGCGAAAATCAAAATCACCGCAATCCAAGTCTCGGCGAATAGGGTGGTGAAATTAGGCGCTGCGATCGCAATCACCCCGAAAACACTTAGGAGAACACCACTTATCAGCGCTCCATTAACATCCTTGTTAATATTTCTAGAAACGTTAGTCGTCATATAAACTTTTCCCTAACTCTACAATTACGTTAGGGAATTTCTCAGTCACAGAATAGAACCCTAAGATAGACTCATGGGTATTAAATTTCAGCAGGAACTAGCTATCATAAGAGTTCTGCAAGACTGCTTAGGCGTTCATAAACAGAGATGAGGCGATCGCCTTCAAGTTCAACAGAAGTATTAGGATAATTCTGAATGGCTCCAAGGAGTGTAACTTCACCATTTTGTTGAATAGATGTACTTAAAGCACTTCGCAGCGCTTGCTGATCTAGTTGTCCTGCGGGGGGATGAACTACTTCACCAATTTGGTTAACTAAAATTGGCCCTGCCCAGCTTGACAGTAAGTTATTTAAAAAGGCAGGATCGGCTTTTATTGGTGCTTTCAGTGCTTTACGAGCTACTGCGGGATCTTGTTTGGCTGCCTCTAAATAAGCTTGTAATGTGGGGGTAGTCTTGCCTGTTTCTGTAAACTGACTTAATTCTTGAACAGAAACTTGCCCCTGAAAAGTACCATACTTTAAAACAACTTGCTCGGCGGCATTGGCATTACTAGTTGAGAGGAGAACAAAAGCACTTACGCCTAAAGCTACTGTTTGACTGAGTAACTTAGTAAATTTGCTATTGTTTAATCGATTAAAAATTTGAGAAATCTGCATTTTATCGAACTTCCTAATGGTGTGGAGCGTACATAGTGCTAGAGATACATAATTAGGGGTGTACATCTGTACGCCCCTATAGCCAGTTTATTTGTTGCAAAATCTTGTTTGGAAATGGCGTTATCAACCTTGTTCATTAGAAGAAGCTAATGAGGTAGTATTGACTGATCTTCGTCTATAGTTGGTGCAGGTATACCCAAATGCTTCCTTGCTGATTCTTCAGCTAGCTTTCGGTCTTGCTCGTTCTCGAACTGACTCTCATCTAACAGATGAGGGTTTTTTGCCGCTTCATCTCGGCTTGGTTTATAGCCATTTTTCCACTTATACTTCCAGTCCATAATTTAAAAGGCAGATATACTGCGATTTGATTACCTAGTTCTTCATCGTAGGCGCTGAATGGAACATGACACTCCTACTAGAGGTTGAAGAGCCTCATTCTGAGGGTACAAATTTTACATCATCTTAAAGTAAGAATACTCTATAACCTTAATTTTAAAGCTATCAGGAGTTGCGATCGCAAATTGAATAACTATTGTCATCATCTGCGATCGCTGCTGAGTGTTATGTAAAATTTCACACTTGCAGAATTTGTTTGGTTTTATATTTTAATTCAAAAACCGATATGATAAATATTATTTTAGATATTGCCGAAACACAAAATAAGACAATTATGCTTAAAGAACAGATTACACAAGAACTAGAAAAATTACCTGAACCTCTGTTACAGGAAATTTTAGATTTTGTTCAGTTTTTGCAAGCCAAGTACCAGAAAGATAAAACTTTAGAAATTACCATTATGAGTGAATCATCACTGCAAAAAGATTGGTTAAGACCAGAGGAAGATTCAGCATGGCAGGATTTGTAAAAGGTGATGTTGTTATTGTTCCATTTCCATTTTCAGACTTAACTCAAACAAAACGTAGACCTGCTTTAGTTATTGCTACTCTTCAGGGAGATGATCTGATCCTTTGCCAAATTACAAGCCAAGCTGTTGGCGATATTTATGCTATTCAACTAGATAATAGTGATTTTAGTTACGGTCGATTAAATCAATCCAGTAATATCAGACCAAATCGGATTTTTACTGCTGATAAACAAATTGTTTTATATCAAGCAGGTCAAATAAAACTTGAAAAATTAACAGAGGTGATTAATAAAATTATTGAAATTTTACAGTAATCAAGACTGTAGTTATATCGAGTATTTGATTAAGTTGGACTGGTGTCAGCTTATGGAGTAGCTATAGCTGACGGTTGCGTGACGATTGCACATGGATTTGGTACATCTGATTGTAAAACAGAGACTCCAAAGCGTTTTAGTTTGGATAAGTCCATCAATACTATATTAGTTTGAGTTGGTGTACTTTTATTAGCACAGACTCGCATAGACACCAAAAAACTTCCAGAAGCAGGATTTGGATTTGATTTTTTCTCAATAACTTCTAAAAAAGCTCCACGGGGAAGTGATTGGTTGTTTTCCAAAGAGATGTCATTATTGGTTTTAATTACCCAACCAGGAGAAAGATTATCAAGCGATCGCGCTACGGGTGTCGCTTCGGCGGTAGGCTTTTGAGTTGGTGTGGGATTGGGAAGAAATGGAAATAAGCCTGATGGCGATCGCAGTTGCTTCACGAACAATCCTAGAGAACCTGTTGCTACCACAAATATTAGCGGAACTATCAACTGTAGCGGTAATTTAGGAGTTTTGACTGGCTTAGTCTCTGGAATTACCTGAGTTACTCGCTTTGATAAAAACTGAGTTGGTAATTCATCTGCTTTTACCTCTTCTAAAAACTTATCTACATCAATTGAATGTGATTGGTCTACTGGTGGTTCATAAGTATTTGATTGCTGAATTTGAGGTTGATTTGTGTTTCTTTGTCGAATAACTTTTTCTTCAATTTGTGCTACTTCTTCATCCCTAATTTCTAAAACGTGCTGATATCGCCTTAACTCTTCACGAATCTCTTCTGTAAACGGGTACTGATGCTCAATTGCTTGAGTTATTACTTGTTCATACTGCTGCAATTTTTGTTGATAGGCCTCTGCCTCTGCTATGATTCGGGCTGTAATTGGGTGAATATCTTCAGCTTTTAGACCTAAGAGTTGCTGCTGTTGCCACAGTTGATTATGGTTTGCTTGGCTCAAAGGATATTCCTGCTGCACAGCTCTTATAAATGCCTGCTCAAACTGCTGTAACTTTTGTCGATATGCCTCCACCTCTGCTCTAAGGCTATTTTCAATTGCAGCTAAATCCTCATCCTTAAGTTGCCATTCATGCTGCATTTGTTGCAATTGATGGCGAGTAGGTTGACTTAGGGGATACTCTTGTCGCATTGCTTTAGCTAACGACTGCCTGTACAGTTGCAGGTGTTGCTTATATGCTTCAATTCTGGCTTTAACCTGCGCCTCAATTGGCATTGTATCCTCATTCCTCAGCCCCAAAATTTGCTGAAGATTCTGTCGTAGCATATTGAGATCATCTTCACTGAGAGCTACTTGCTGCTGGAGTGCCTCACTAAAGTCCCGCTCATATTGCTGTAACTTTTGTTTAAATTCCTGACGAGCAACTGCTAACATCTCATCTTCAATTGCAGTTGCTTCAATCTCGGATAGTCCCAAGCGGCTTCTGAGGGCATCCAAAGTCTTGCGACCCACAAAAGAAACATCGCCACGGCTACTGTACCGCGCTACTTCTTTGCGATACTTCTGTTTGGGATCACCTTGCGGAACTTTTGTAAGTCGAATCTTAAAGCCTTCTCTACTTGTGTAGATTTCTGGCCTCATCGTCGGCTGTATTTCTCTAACTTTTCTGCTGGCATACTCATGCAGCTCGTCAATTGAGACAACCCCATCTTCATCTAGGTCTGCCGCCCCAGTTGTAATTCCTTCAATCAAATAACGAGTATAAATTGAGAGGTCTGACCCCTGCTGCTCAAAGGAATATTGAGTTGAACTGGATGAAGTGAGAACAGCCCGCCCCTCTCCTCCTAATTGCTCACGGATATTTACATTGCCGTCATCTTTGGCTGATAAACCCTCAGCAAAAGCACCACTAAAGCAACTATCCAAAATGACAACTTGCCGTTTAGAACGGCTGCGGCTCATGCTTTCATGGACAACACTGGCTGCTACTGCCGATGAGCGAATTAAATCACCTCTGGGAGTTTTGCGTGTGGTGCGGGTTGCTAAAAACAGTCTGCCAGTGTCATCCTTAATCCCATGACCAGAGAAAAAGAGAACTAACAGATCATCTTTTTGACGATGGGCAAATAGATTTTCGATAGCTTCCTCCATATCTTGGCGCTGGGGATTTTTTAGCACCATAATATCTGTCTCAGTAAAGCCACCCATTTCTGGGTGTAACAGCACTTGCTGCATCGCCTCAACATCTTTTACAGCACCAGGTAGTGGGTTTAACCCAGGCTCATACTCACTCACCCCAATCAGCAACGCTACCTTAACCATTTGAGATTCTCTATCCTGCTACAAATTTCTGTGCTGCCTCAATTGCTGCTTCTAACTCTTGCCGACTACTGGCTTTGACTTTGAGTTTCTTGCCATTAGACTCGATTTCTAGTTCAATAGTTTTGTTACCAAGGCGATCGCCTAAAAATCCCATCAGTGCTTTAATATTCTTGGCATTCACCTGCGTTGTTAGCCAACCCACAGCTAGCCCTGTAAGTGACTTGCTTCCTTCCGGTGCTTCTGCTTCACGGTAAAGACTAGCATCTTCCACTTCATCCAGTTCCAGCATCTGTTGCAATAGTCTCTGCGTTTGGTCTTGCAGTTCATCGTCATCTAAACCAGGCTCTTGCAAGGCGATAGTAATCTGGACGTTGGATGTACTCGCCATTCTCAACCTCTAATTGTGGTTAATGCTTAAATTATCATAAGTATCTTATACAATCCAACTAGTAATAATTCCGGTCTGGATTATCGTAAATACAAATTTTGCCAAAATGCATAGCGTGCGATGAATAAGAAGAGTACTGCAAAGTAAAAATATATACTATTTTTTGACCACAGCTAGCTAGGTTAGATTTTTATTTCCTTTGTTAATTTTGCAATACGAGAGCGATCGCTATTGCTGTGTCATATAAAATTCCAGACTTGCAGAATTTGTTTAGTTTTATATTTTCATTCAAAAACCGATGTACCCTTCTCTACGGGACGCAAGCTATGGACAACCGTAATTTTTAATCCTTACGTATATTTGCTAATTACTTTATCAAAAAGGCTAATTGCTTTATCAAAAAGCTTGTTTACTTTCTCAAAATACTTAAATGCTTTCTCAAAAGAAGCTTTTGCTTTCTCAAACCCCAGTTTGCTTAATCATTTTGGTGTTTTCCGCAAGTAAAAGAAGCTTTTGCTTTCTCAAACTCCAGTTTGCTTAATCATTTTGGTGTTTTCCGCAAGTAAAAGAAGCTTTTGCTTTCTCAAACCCCAGTTTGCTTAATCATTTTAGTGTTTTCCGCAAGTAAAAGAAGCTCTTGCTTTCTAGTAAGTAATACCATTTACAAAAATTTTTCTACTAAATGAATCGGCTGTAAGAGCGTACAACTGTCATTGGTGTCAACTTAACGTGAAAGCCTTTTCAAATCTCGTTTCCAGCCAGAGAGTAGTAAGGGACTTCCAAAAAAAAATACTTAACTACTTCTTGTGGGGTGGGGTGGGCGACGCGAGCGCCCGTAGCTAAAGGCAGACAAGATATCCACTCCACAAGATTGGATAATTTCTTCGTTAGAAGTCCCTAATGCTGCTACTTGATCTGCTGCCGCCAGTAAGTGAAGCGAAGCCTAGTACGCTACGGCGCAAATAGAGAAACTATTTAAAATCTCTAAAAAGCTGATTCCATAATACTTTTGACTTTTGACTTTTGACTTCCGACTTGCGATACTAGCCTGTTGACTTTGTACCTTTTTATGGGCTAAAAATTCATGCAAAATTTATAAGATTTATGTCTAAAGAAATAAGCGCACAATTCATATTTATATCTCCAAAAGCTATATATGTACATAATAATCACTATCAACCAATCTCTCTAAAGATATAACTAAAAAAGCTAATTTTAGGATAACTCCATCTGTAGGCTCACGCAATTTCAACAAAAAACGTTAATACTGGAAAGTAACTTTACCAGCACGAAACCTGATTGTAATCAAAAATTACAGTCTAGGAAAAGCAAATAGAGAAAATAGTACAAACAATGGCAATTTCTACAGACCGCACTCAAGAGATTCAAAAGCTGCATGAACTAATCAAAAATATTGATTATGGTATGTTTACCACAGTCGATGATGATGGAAGTTTGCATAGTTACCCCATGTCAAAAAGTGGTCAGATTAACTCTGAAGCCACACTCTGGTTCTTTACTTATGCTGGTTCCCATAAGGTTACTGAGATTGAACACCATGAGCAGGTCAATGTTAGTTTCTCGTCACCCGAACAGCAGCGATACGTTTCTATCTCAGGTACATCACAACTCGTAAAAGACCGCAATAAGATGCGAGAGTTATGGAAGCCAGAACTTCAAACCTGGTTTCCTAAAGGATTGGACGAACCCGATATTGCTTTACTCAAGGTGAATATTAACCAGGTCAATTATTGGGATAGTACATCGAGTTTTAAGCCACAAACAATTAGTTTTTAACATCATCACGAATTTAAATAATTTGTAGTTAATAATTACGAATTATTTAAAGTCGTGTAATTGTTGGACGAAATTGGCAAAGACTAAATATTTTAAATTACAAAAAATATAATGACAGATAAAAATAATGATGAATCCGTGCAAAACCATATGTCTTTAGAGGTAAAGCGGCGGCATTTTTTAAAAGGTACATCATAGCCCCCTCCTAGCTTGCTCTTAGGGGGTTTGGGTTCTTGTACCTTACAAGGGCGGAGAACCGCTATATTTAACATTACTCCATCAAGTAAGGAAAAGAAGTTTATGCCTTACCAAGAGATTGCAGACTTACCTGATTCAGTCAAAACTCACTTACCCAAGCACGCCCAAGAAATTTTTCGGGCTGCATTTAACAATGCTCAAGAAGAATATGATGAAGAGGAGCGTGCCTTTCGTGTTGCTTGGAGTGCTGTGAAACGCGATTACGAAAAAGGCAGTGATGGGCAATGGCACAAAAAGCCAGAATAGCTCGATTCGTGTTCAGCAGTTTTATTAATTTTGCACAAAAAATCTTTGTTAAAAAAGAAATCCTTATGAATTATCTTGTTGCAGTTTTACCAGATCGAATACAAGTAGAAGCCGCTTACTCTGCTCTGGAAAAAGCAGGCTTGCCAACTTCACAAGTAAATATTTTGGGAGATGGTTATCTAAGTGCTGATGAATTTGGAATGATTGATCCCGATAAGCAAGCCCGCAAACAATCAACTCGGCTCTTTGGGGGGCTTGTAATCTTTGGATTTGTTGCAGGTTATGCCTTTAACTATCTCACAGAAGTTGAAATATTTCCCCAGTTTGCTCGATTTGGCAATGAATTTCTTGCTGGTATATTAGGAGCGATAGGCGGTGCTTTGGGGGCTGGTTTAATCGGTCGAGGAACTGGCATAACAGTTGGCAGTGGCGATGCTTTACCCTATCGTAACCGTCTGAATGCTGGTAAATACCTAATTGTAGTTACCGGAAATGAGGATTTAACACGCGAAGCTACGCGTGTACTGCGTCAATTTGAACCAGAGAATATTCAAGGCTATACAGACTATTCACAAAAGAGCAAACTTGTGAGGAATTAAGTATCAACATCGGGTTCAACGCCGAGCGATCGTAGTTGTGCAATCAACCGTTCAGCCCGTTGTCTTTCTTGTTCAGCTCGTTGTCTCTCTTGTTCAGCTCGTTGGCTTTCTTGTTCTGTAGAAGTCAATACCCAGTTGAGAGTCCCATCATACCAACGTAACCAGGGCTGTTCTACATTTTGATAGTATCCCCGCCACACGCCCAAGCCTAATTCTAATTCCGGTATCCAAAAACGTGAATCCGACAATGCTATCTCAGCATAACGACCTCCATCTAATTTAAATACCCTAAACTCATATTTGTACCGATCAAATACTACATAATAAGGAACACGTAGAATCCGTTCATATACTTCCCATTTTCCTGGTGGTTGCTTGATATCCCGCAATGTCTGTCCCAAGTCTTCCTTTTCAGTACCTGGAGATAGCAATTCAACCACAATAAAAGGATGAACTCCCTCTTGCCAAACAACATAACTTAAGCGTAAATCTCGTTGTTCGTAGAGACGGGAAACACCTAAAACAGCAAACCAATCTGGTCGCTTATGCCACAGTGGATGGCGCGGATCGTAATAAAGATTCAGATCGCTAGCAACAAATATCTCATCACTAGGATAATTCTGTGGACGAAAGGTTTCGTCTAACAGACGAGGTTGCAATAAATGAAACTGATCGGGCAAACCAGGCTCCTCTGGATCTTCACTAGGAAGATCGTACATGGTCGGCAATACATCTTTTGGCGATCGCGGCGGGTCAGTTTGATACATCATAAAGCAGTCGTAATGATGAAACTCTCAGTTCTATTATGATTCAATTGTTTTTGAGTAACTTAACACCTTGCAGAACGAGGCAGCATAAATTTCTCACCTTCTGCTGCGAATTTACCACGAACCATCAGCACAGTTTCGTCAAACGTATGAGGGAATGATTCCACATCTTTAACATCTAAAAGTTCTGGACTAAAGTAAATCACTACTTCTTCAATGGGTTGAGATATCTTAGCAAGAATATTCTTCAAAGAGCATATCTGCGGTGCTACAAGATCAAAAAGATGAAGTCGGGTATCTTCTATCTCCATGCAGGCGATTAAATCTAAATCTTCTGCATAGTATAAAGTACGACTTCCTTCATTGACACAGAACACAGGTTTTTCCTTGACTACGCCAACTATGTTAGAGACAGGGGCGCGTGTTTCTAAAAGTCTGTGTAGCAATGTGTAATCTTTGGTATCTGTAAAATCCAGTGTTCTGAAGCCATCAGTGCTAGCTGTAGAGTCACATTTAACTTTGAAAATATGTTCTTCGATTACACGAAAGCCAAAAGGTAAGTAAAATTCTGGCTGTGGTGTTGTTAGTACCAAAGTTTCGTAAATGCGATCGCAATATCCTAGCACTTCCTCCATCACTTCCCGGTAATACCCTCTCCGGCGAAATTCTGCACGGGTAGCTACTCCATGAACTCCTCCGACAGTGAGCTTTTCTCCCATAATTTGCATGGGAATTTCTAACACTCCCACATGAGTAATAGCTATATCATCATGAAAGCGAATAAACGGAGTTGAAGCTGTTTCCCAGGATGCTCCTAGTTTTCTTGCACATTCTGCTAAACTCGTGAGTCCAGGAAATGTGACTTCCATCAAGTCAAAAAGCTTATCGCTAATGCTGGGTTCAGCAGAGAATGACTGTTTGAAACGATACTGGCTCATAGTTCAAGTATTACGATCAATTCGGTAAAGACTACAAAATCAATTCCAGCAAATCCAGAAAAAGGGAAATATAAATGGATAGCAAGGGCGTAATATCTCCAAGGTTTAACCCAATATTTCTTAAGCCTGAGTCTCTTCAAATAAGACTAAGCCATACTTCTCGCCAGTAGGCAAAAAGCCAATTTGTTGATAAACTGCTTGGGCTGCTTGGTTACTATGACTTGTAAATAGGATGGCACGTTTTACTAAGAGCGATCGCGCTTCTAACAACGAGCCTGCTACCACACTTTTGGCATAGCCTTTCCCCCGCAACGCTGGCGGTGTCCACACTCCACCAATTTGCACAATATCAGGTAGACTGGCATTGAAAGCAGAGTAAGAAACTAGAGTATCTCCTGCTACCAAAACCCAATGCATACCCATATCTTGATGTGCTTCAATTATGCGATCGCAAGCAAGTCTTAAACTTGGAGTATCGGTTTTTCCTAAAGCTTCCACGTTATAAGTAACGCACCATTCGCTAAGTAATTCCAATTCTTCTGGATGTGGCAAACGACACTGCACCTTTGCCGATGCTAAAGCTTCAGGTATTTGTAAGTCTTGTAGTGCTAGAGAAAACAATATCTCATGTTCATCAAGCTGAGTTGGTGTGTTGCTAAGTCCCAAAATGCTTTTTGTCGCTTCAACTTGTGCTGCTGGGCCACTAATTCCAGAAATAGCACGTCCAGATTGTGCCACAACTGCTTGCACCACCTCTGACAAATATACAGGTGCTTGGACTATTATCATCCCATTCCAAAAATGGGCTGCAACTGCCACTATACTTTCATCTAAGTAGGCTGCTACGTAAGTTCCTTGAAATCTTGCACCTTCATCAAGCAGTCCCGCAGTTCGCCAATTAGAGCGCAAAAACATAGAAGTATCAGCGTGTTGCAAGAGAAATGCTTCTAGCGATACTTCATCTCCAGATTGCAGGGTTTTCAAAGTAGGCACAAAAAACTCCTGAGTATCCAATTCAGTTTACAGAATAAGCGGTTTCGGCAATAGTAGTAATGCCCTTGTGAAGTTTGTTCTAACTCTGACAATTCAGGTCATCTCTAAAAGTTTACGAAAAATCTAACCCCCTTCCCAACACAGAAAGGGGAAAATTCAAAGTCTCTCTCCTTTTAGGAGAGAGATTTAGAGAGAGGTTTTCTAGATACTGTAAAAAACCAGGTTCTAGTTATACAGCAGATTGTAGCTTGGTGAGGCACAGATAATCGTAGGGGCAATTCATGAATCATTGGTGTCAACTTAAGCTCAAACACTCAATTTACCGGAGTTTTAGATCCCCCAACCCCCTTAAAAAGGGGGCAAAAAACTCTAGTTCCCACCTTTTTAAGGGGGGTTAGGGGGGATCAAAAATCTAGGTGGTACATCGAAAATTTTTGAAATGCTTATCAGACTCGGCTTTCACGTTAAGTTGACACCAATGTTCATGAATTGCCCCTACCCATGTACTTCATTTACCTGAAATACGTTGTATATAGTACGCAGAAAAGATCCCCCTAAGTTCTAACCGCAGCGATATCTGATGACAAAAAGTACTATTGAGTGTACTATTTGCTGCACAATCGTATATTCCATGCTAAAAAGTGAATGATAAATACAGGTACGAGGTTGAGTATCTTGGCAAATTTCCTCAAAGTAATTCATAGATATTCACTACTCCTATTCAACAGCTATAAACATTAGAAAAAAATTGGAGATAAAATGGTTTTTAATCAAAAAACAACTGATAACGATTGGAATTTCGATGAGAGTAGGACACTGATACAGGCACTTATAAAAGATTTCTATAAAAATAATTTAAATAATTTTGCAGATCCAACTAAACAAGAAGAATTAGTTTCAGCAGGTAAAGAAATATCCCAAATAATTATCTTGTTTAATAGACTTCAAAAACTCATCAATAGAAACGCACCACAAAAAATTTGGTGGGACGAAATACCGAGAATATTGATACCTGATAATAGGAATACAATTCAAAGAGAACTGACTGAACTCTCGAAAGCTTTAATATTTGCCATAGAAGCTTTACGTGAATCTTCATCGAATATAAATATTGCCCAGGCAATTAGATTTGATGTTGAACAAATTGTTTGCAAATATGAACATCCTATAACAGGATTTATCATCAATCCATTTCTATCAGTTCATCGTTCACCATCAACGACGACTAAAGTAATTTTTGGACTTATAAGTGCTGTGTTTATATATGGAGGAATTACTTCTTCTTCTATCGCAGGACTTTGGATGTTTTCAGAAATGATTAATTATTATAATAACAATAATTATAATATCAACAAGAATTCTTTACAAAGCGAAATCAAAGAAATTCAAAAATATACAGATAACCGAGTAGAAGAAATTCAAAATCAAGCTGAAACGAAAAATAAATCTGACAACACAAATTCTGCATCGGCAGATGATGTTAGTAAATTAAAAACAACCAAAGAAGAAATTAAAGAGTTAAATACAATATCACAAAAAAATGCAGAGTTCAAGAGTACAGAATTGACAATTCTAAATAGTAACCTTGCCGAATTAAATGCACAATATAGCAAAAGGCAATCTGTAAATCAGAAGTATAATGAATTTCTTCTCCAACTCAGTTTAGCCATTTCGGCAGGAACATTAGGTAGTATTATCAGTATTTTAATTAGAATTGAAGAATTTCAAAAAAAGAAATATTCCGAGCCACTAACTCCATTTCTTGTTGGTGCTTTTAAACCAATGATTGGAGGAGCTTTTGCTGTTTTATTTTTAGCCTTAATTAACTCTGGGCTAATATCAATGTTTATTAATCCCAGCATCTTCAAGCTAAATCCAACTACGAATCAAGAATCATCTCAAGACCAACAAAGGTCTTTGATTTTTGTAATAGCATTTGTTGTTGGTTTTAGTGAACGACTTGCAAAAGATTTTATCGGTAAAGCAGAAGAAATAGCAAGTGGAAACCGAGAAAATCCTGAATATAAACCAGTTACTAATGAATTATCAATTGATGTAGATAGTTTAAATATGCCAGAAAAGAAATCAGCTATAAATACACTACCGCAGCAAGTAGATAGTAGTGATTCGCTAAATGGTGCAGATGATTTAGACCTTAGCAAAGGCGATCGCTAATCTCAACAAAATCAAGGATTCTTGGTGTTGGGTTTCGTTCCTCAATCCAATCTATGCTTATAAGTATGAGGAAGTTCATGAACTTATCTTTGAGAGTGGTTATTTGATGCAAAGTATTAATCGCTTCGAAGAAATGGCAGAAATTCGCCAAAAAATTATTCTACCATTTAATTTATATGACCAATGGCATCTTACATGGAGAGGTAAAGACGGTTCGTAAGTAAGATAATCCCAAATCTAAAATTTAAAATCCAAAATTGAATGGCAAATAAACGCTTCTATCACGTTGGCTTTGGACAAGATGATTTAGGTTCATCACCTCCCAGCATTGCTTTATTATCTGGCGATCCAGAGCGATCGCATCTAATTGCCCAAACTTATTTCCAAAACGTCCGCTTATTATCAGAAAATCGCGGTCTAAATAGCTACGTAGGATACTTAGCAAATGGCCGCAGCATCTTATCAGCTACTAGTGGTATGGGTGCGCCTTCATTAAGTATTGTGGTGAATGAATTAGTACAAGTAGGAATTCGGCAAATTATTCGCATTGGAACTTGTGGAGCAATTCAACCTTATATACCAGTCGGTAGCGTTGTTATTAGTAGTGCAGCATTATGTCGTCAGGGTGCAGCAAATGACATTGCACCTGTGGAGTATCCAGCCGCAGCCGATCCTTTTTTGACAGTAGCTTTGGTTAAAGCTGCGCGAGAATTAAAAGTTGAACATTACATAGGAATCACAGCATCAGTTGATACTTTTTACGAAGGACAAGAACGCACTGATTCAGCAAATCAAAATTTAATGCGATCGCTACATGGCATCACAGAAGAATATCGGCGCTTAAATATCTTGAATTATGAGATGGAATCCGGCACACTATTCAAAATGGCAGGTGTGTATAATTTTGCTGCTGCTGCTGTTTGCGGTGTAGTTGCTGGGCGTACTGTGAGTGAAAATATCATCTTAGAACAAAGTGATATTGCTGTGAGAAATGCGATCGCAATTGCTGTAAATGCAGCAGCAACCTTTGAGTCAGACAATTAATATTTACTTGATAAGTTAACTCTCAGTAGTTTCATCATGTCTTCACCCAATCTTTAATTTTTCACTCAGTAATTATAGCTAATATAGCTTACATAACAGTAATCTCATATTCTAAAAAAAGATAAAAAATCACCATAACTATCCTAAAAATAAACACTTATTTAAGCTATTAAAAGTAAATATTGTAAGTAATTTAGATTTTAATAAATATTTAAAAAATGGAGTGAAAGCTAATATGAATAACATTTTTAGGTATGGGATTAAAACCATGACTTCAACTGTGATGTCTACGACGAGCTACGCCTACGTACTAATCCCAACGCTGATATTTTTAGCATTCTCTCATCGAGCAACAGCAGACGATCCAGGAGCATGTTACATGGTAACGTCCTCTGGTAAAACAGTTGGATTAGAAAGGCTTTGTGGCAATATAGCCGCACCTTCAGACGACAAAGTTTTTCGAGTTTCAATTAAACGCCGCTTTGGTAGAACTCCTGTGATTGACGTTACCTTCAATGACAAAAAAACCTTTGAAATGATTGTAGATACTGGTGCTAGCGGGACTATTATTACTCAAAGTATGGCGAATACACTTAAACTCCAGACTACAGGTACAATGCAAGCCCAAATTGCCGATGGTAGCGAAGTAGAATTTCCAACCAGTAAGGTAAAATCTATTGCAGCAGGTGGAGTTACAGCCAATAATCTTCAGGTAGCGATCGCACCCAAAGCCAGCATCGGCTTACTGGGCCACGATTTCTTCGGCAACTATGATATTAAGATTCTGGAGAGAGAGGTCGAATTTCATCACCGCTAATGGTTGGAAGTAAAAACATAGAAACATGACTAAGCTGATTGAATACGAAGAAGCCAGCGATGAAATCCGGGCAGTATATGACGACATCCGCGTCACCCGCCAGAATGACTATATCAATAACTTTTGGAAAGCCATAGCTAATCATCCCCCTACCTTGCAACGAACTTGGCAAGCGGTGAAAGAAGTGATGACTAGCCCTGGTGAAATTGATCCACTGATGCGAGAACTAATTTATATCGCCGTGAGTGCGACAAATGGCTGTGAGTATTGTATTGCCTCGCACACAGCAGGAGCGCGGGCCAAGGGAATGAATGATACCATGTTCGGGGAACTCATGGCGATCGCAGCTACTGCCAACATGACCAATCGCCTCGCTAACGGCTATCAAATTCCGGTGGACGAGAGATTTAAGACGTAGGAATGTAGCGTTGTCGATTCCTGCTTCAGATCGGGTTTAGCAGAATTATTGACTATGCCAAAGCTTCAGGTTAACGGGATTGATTTGTTCTACGACATTAAGGGAACGGGTGAGCCTTTGCTATTAATAGCTGGCTTCCTTTGCGATCATGCCTATTGGTCGTTGATTATGCCATCGCTGATTTCGCAGTATCAAGTTATTCGCTTAGATAACCGAGGTATGGGGCGAAGTTCCGCTCCCGAAACCCCCTATAGTCTGAAGCAGATGGCTAATGATGTAGCAGCATTGCTCAATCATCTTGCGATCGATAAGGTGCATCTAGTTGGTCATTCAATGGGTGGTCAGATAGCTCAAGAATTAGTGTTAGCACATCCTGAAAAAGTGCAAAGTCTAATGCTGCTTTCGTCACTGGCAAAGGGTGATGAATTATTCAACAGCATCATTGAGACTTGGGGCGAACTCTGCGCTAATGTAGACCTGAAACTTTATGAAAAAGTCGTATTACCCTGGATATTTACAGATACCTTCTACTCGATTCCTGGTATGATCGAAAGTCTGATCGAATTTGCAATCAGATATCCTTTCCCGCCAGCGACTCATTCACTCCATCATCACAGCCAAGCCATGCTTGACTTTGACACAATAGATCGACTTCAAAAAATTCATTGTCCTACCCTAGTTCTAGTTGGCAAACAAGACATTCTCACCCCCCTCAAGTTTTCCCAGCAACTTGCTCAAGGCATTCCCGACGCTGAACTTGTAGTTCTCGAAGGTGGTGGTCATGGCTTCTTAATTGAGTCGCCGGATACTGTGATTTCAGCTATGCTTAACTTCCTGCGGAAATTGAAGCCAGCCTACACTATTTAACACTCCCGAAAAATTGTCACGACAACAAAAAATTTAAGGGTAGGGAATCGCGATCGCTTTTTTAGTTAATTCCTCAACATCACCATCTTTACACTCTATTATCTTGAATCCATCTTCCATATCAGTCAATACAGTTCAGTTAAGCATTTCTTCCTTCTGTTTTTTCTCTTCCTTCGTGTCCTTCTCTACGAGACGCTACGCGAACGTGTCCTTCTCTAACGAAACGCTGCACGAACGCGGTTCGTTAAAAAATAACTTTGACAAAAGGTTTTAGCATTAACTGAACCGTATTGCCATATCAGTCTCACTTCTTTAAATATTTCTACTTTACAAAAAAAAGCTGTAGATTAGTGAGTTATTTAGCACTCCCTAAGCTACAGTTATCTCAATATTTGGGATTAAAATTAAACCTCTCGTACCGCGTCTGAAACCACAAATCCATTATTAGCGAACTTATCATCAGTATCAAAATACTCACCAATTACAGGCAAGAAGTGATCATATAGTTTCATTGACTGTAAACAACTATTGATACTAGAAGCTGCTAAATTGTATACTGCAATATTTTCTTCAACAACACTCAATAATCGGCGATTATTAGCGATTTTCTCTTCAGCTTCTTGTTGCAGTGTTTTCTCTAAATAAGCACGCGCCTGTGGATATTGCTGCAAAATTTCATCTGCTTGCTGATCTGCCATTGGTAACAACTGAGTTTTGAGCGTTTGGTTAATAGTTTGACGGAAAGATTTACGAATAGTTTGCGAAACTTTTGGCTCAAAATCTAACTTCAATAATTGCCTAATTGCTGGTTCTGCTTCTACGATACTTTCAGCATCGTAGCTTTGAGAAGTTTGTAATAAAGTTTGGCGAAATTGATATATAGAAAAAGTGCCTTCATCATAAAATCTCGGACTTTCTCGCACGAAGCGATCGCACTCTACACTAGCTGCACTCACTAATGCTTGAGTAACCTGCTTTTCTATAGTTCTGATCTCTTGTTCAATGCCGCCATCATTATCTAATAAACGATACAACTGGCGATAATATTCTGACTTGCGAATTTTTTCAATTAATCGCTGAAAATAATTCGCAACAACTTGCTGAGATGACTCAATCAAAATATCTTCTAACTGATTTGCTAAGTAATAAAATGCCTCTACTAAAATAGCAATTAAAGGTGCGGTAGCATTTCGAGGATGGCTAATTGTTGCACGTTGATAAGCAGAAGCTACAGAAAAAGTATCTAGCAATTCATCTAAACGGCGAATCATTCGTGATTGCAATTGTCTAAAATCTGCTTCAAAAGCATCACAAGAATTATTAATTATTTGGTTAACTTCTTTTGTGATATGCTCACTAAATTCTCTGCCGATTTGCTGGAGTTGCTGATTTAGGCGTTGCAACTCTTGCTGCTTCATACTCTCAATTTCTTGGGGTTGACTATCTAAATTACGTTGTACACTCTGATAATGTTTTGTCAGTTTAATACAAATATATTCCAAATCATCAGCAAGATTCTTAAATAGTTGGGGACGCTTCTCTTCGGTAAGATAGCGAGTAATAGCTGTACGAAATTCTTCAGTACCACTATCTTGAATTAGCTTTTCTATCAGTTCATTTCCCCAATCTCCCAAAATCCGCACATAATTTTGATTTGGAGTTTCATAGCCGTTAACAGAGACACGGAATTTAGTGGTAGATAACTTTCCTGAATTGACGCAGTAGTTGTTAAACGCATAGACAAATTGTGGTGTTTCTTCTTTACCATCTAAACCTTTAATGCTTTCTGCAAAAACAGAATCTAAACCAAATCTATCTAGTTGATTTGTCTGTTTAATCTGACTACCGTAAAATCCTAATAATCCACTGGTTTTATAGACTTTGTTTGAATTACCAAATTGCCCGCTAATTAAATCGTCTAATCGTTGTCGTAGTTGGGTATTGTACCAAGTCTCATCGATGCGGTTGAAGACATAAAAAACGCGATCGCGTACTCCCCCATTTTGCCGCATTAATTCCAAAAGTTCTGTTTCTTCTTTTGTCATGTCACCCGCCGAAGCAGATTTTAGCACACACACTACCGCCGAAGTATCAGGATGTTGAATTTTGGCATAAGTTAGTTGTGCATCTTTCTCTACTGGTGCATCTATACCAGGTGTGTCAATAATTACGTTGCCGTCTTGTAGCAGAGGATGATTACAGTAATATTCTATTCGCTTCAATACTGCACTATTGCTACCACGACGGGCATATCCAGCCGCTTCCTTGAGATTAGAAAAGTTAAATTGCTCCATTGAGTATGTAGCATTATTAACCGTGTTGATGCGATCGCGGTTTGCTATATATCCCTCTAGCAACAATATTAACGCCTTCGCCTGTTTTGCACGTTCTGATTTACTCTCACCACCTTCCTGCTGAATAACTTTATCACTTCGCAAGAGCAAGTCAATTAAATCAGTTTCTTGGTTAATATTAGGTAGTGTCTTAAATTCTAGCTGCTGACACAAATAAGCTACTTGTTCCCGAATTTCTGCTTCACTTAAAAACGTCAAAACAACACGTTCTTTATCTAATTCTGCATACTCTATTTTGCATTCTGTACCTGTAGCGTGTCCCTCTGCACTGTAGAGTAATTCTCTCTCCAATAGGGCATTGATTAGCATTGATTTCCCAGCACTAAATGCACCTGCAAAGACAATCTCAAACTTGGGAGAAATCGCTTTAGTTAAGGAAGTTTGTACAGGTGTAATATCTTGAGAATGTAGCGTTGATTCTTGCTGTAAAAGTTGTAATATCGACTCAACTTGCTCTTTCAAATTTTTGCACTGAAGTGGTAAATCTGACATATTCAGCATCCTGACAATATTTATGTATATGTTAGTTACATTTGTTGTCTTGATGGTTCAGTAGTATTTCTGAGATATTTGATGCGATTTAGTGACTGGGTATCACCTAACGCACAAAGATTGTGTCTGGTTAAAAACTTATTAGGCTGACGTGAAGAGAATTGTGATTACGACGTTGGCGAGGCTAACTCATCCGCCTCGCTGTAGTCAATTTTAACTAAGCTAATCGTCAAGCATTTTTCCCGAATGATTAGCTTGTAGTAAAGGCTACTTTATGGTGATGCTTCGCGCCCTACTGTTATGGCAATACGGTTCATAAGGGCTACTGGCAAAAATTTTGGGTTTTTGAGACGCGATAAATCGCCGTTTCTACAAGTGTATTGACTTTTATGCAACTTAAATTGAGCTGTTTAGCCTGAATTTCAATAAAATCAAAAAAATCTGTATATTTGAATACTTTTTAGGAATTTTTTGGCAAATGTCATGTTATTGTAACTTTAGCAAAGCCTTGCTCAGTCAATTCAGGGAGTCATGATTATCGAGTGGTTCATTCATGATCGATGGTAAAAAAGTTCGGTTGAGATTACAAAATTATTGGTTTAAAACCTTTGGTAGATGGCGCTCTTGTCCGCTAACCTGTCCAATAGACAGACCTCATCATCGGCATGTTTTTTGGAGTTGGATCGGTAGTTTTTTAGCCATCACAGCAACGTCTTACCTTGCTGTTAAAACTAATTCTCCTTTGCTGATGGCTCCTTTTGGTGCTACAAGTGTCTTGATATTTGGTGTCCCTGACAGTCCTTTAGCTCAACCCCGCAATGTTATTGGGGGTAATCTTTTAGCTGCTATGGTGAGTCTGATAATTCTGCATTTTCTCGGTGCTTCTCCCTTGGCAATGGGAATGGCTGTTTCTAGTGCGATCGCAATTATGCAGTTTACCGGAACTGTACATCCACCTTCAGGTGCTGTTGCATTAGTTGTCATGATGACAAAACCGGACTGGCAATTTCTGCTAACACCTGCCTTTGAGGGATCGATGATTCTAGTGCTATGCGCTGTGATCTTCAATAATTTAGCGGAGGAAAGGACGTATCCGAAACACTGGTTATAGCATTGTCTCGGGAGCATCTCACTTTTATTGAATATCACTCCAGTCGTTGGTTTAACAATTCGAATAAATGATGCGATCGCTCTATACTTTGAGGACGGGTTCAGGAGCTTTTTGGCGGATAGGCACTTGAATTATGAAATTAGTGCCTTGCCCAAGGCTAGAAAAACATAGCAATTTCCCACCATGTTTTTCCGTAATGATTTGGTAGCTGATTGCCATACCCATACCTGTTCCTTTGCCTACAGGTTTGGTAGTGAAAAATGGATCGAAGATCCGATTTTGAACCGATTCTGGCATTCCTTGTGCGTTATCAGCGATCGCAATTTCTATTGATTGTGAATCAACTACTGAAGTGCGAATAGTAATTTGACTGGGATTTTCCTTTATTTGTTGAGAGGTACGCTTGATATCCAACTCATCAAGGGCATCCATTGCATTTACCAGAACATTCATTAATACTTGGTTGAGTTGACCAGGATAGCATTCCACTTGCGGCAAGTTGCCATAATTTTTAACAACTTCAATTGCTGGACAATCTGGTTTATCTTTGAGGCGATGTTGCAGAATTAAAAGCGTACTTTCGATGCCTTCATGAATATCAACTGCCTTAAATTCTGCTTCATCCATACGCGAAAAATTCCGCAGCGATCGCACAATATTACGAATCCTCTCTGTTCCCATTTTCATTGAAGGCAGTATCTTTTGTAAATCTTCAATGAGAAATTCTAGATCGATTTCCTCTGCTAATGCTTGAATTTCTGGGTCATGATTAGAATAGCGTTCTTGGTAGAGATAAATCATCTGTAACAAGTTTTGAGTATATTCATCCAAGTGAGTAATATTGCCGTGAATAAAGTTGACTGGGTTATTGATTTCATGGGCAATACCTGCTACTAGTTGACCCAGACTAGACATTTTTTCACTTTGAACTACTTGTGCTTGGGTACGCTGCAATTCACCCATCGCTGTTTTAAGTTCAACAGTCCGTTGTTCGACTCGCGCTTCTAGTTCGGCATTACTATTTTCTAAAGCAATAAAGGATTCCCGCAATTGCCCTGCCATGTGATTAAAAGAGTGAGCAAGAGTGTTGAGTTCATGGATATTCCCCTCTGGGAGTGTCTGTTCTAAATCACCAAATGCTATTGCTTTGGTGGTCTGATTTAAACGCAAGATAGGATCTGCAATCCGACGCGAGGTAAATATGCCAATCGTCGTTGCTACTATCAGTGCCCCAAAACACAGCAGGATGCTAATTTGGGTGTTGGCATGGATTTGCGACATATAAGTTTTTTCCGGAGTACCAACTACCACTAACCAGTCCAAACCATGTTGGTCACGCCAAGGTACAACATGCACGTAGAAATTTTCTCCTTGAACATTAACTTTCAGTTTTTGGGTATTGGTAATGGACTGGAAATCTGGAATGCGCTGCTGAAGCTGCTTGGCAATGCTTTGTAGCACCGGATTGGGGCTGTCGATCGCTTTAAGACGTTTAATTTCGTTATTGACTACGGTAAAAGGCTTTTCTTGAGCAGAATTGGCAACCAACATACCATCACGCTCCATAATAAAAACTTGTCCGAAGCTGCTGACATTTAATTTTTGTAAAAATTCACTGAGTTTCAACAGGTGAATTTCAGCCCCCACAACACCAATCAGTTTTTTGCTGGCATCATAAATCGGACGACCTGCCGATGCCACAATATAAGGGGGATAAGCAGGATCGTAGTAAGTATAAATGCGAACCCAGACAGGTTTCCCCGCTTTCACAGGTTCAGTGTAGGCAAGTTCATTGACGGTATCCCAAGTACTGGTCGTCATCACTTGGGTCGGGTTGCCATCATTATCTGTTAAGTAAGTTTTCGTATTTTTCGGCAGGCTTGGCGTTTTGATCGCATTATCATCGATTGTCACCGTTTTGCCATCGTAACGGCCGGCTCCAGTTCCTTCTCCAGTTGCTAGGTTCAAGCTGATAAAGGTTAGGTCATAGGCTTGCATTTGGTGCCAGAAGTACTTGCCAACCTTGAGGCGATCGCGCACATTCAGCAATCCCATGCGAATTGCATCCGCATTTAACTGGATAACTTTATGAGGAATCGACAGGTAAGCATCTAAATGTTGATTTACCTCACCACTGGTTCGTTCCATCAACTGATCCGCTAGATCGTTCACTGCTTTCTCGCCATTTTTAAACGACAGATACCCGACCAGCCCCACGATGCTAAAAAGTTGCAATACGAAAGGAAGGATCAGAACAAGCTGTAATGAAAATGCACGGACTTTGCCAGATGGATGTATCTTCATGAGTGGTAAATCTTGGTTCGCGCAGGTCTTTGCTTAACCTAGATTACCCATGAGCAACTTCGGACTATCAAAATAATGTTGTGTTTAATTAAGAAACGAGTAAATAATAGGCAATATCTCTATTTACAACTCGTCAAATGATTACTATTGGGCTTAATCTCACAACATAGTATTTTTACAACAATTTCATTATTCAAATATTTTTAATAAATTTAATTCTGTAATATAGTATATTTCCAAGATTCCAGTTTTTAAATAGTTCTGATTTAACATATTTTCGGGTAAAAATACTAATTTTAATCAACTTAATTATTTAGTTATTTCCAGTGCCCTTACTCAAGATTTATCAATTTAAGGAAGCTATTCTGTCCATATAAGATGTCAATTACATGTTAATTGCTGGCAACTTTTAAAGCTAGATTGGCATTCAGAAAATCTATAACAGAGGACTAAAATTTTAATGGAATTTAATCACTTAACAAAGCAGCTTAATCAACTGCTCGCTCAGGATTATGTGGCATTTAGCATTACAGAAAATCCTGTTGTACAAATGCTGAGTCAAGCAAGCCTTGCTCAGATTGCTTATGTCATGCAGCAATATTCGATTTTTCCAAAGGAGTTGGTGGGTTTCACAGAGTTAGCAAGACGGAAAGCCCTAGATGCAGGATGGAGCGGTGTAGCTCAAGAACTTCAAGAAAACATAGATGAAGAAATGGGTAACACAACTCAAGGCATCTCTCATTACACGCTTTTAGCTGATGGGCTGGAAGAAGGGCTGGGTGTTGCTGTGAAGAATACAATGCCGTCAGTTGCTACATCCAAACTGCTAAGAACTGTGCTATCGCTATTCGACCGCCAAGTAGACTATGTGCTTGGGGCAACCTATGCGATCGAGGCAACCTCAATTCCTGAGTTGACTTTGATTGTGAAACTTGTAAACTGGCTGCACGAAGGAGCAATGCCCAAGGATTTGCAATATTTCTTTAGCAAACATTTAGATGAATGGGAAATTGAACATGAAGCGGGCTTAAGAACATCTATGGCAGCATATATACAACCCGAAGAATTTGGAGAGTTTGCAGCAGGGTTCCGAGCAATGATCGATGCAATGCAGGTCTGGTGGCAGGAATTAGCGCAAGAGGCAATCTCATCTGAGATTGTTCTGAGTACAGCGATCGCTCAACACCATTGATTAAATAGAACTTAATACTATGAATATCTTCACCCATCCATCATTTGTGGATGAAACTCCTAATACTAATAAACCAAAATTTGGACTACCTGGTGATTACTACTTTAGCGAGCAAATTTTTGCTTATGAGCAGCAAACTATCTGGCGTAACACCTGGCAATTTGTAGGGCGTGAATCCGATCTACCTAATACTGGGGATTATTTAACTTGCCAAGTTGGCGATCAACCCATGTTCGTCATTCGAGATCATAATGGCATATTGCGAGGGATGCACAATGTTTGTCCGCATCGCGGAGCGCAGATGTTGCAAGGGCAGGGTCATTGTCAACGGGTGCGTTGTCCATATCATGGTTGGAACTTCAATTATGAAGGCAATCTTAAAGGTTTACCTCGCGCTGAGTGTTTTCCCAATTTAGATAAGTCGGCTGTCTATCTAGCTAAAGGACGAGTGGAGGCATGGGGCGGCTTTATCTTTGTTCATTCAGAAGCAGAAGGGGAATCTCTAGTAAGTTATTTGGCTGGATTTTCAGCTTACTTAGAGCAGTATCAGCACCGTTGGCAGGAACTTCAGCAGGTTGACCACTGGTTTTATGAAGAGCCAGCCAATTGGAAATTTCCCATTGAGAATTATCTAGAGTGTTATCACTTGTCAGTTGTTCATACCCAAAGTTTAAAGTGTTTCGATCCGAAGAATATTATTTACACTCCAACTGGGCGACACTATCAGATATTTGTTCCTTTTACAGATGATGAATTCGTGAAAGATCACCCGGCTTTTTCAGGAGAACCAAGGGGACAATCTTACCAGGGCTTCATCTTTCCCAATATGATGATTAATACTGCAAGAGACAAAGTTTCAGTTTTTCGGCTGACTCCTTTATCTCCCACAAGAACTAAGTTTGAGGTTTTTATTTATCAAACAAAAGCACAGATTGAAGCATTTCCTTATAAGCAGGATGAATTTCGACCTGAATTTGAGCGGGTGTTAAATGAAGACTTTGGGGTAGTGCGATCGCTACAAGCAAGTGTTCGTTCCAAAGCTTATGGTGTACTTCAGCTTGCAGACATTGAATATGGAATTTCTCACTTCCATCAAGTTTTGTTGAAGTACTACCAACCCTAATACACAGAAAGAGCGTCAAAAGAAGCAGGGGAGCAGGGATTTCGCGCCCCGCTCCCTGCCCCTCTGCGTCTTCAGTGGAGATGTCAATCAATCTTCAAGTTGAAAGGCAAACGGGCATAAACCCCCTGTGGATCGTTCATTTTTTGTAGAATCTCTACTTCCTGTTGCAGTTTCTGAAATTCAGTAGTCAAGGGATTGGATGGTTTGAGTTGTGCCGCCTCAATTCCTAAAGCAGTCCGCGCCTCTTCAGTTGCACGTCCAAAAAAGCGTTCTCCGAAACTGCTAGTGCGAGGATATTCTTGCACTTCCCAGTCTTCTCCTAGTTTCGCCTCTTTGACAGCGTAAGCGATCGCACTATTCAAACCACCAATTTCATCCACTAAACCAATTTCCTTCGCCGCCACACCAGACCAAACCCTTCCTTGGGCAATTTCTGCAACTTTTTGTTCCGGGAGTTTCCGACCTTGAGAAACTTTATTCAGAAACATATTATAAATGCGGTTAACACTACGTTGATAAAGTGCCAACTCTTGAGGCGATTTCGGACGCGAAACTGTTTGACTATCAGCATAAGTTCCAGTTTTCACCGAATCCCAGGTGATGCCGTTATCATTGGCCAGCTTTTCACCATTAAATAGCAACCCAAATACACCTATGGAACCTGTAATGGTATTTGGTTCAGCGAAAATGCGATTAGAGTCGCTAGCAATCCAATAACCCCCAGAGGCGGCTACATCACCCATTGACACTACAACCGGTTTGGCTTCACGGGTTAATTTCACTTCTCGCTGCATAACTTCGGCTGCGGTAGCACTACCACCAGGACTATTAATCCGCAATACAACAGCCTTCACATCCTTATCTTGTCGGAGTTTGCTGAAGATTTTGGCAAAGCGATCGCCTCCTACTTGTCCACCATCACCTTTACCATCGACAATTTCACCCTCAGCATAAACAACGGCAATTTGATTTTTTGAGCTACGTTCTACACCCAAAGATTTGCCAGAAACTTCTGCGTAGCTATTCAGGTTAATTTGTCGGAATGTTTTGTCGTCTTTATCGCTATTTGTCAACTTTTTGAGGTCACTCACCACTTCATCAGGGTATGCTACTCGATCGACTAAACCGCTAGTTTTAGCTTGTGTGGCTTCCAGTACTGCCTGACTATCTGCGATCGCTTGCAACTGGTTAGGTTCAATTTTCCGACTTGCACCTACAGTAGTGCGCCATTCTCCCCAAACATCATCTAACAATTTCTGAGTTTGTTCGCGGTTTTCTGGACTCAATTTTGTGAGGATAAACGGTTCTACAGCACCTTTGAATTTACCCACCCGCACGACTTGCACACCAATACCATACTTCTGTAATGCACCCGCTAAGAACATCGGTTGTGAACTCAAACCGTTGACTTCCATCATTCCCAAAGGATTAAGCACAATGGAATCTGCCACTGAACTAAGGTAATATTCTTTTTCACTCCAATCACTGCCATAAGCCACAATCTTTTTCCCAGAAGCGCGAAACTCCTCCAGCGCTTTTCGAATTTCTTTAAGGGAGGCATAGCCGACGTTACCAGCTTGGCTAGCGCTAGTTGAATCGAGGTAGATCCCAACAATTCGCGGATCGCGTCGCGCTTTTTCCAAAGTTTCTACAACTTTGCGGAGTGCCATCCTTTCATCATCCACACCTGATATTGTGTTTTGAAACAGTTCATCAGAACTAGGTTCGCTATCAGTAATTTTCATTGACAAGTCAAAAACCAACACTGACTTATTTTTTACATTTGGCCCTGTATCTTTAGACGAGCTAGCAGCGAATATTAGCAACAATAGTCCAGTGGTTCCTAGACCACCAAAAATAATTAGTCCTAATAATGTGCCAACTAAACTAGCAAAAGTTTGTTTGATAAAATTACGCATTAGTTATTAGTTATTGGGAATTGGGCATTGACAAAGGACAAATGACCTACTTAATTTATTCTATGCGCTGTAAACTGCCAGAGTGCTTTAAGTTATACAAGGTGGTGTTGCCAGTGCAGAATAAGGCTGTGGTGATTTCAGCGATTAATACTTCAGCAAGTTCCGCAACTGCTGTCTCTGATATTGCAGCTGCTTGCAAAAAAGGCATTGCTAAACCAGCTATATCTGCTCCCAAGGCGATCGCGGCTGCAACATCCAATCCATGACGCAAACCTCCTGAAGCAATTAGGGGTACATTTGGAGCGATCGCTCTAATAGTTGTAATGCACTCTGCCGTCGGTAAACCCCAATCGGCAAAAGTCTTCCCTAAGCGACGTTGTAAGGGATTTTCTGCCCGTTCACTTTCTACCTTTGCCCACGAAGTACCCCCTGCACCAGCGACATCAATTGCTGCTACTCCAGAGGCGAGAAGTTTTTGTGCGATCGCTGCTGAAATGCCGTTACCAACTTCCTTTGCAATCACTGGCACTGGCAATTTCGAACACAATGTAGATATTTTGTCAAGCAAACCCCGGAAATTAGTATCACCTTTGGGTTGAATGCACTCTTGTAGAGGGTTAATGTGTAAAATTAGGGCATCAGCCTCTAGGATATCAACTACCCGCAGACATTCATCTAAGCCGTACTTGTAGTTAAGTTGTACAGCCCCCAGATTCGCAAATAGCAGAACATCGGGCGCATACTTGCGGACAGCAAAAGTATCAGCCACCTGGGGTTTTTCTACCGCTACTCGCTGGGAACCGACACCCATTGCAATTTTGTAATGTTGCGCGACTTGGGCCAAACGTTGATTAAGAATTGCGGCTTGTTCTGTTCCACCAGTCATGGAAGAAATTAACAAAGGTGCGCCAAGGTGTTTCCCCAAGAAAGCTGTACTGATATCAATATCGTCATGGTTCAGTTCGGGTAAGCAAGAATGGGTGAAACGATAACGTTCCAGTCCATTGGTGATTTGATGAGACTGAACATCTTCCTCTAAACAGATCCGAATGTGATCGGCTTTGCGATTCTGAGTTTGTGCAGAGATGTTGGTAGGGGCGTTCACTGGTGGATATGGCTAAAAGTATTTGCTTGCGATCGCTATTGTTGCATTGTCTGCAACCGTATTTTTATAACAAAAATATTTATTTTCCCTATCTTTAGGGTACGTTACGCTATTGATAACATATCCATTCCCTCATTTTATGAGTTAATTAATATGGTTTTACAAACAGAAAAGCGCTACTACACCCCAGAAGAATATTTGGAATTAGAAGAGAAGGCTGAATATAAAAATGAATACAGGGATGGAGAAATTATACAGATGACAGGGGGAACAACCAACCATAATCAGATTGCAGGTAATTTTTATAAAAAGTTTCCCACGACAGTGCAAGGACAAGATTATGAGATTTACATAGGGGATGTGAAATGATCAATACCTCGTCATCGCCTTTATACTTATCCTGATATTATAGTCATCAAAGGTAAGCCTATTTATGAGGGAACAAGTACAACAATTATTACGAATCCCTTATTAATTGTTGAAGTCTTATCAAATTCAACTAAAAATTATGACAAAACAGATAAGTTTAAATATTATCGTTCAATTCCTGGTTTTCAGGAATATATTATGATTGACCAGTATAGTTTTGCTGTGGAACAATTTGCAAAGCAAGCAGAAGGGCAATGGATTTTTAAAGAGTATGAAGGTGAAGATGCAGTTTTAGTATTAGATTCTATCGAATTTCAAATTACCTTGCGTGATATTTACGAGCGAGTTAATTTTGAGTTGATTGAGGAATAAAGCCCCTTCTCGCATTGGAAAGGGGGAAAATTCAAATGATTTGTTATACCGCGCTCATTCATGCACTGACACTACTTCGCGTGACGCTAAGAAACCAAGGACAATTGCCACCAAGATCAATGCTGGAATGTCGCCAACAAGGTGTCCATGTTCCGCAGGGTCAATCACTGCCTGTACAGCCATGATCAATGCGTGAACAAAACTCGACCAGACGGTGAACCAGATTAAACTGAGATGCGCTTCTGGTTTTCGAGAAGCCCGTAGTAAAAATACACCGAGCGTCCCATAAATGCCGACGATCATCTGTTCGTATTCGTGTTGACCTGGTTGCCATGACCAGCCCGATGGCCAGATATTCATCAACGGATAGATCAGGAGAAAAGCAATTCCAACAACAACAAGGGCGATTTGCAAATACCGATGCTGCTCATCCATTACTTCAACCTCACACTATTTTTCCAGGATAGTTTCTACTAATGGAATACCTACTTTTAATAGTATTCTCACTAGTGACACTTCAACTTAGGAGTGTTATGAATCTTGATGTTTTTTGTGGTTTAAAGCTGATTCAACACCGAATCGTCTGCAAAGCAATGGGCATCATTCACCGTGAATAATGCCTATTTGTTGCTCATTACAGTCTCAGTTCTGACAAGCTTACCGATTTAAGACGTCGTTCCGATGAGCAGTAGAGCCTACAATTTGCACTACCTCGTCAATTAAGGTTTGGGGAACTTCCATATCAACCAGTGTCGCAACTAAATCTTCTGCGATCGCATTAAAATGGCTATCGGTTAAGCCCATCTCAGCCACTAATTCTTTATGCGCTTCTCTCATAGTACGACCATTCCAGTGCTGGGCACCACCAAAAGCATAGATCATAAAGTCTTTTTGATGCTGCTTCTGTTGCTGCATATTTGTATGAGCAAAAAAGTTTTGAACCCGCTTATCCGCTAAAACCTTTTCATAAAACTTTTCTACAGCTATATCAACTGCTGCTGCGCCACCAAGCTTGTCATACAGTGTACTCATTGAAAATTAATTACTCCACAATTGCATTGACTTCAAATTTGATATGAGGCAGATGGGAGAATCTGAAATTTCAAATTATTTAAAAGATTGGAGCATAAACAAATCAGCAATTTATCTGCTTTGATAGCTCACTTCATTAGAACGAGGGCGATGCCTAACTATTAATTATACGGAAAGGTTCCATATAATCTTTTTCTTAATGACGACAAATAGAGGATTACAGCCCCTTTCTGTCATATATATATACATAAAGTTTTAGCATAACACCCTATGCAACAGTGTCCAAAAAAGCTGCTCAAACAAGTACAAGATGTTACCCGTCTTAACCACCATTCTTAGAAAACAGAAAAAACTTATATTTACTGGATTAGACGCTATATTCTTTTTTATGATAATCACCATCTTCAAGGATGCAATGCCTGCGGCAGGCTACGCCCACGCAGGCATCGCTCTTGCGTACTCTACCAGTCATTTCGTATTCCCGGCTGTCTTTGCCATACTTCAACACTACACCACTGACTAAGCGCTCTGAGGTTTCCCGAATGGTCTTATCGCTGCATCTATGCGAAATTTGGTGTACAGGGCTGAAACTTGTCATTACCAAACGTATTGTCAATGCTCATGGTGAAGAATTATCCATTGAATCTGACACCGTGATAGGTACTAAAGTGAGTGTTCAATTACCTCTGGTTGTTCTTGGGAGCCTGTAAATGGATGGTATTTTTGACGGCTGGAGCAAATGAAGACAGAAGTTAAAGAGTTGACTGCTCTAATTCCTTGACAAATTAGTGAAGACTTTGGTATTACAAAGAAAGTGGTGATGAAACTCGCCTTCTGGAAAAACCAGAGAACCGCCCTCACGGCTGATAGTTTCTAGTTCAACGCTACATTAACCTTCTGTCAAAAGATAGGTAATTAGAGCTAAGAATTATCAGCCAAGATGAGGTAAGTAAGGTGGGTAAAATTTTTTTTAGAGTTATCAAAATAAGGCTAGAAACTCTCAAGAGTCTATTTTTAGAAAGACCCAGAGCAGCTTTAAATCAGGCTGATGGAGTATCTCTAATAATTAAGGTAATCAAGGATTGCTGCTTTAACAATAAAATTTTACTGAGTTACTTTCAAGCGAATATCAAAAAACACTTCAATATTGTCACATTCAAACTAGCAGAATTACTAGAGAACTCTCTTGCACAGAAATCGTTGCTTAAAAGCTCAGAGAGTCAGTTAGTATTGAATCTTGTAAATCAGAAATACATATTTGTAATACCAATTCTCTATAATCTCGCAACAGATCAATCTCCGCGTCTGCGTGTAAGAGCGTCATTATCCGTAGCCATCTTTTGGAGAATTGGTATAACCAGCATAAAACCAGCAAATAATTTATCTGTTTTTAACGTTATTAGGAAGATTTATTTAGTTTTAAAAAATCGTCAATTGATTGATAAAATTTTAGCTCGTTCTAGACTATATCAATCAGCAAATTTTATTAGCTGATTTTTGGGATATCTACTTCGGCTCATAAAGAGATAAAGCTAAACTTACAAAAATTAAGGTAATTTAAATATGAATAAATTACGCCAGTTAGAGCAGTTAATTGCCTTACCTCAACTCAGTAAATGGTTAATCATCTCCTTTGTAGTTGGTATTCTTTCCGGAATAGGTTCTGCTGCGCTTTTGGCATCATTGGAATGGTCAACAAATTGGCGAGAATCTCATCTTTGGATAATTGCATTATTACCACTGGGTGGCTTCTTAAGCGGTTGGATTTATCATCGGTTTGGCAAACGAGTAGAGGCAGGAAATAATCTTTTACTTGAAGAAATTCATAACCCCAAAGATATTATTCCCTTGCGGATGGCTCCTTTAGTTTTGCTAGGTACAGACCTAACTCATTTATTTGGGGGTTCAGCTGGTCGTGAAGGTACAGCTTTACAAATAGCAGCTTCACTCGCAGATCGGTTGACAAAGATATTCCACTTCAAACACGCAGATCGGCGAATTTTATTAATGGCTGGTTTAAGTGGAGGATTTGCTTCAGTTTTCGGGACTCCCTTAGCTGGAACCATCTTTGGTTTAGAAGTTTTAGCTATTGGCAAAATCCAACACGATGCACTTTTTCCCTGTTTAATTGCAGCAGTCGTAGGCGATCGCGTTACCTTAATGTTGGGTTTGCACCATACAGCATATCGTCACGCCCCCGTTGTCCCCACAGTCACAGTCATGGGGCTGATTTCAGCAATTATCGCTGGCGCAATCTTTGGAATTGTCGCGATGATTTTTGCCAAGCTGACTCACCGAATCAACCACATTTTTAAAGAAAAAATCTCCTACCCTCCTTTACGCCCTGCCATCGGCGGCTTAATTGTGGCATTGGCTGTTTGGGCAGTCGGAACTACAAAATACATTGGACTGGGTATTCCTACGATTGTTGATGCTTTTAATACCCAATTACCACCGTGGGATTTTGCTGAGAAAATAGCTTTCACCGCTCTAACTTTGGGAGCAGGTTTTAAAGGAGGGGAAGTAACCCCTCTATTTTATATTGGTGCAACATTAGGCAATGCTTTGTCCTTAATATTGGCGCTACCTGCACCTTTACTTGCAGGCATGGGATTTGTAGCTGTCTTTGGTGGAGCAGCAAATACACCAATAGCCTCAACTTTCATGGGAATTGAACTCTTTGGTTTAGAGTCGGGAGTCTTTATTGGTATCGCTTGTGTGGCGAGCTATATTTTTTCTGGTCATGCTGGTATCTATAATGCACAGCGCCTTGGCTCAGGCAAGTACCATTTTATGCCTGTGCAAGAAGGACTGAGTTTGGCTACTCAATCCCTAGAACCTGCTCGGACTGTGGAAAAAAAGATTGGAAAACAAATTCATTTATTCAATGATCTGCATTTTTGGGGATTTGTACACCAAGGAGAAGAAATTGAAATGCACAATTTGACAGTTTTGCGTTTGTATTTTCACTCTGGAGTTCGCGTACCCCAAAAAACATTTTGGCAAAAATTAACAGCCCCCACTCTCACTTATTATTTAGCCTCCCGTGCCAAAGCTTTTGGCATTGAGCAAGTTGTAGTACACCCAGTTTCGGTGGGATTTTTAAAAGGAGATCATTTGCACCATGACCATCATGAATTTCCTCATCATAAACTCCCCCAATGCCTGGAATTAGTTGATCAAGAGGATAAGCTGCGGCGTTTTCTAGATGAACATATCGATGAACTCAAAGAAGTAAGAGTTGTTTTATTACGATGTGAGGAATTACAGCGCTTCCTCCTGTTATGAGGTACAGTTAGTAAGAATAAAAATATTATTTTTTTGTCAACTATTTTTACTGGACTGCCTCTCTAGTACTATTGACGCGTATAACGATGTTTCACTCCAATAGGGAAATATTCCGCATCCCCCATTGGCGCTAATGTAACCTGTGGTGTTTGATATTCTGCGGGAACATAATTAGCAAACTCGCTATTGAGGCGGAGCAGTTGTGAAAGAATAGAAGATGCGATCGCAAGTCTTCGCTCTTCACTACCCTCTACCCCTGGTGCTAACTCCACAACCACAGATAAAAATCGATTTTTATCTGCATCTTCCTTCACCTGCAAAACAAATTTACCAGTCACCCATTCTTGAATTCCTGGTTGCTCTAATCCCACCGTCACATTTTCAGGATAGATATTTGCACCAAAGTAAGAAACTGTAAAGTTAGAACGACCGAAAACATAAACGAAAGGTAGCTGATGAATACCTCTAGGTAATTCTTGAGTGTCAGAACGCAGATTTTCAAGCGGGTTAAATCCCCATTCTGCTAAAAATTGCAGCATGGCATCATAACTAATTATTCCGCCAGTATCTAAAATGTCATAAGCACTAAGGGAATACCGTTATCTCCCGAAAATAACAATCCGCCATCGTGAACTTCAAAAAAGCGAGTGAAAGGATCGTATTGTACTAGTGTGGGTAAACGCGATTCGCCAAATAAAGCTCTAGCTGCATCGGGATTTTCTGCCAAAAAACGGCGAATGCAGATACTTAACGGGGTTTCATTACCCAAAACTCCCGCATCCGCAGTGCCGTAAAGTGATGCAAAATCATAGCAAGGATTTTGTGAACCAACTCTTTCGCCAACTAAACTCCGCCATTCTTCACTAAATACTTCTCCCGCCATGACTAATTTAATCTGATATTGCTGCCACTCCACACAACGATCGATACCAGTATCAATCACATCTTTCAAAAATGGCGGGTATCCCAACAGCACCACTTGTTCAAATGCTAAACCTAGTTCTTGGACAACTCGCAAGATTTCATCTTTGTTGTTACCAGGAGTAATTACGGTGATGAGATAACCTTTGCTAGCAAGATAACGACAGCAATTAGTGGTAAACATCCCACCTACCCAAGTGCCTAAAGTGAAACAAATCACTGCTAGGGTACGTCTAGTGTCTGAATGAAAACTATCGTGAAAAATTTGTTCAAAACGTGTGGCGATTTGGAGTTCATCTGTGAAAAAACGAGGCCAAAATGTCGGTTTACCACTAGAACCCGATGAAGCGGCGATCATATCGCACCCTTCTAGTTGTCCGTTGCGGCACAAGTCAGCTAAGGGATAACTCAGTATATAATTTTGTTTAGCGATCGCTGGGAGTTTTTGAAACTCCTCCAAGGTTTGAATACTCGCGGGATTAATTTCCCTTTCAGCTAAAAAAGCTTTGTAGGCAGGTACATTAGCCGCCACATCATGAAATAAAGTTAAAGCTGCCGAAGTTTGGGTGTTGAGATGCCGTTGCAGTATCGTTTCTAGGGGAGTAGACAAAAAATCTTCAAATGCTTTAATTACTTGCTGCTGTCGTGGTTTGCAGTTCATGACGCTTGTTGTTTATCCTGAAAATAGAACCAACACTATTATTTGCTGTGAGTATTCTAGCCGTTATCTGATACCCGCAAAACTCCAGTGATTCTCACCAACATAGATTTACTATAGGAACACCCATCTCCTAATTTTTGGTAGGATATCCGAAAATGAGGGTATGCCCGTTGTAGTCATCCAATAAAACATTAATTTATCCTTCAGCACCATGCAACTCTATTGCAGTAGACAACACACAAATAATGGTAGTAACCGCTTTTGTACCCATTGTGGTGAACCATTACCTCTTGCTGTGGGACAGGTTGTGGATAATCGCTATCAAATTATCCGTCATTTAGGGCAGGGCGGCTTTGGACGCACCTATTTGGCCGAGGATATAAATCAATCCCATCGAACCTGTGTGCTGAAGGAATTTGCACCCCAAGTACAAGAACATCAAGATTTACAAAAAGCTAAAGAGTTATTTGAGCGAGAAGCCAATGTTCTGAAAAAACTCCAGCATCCACAGATTCCGCGTTTTCACGCCTCGCTACAAGTGAAAATAGGCACTAAAGATTTTTTCTTTCTAGTACAAGATTATGTGGATGGTGACAATTACTACCAATTATTAGAACAACGCGAGAGCCAAGGCAAAACTTTCAGTGAAGAGGAAGTAATCACCCTAATGCAACAGATTTTACCTGTATTAGCCTACATCCACTCACAAGATGTTGTTCACCGTGATATCTCTCCTGATAATTTAATTTGGCGGCGTTCTGATAATCTACCCGTGCTGATTGATTTTGGTGGTGTCAAGCAATTGCCTGCTTCTCAAGGTTTTTGGCAGACTAAGTTGGTTGGGAATAATACTTTGCTGGGTAAAAAAGGCTACGCTCCAGAAGAGCAGCTACGGCAAGGGAAAGCATTTTTTAGTAGTGATTTATACTCTTTGGCGGTTACGTCATTGGTGTTGCTTACAGGGCAAGAACCGCAAAAATTATACGACAGCTACCAGGGAATTTGGGGTTGGGGAAAACAAATCCGAGTTAGTCCCAAACTGGAAGCGGTGTTAAAAAAGATGGTAGCTTATAAACCTAGCGATCGCTATCAACGAGCCGAGCAAATCCTCAAAGATTTACCATCGTCAAGTGCGATTAAATCAACTGGCAATTCGATTACCACCAAGATTAAGACGATGGTAGTTGCTCCGGGAAGACAACGCGCCAGCGCTATTGTGAGTAGATTCCAGAACAGAACGCAAGCAATCGCTAAACCGATATCCTTCCCTCTTTGGATTCGTCCTTTTATGATGAGTTTAGGGGGAACAGCTTTAGTTGTCTTAACCGGCGCAGGTGCTTGGGGGGTAGTAAATGCAGTCATTCGGAGCGTATCTTCAATTACCATCCCATCAATTTCATTACCGCAAATTCCCCAGTTCCCAAGCGGTAAACCAGGTGGCGAAAAAGGAAAAAATCCTAATCTCCAAGAAATTATCAGTCGTCGCCAACAGCTAGAAATTACTGAAGGATTTTTTATTCCCTTCGTAGATGATTTATTTTATACAAAAAAACCAGAATTAAAGGGACGTAGCCTGACATCTAAACCTGAAGACGCTGGTTTACGAGATGAATGGTCTGGTATCGCTGACGATTTATTGAATAAAATAGAACAGGCAAAGCTCAGTACAGAAGCTCGTCAAAAATTAGGTAAATATAGTCAAAAAGATTACGATACATGGAGACGACAAGTGCGATCCGGCCAATTGGGGAACTATACACTTGAGCAACTGAACAAAGACACAAATGAAAAATTTGATCGGTTGTTTCCTGGTCAGGAGCGTGGGAAACTGAATCAAAAGACCTTCGGTCAAATTTGGTATGCGATCGCTGCCGATCAAGTCAGTAAACTACAATCTGGCAAGTAAGGGGACTGGTGACTGGGGACTGGGGACTGGTGACTGGGGAAGAGTCACAAATAACTAATGACAAATGACCAATGACAAATGACAAATGACAAATGACAAATGACCAAAATATATTGTTATAAAGGACATGAAAATTCCCCAGGTAGTCGCTTTTGTCTCCAGTGTGGTGAAAAATTGTCGGGTGCGCCCATGAGTTATAGTATCCAACCGGGACTAACTTTAGGCGATCGCTATGTAATTGTGCGTCAAATTGGCCAAGGTGGCTTTGGACGCACTTATTTAGCCGAAGATGTCAACCGTTTCCGCGAACTTTGTGTTTTAAAAGAATTTTCCCCTCAAGTTCAAACCGCTTACGTTGTTCAAAAAGCAGAAGAACTGTTTGAGAGAGAAGCGAGTGTTCTCTATAAACTGCAACATCCGCAAATTCCCCGCTTCCGGGAACTGCTGCGGCTAAACTTAGGGGGCAAAGAATATCTGTTTTTGGTACAAGATTATGTAGAAGGGGAAACTTACAATTCTTTGTTAAATGCGCGGTTACAGCAGGGTTTGCGCTTTACAGAGGCAGAAGTACGCCAATTGTTGCAGCAAATTTTGCCAGTGTTGGAATACATCCACTCACTGGGAGTAATTCATCGAGATATTTCTCCAGATAACTTAATGCTTCGTACTGTTGACAAACTGCCAGTTTTAATTGATTTTGGCGGTGTCAAACAAGTAGTAGCAACCGTAGCTTCCGAATATTACCAACCCGGTATGGTTGCATCTTCCCCATCACCAACCCTATTAGGTAAGGTAGGATTTGCACCCCCAGAACAGATGCAAACTGGGTTAGTATCTCCCCACAGCGACTTATATGCTTTGGCTGCAACAATGTTGGTTTTACTGACAGGGAAACAGCCACAAGAATTAATTGATACCTATAATCTTACCTGGCAGTGGCGACGAGAAGTAAACGTGAGTCCGATTTTGGCACAGGTATTAGATAAAATGCTATCTGCCAGACCAAGCGATCGCTATCAATCAGTTCGTCAAGTAATCGAAGCCCTCAACCCGCCCCCAGCTAACTTTCCCCCAACTCAATATCCCACTCCACCACAACCCACATCCGCCACTGTCGCCGTCTCCCCGCCTCCCCCATCCTTCTCACCTCCCCCCTCTCCCTCTTGGTGGACACCAACAAAAACTTTCTTAGTAGCGGCGGCGGTAGCTGGTAGTGTTGGATTAATTTGGTGGGGAGTGAATAGCAGCCGCAACGATATCGGGGAAGTTCAACCAACTCCCACAGCCAGCCCGACTCCAACCAGTAACCAACCAACTGATCCTTTAGCGCAATATTCACCAGCAGAACGGCAGCGTAAAGAAAAATTAAACGATCGCCGTCAACAGTTGGGGATTAACTCTAACTTCTATGTGAACTTGGTGAATCAAGTTTTTTGGGACAGAAACCCCAGTGTAAAAGGGCGCACTCTCAGCGATGGGACTGAAGATGAAGGTTTGCGCGCAGAATGGGATAAAACAGCGTCAGAATTACTGGAAAAACTAGCACCCCTGAGTTCCAATACCCGCCGACAACTGGGAACTTATACAAGCGCTGAACGCGATCGCTGGAAAGTGGAAGTCAACAAAATCAACGTTGGTAGTCGTTCTTTGTATGATTTGGGAGACGCTGCATTTTTAAGCGTATTCTCTGAACAACGTGGTAAAGATTTCCGAGATCAGCCCATTGGACAAGTTTGGTACGGTTTTGTTAGCGATAAACTCAGTGCGATCCTATCCGGTAGCGCTTTCCAGAAACTTGTCTTTGATCCAGGTGCTACTGGCAAAACAGTCAGTGGTAATCTTCAACCTGGTAGTGGCAAAGTATTTATTGCTGGACTTGCTAAAAATCAATCTCTGGAATTGAAACTACAAGCAAATTCCCAAGTTTTGTTATCAGTCTATTCACCCTCTGGCAAAATCCAATTCTTAGAAGATTCTACCAAGCGTAGTTTATCAACTAAATTACCAGAAAACGGATTTTACGAGTTTGTCGTGGTTTCCACAGCATCGAAACCAGTAGACTATGAACTCACCGTTACAGCAGAAAATCCCACTCCTCCCCCATCGCCAACACCTACACCAACCTCTACACCCACGGAAACATCCACGCCTGAACCAACACCAACACCAACTCCCACAGAAACCCCCACACCTGAACCGACACCTACGCCTAGTGCTGAGGTGACTCCCCAGAAGAATTAAAAATATCGAGGAAACCCAAGTAAGGTGACAATTAACACTATTCTGCTATAAGACTTATATTTGATTGCGCTTCTTTCCTATTGCCTATTGCCTATTCAATACTTTTCGGTTGAGGGGGAAAGGGGAAAGAGAAAGGGTTTGAATTTCCCTTTCCCCATTGCCCTTTAACCTTTCCCCAGACCAAAAGAGAAATTATTGGGTTTAAACGAAAAGTATTGCTTGCCTCTTGCCTCTTGCCTTCCCACGCAAGTAAATATGGCTACGCTACGCTGTGCGAACAAAAATCAAAGCGGATTCTTATAGATCAGATTTTTGGTTTTTTTGCGCGTAGTGCGGCTAAACCCCAAATTGTACGCTATCAAATATGACTAAGAAATCAATGCCAAACTGCTTATTAATAGCTGGAAGACTACATACTTTAGCACCACTAGCTAAATATATTTTTAGAATATTAGGAATCTCAAGGTTAGATGGATCTAGATGTGATTCAGAAACTTCTAAGAAAGATTGTGAATTGGGATAAACCAAAATATTTGGATGCATAAGTGCATTTTGTTGAAAATAATTGTAAGCACAGCAAGCTACTAAAGGATCTTGTGTTGGTAATGATACACAACCAAGAAGATATTTACTTTTGGTAAAAGATAAATAATTATTAACTCCTTGCCAAAGCAATACAAATGTTTTAAGACTACGATATTTCTTTACTATGCATACACGTCCAAGTTCCACACTTAATTGAAGCACTGAATCGGTAATTACATTAATATTAAAGTACTTAGCAGAGTAAAAACCTAAGTTTTTAGATGCTATATTATAAGTTTGTAGTCGACAACTTCCAACTATTTGATTGGTTTGTTTGCAAATAATGATTAAATGATCAAAAACTGCATCAAAGTCGTCTTGATCCATCTGAGTCAAGTGAGAAATAGAGTATCCTACCCCTAGTTCAATATTAAAAACTTGAAAGCGCAACCTGAAAATTGATTCTAATTCGTCTTTGTTTGAAGCAAGCTTTAGGATATAGTTTTCAGTTTCGATTTCGGGTAAATATTTGAAGTAATCAGATGAAGAAGTAAGTTCGGATGCAGAACTAATGTTTATCATTGGATTTCGATAAGTGTAGATATTCAATATTGTGTCAGTGAAAGCGCAAATACTTAGAAATAATGCCTGACAAATCTTAGATTAGTGAATATTCTGATGTTGAATAGACATTCGATTTCTACTAGCTATGCTATGAAAAATCTCTACAAAACTAATACCTGAGATGCTATTTAATATTGTTAAATCTGTCTGTCAGAAATGGGGTTTACCCAATTAAATCGTTTTCAACTACTATAACTAAGCAGTAGAAACTAAAAATCTCAGAGTAAATAAACCACACTTAATGTGACCATATTTCTCAATGGATGATGCTAATATTTAAATTTTTAGCTGTTTTTATATAAAAAATCAAGTATTTTTATTGAGTAAAAAAGACGTAATTCTAGCGATTATGTCTTTTTTTTTTGAGTTAGAAGTTGCATTAATGTAGTTTTTTTTGAATTAAATCTTTAGGATTACTACTTATAAAAACATTAATATTTTTTATAAAAATTGATGGTTAAAATTGCAACTAATTTACTGAAGAGAATAACAGAGGTTATTTTTTGTGTCTGGGTTATAAAATTTTCTTGAAACTATGAAATTAATAATGCTTCATTTTTCACAATTACCTTGGTTAATTGTTACTATATCTGCTTTCTGCAATTGTCTTGGCAATATTCTAATAAAGCAGTCACGTTTAGCAAGTAATAATTCTAGTAGTTTTATTGTAACCATCACTTCTCCTTGGTTTATTGCTGGTTTGATTGCTTACTGTATAGGGTTACTTTTATTCGCCAAGGCACTAGATAAACTTCCAATTTCTATAGTAGTACCAACATCTCAAGGAATTGGATTTATTTTAGTTACTTTTATTTCCTATTGGCTATTTAAAGAAACTTTGACATTCAACCAAGTTATTGCAGTAAGTTTGATCTTTGCTGGGATTGTTGTCATAGCCTATCAATAATTCAGTATTAAACTACCACCCTGACAATCCCATTCCTTCAAAGGGTGGGAGTGTCAAAATCAACCAGAAAACAATTTACCAACTTGCGCCAAATCGACATTTCCACCACTGATGATGACACCAATCCTCGACTCTGCTGCTGTCACCACACCTTCAAGTAAGGCTGCGGCTGCAAGTACTCCGGTGGGTTCAACTACAATTTTCAGACGTTCCCATAAGAAAAACATGGTGCGAAGAATTGCTTCTTCAGATACCGTCACCATATCATCGACGTAATGCAGCACTAAGGGGAAAGTAATTTTACCAAGGCTAGGAGTCCGCGCACCATCGGCGATGGTATCAGGATTCTTGACAGTTTGCAGGGTTTTGGTGTGAAAAGAGCGGGTAGCATCGTCGGCAAGTGCTGGTTCTACCCCGATTACTTTACAATTGGGTAAAAGTGCTTTAGCTGCGATCGCACATCCTGAAAGTAATCCGCCACCGCCACAACAAACTAATAGCAAGTCCAATTCACCAACTTCTTGGATCAGTTCTAAAGCAGTTGTTCCTTGTCCAGCGACTACATGGGGATGATCGTAAGGGGGAATCAGTGTCAAAGAGCGCTCATCTGCTAAATTTTGGGCTAATTCTTCTCGGTTTGTTTCTTGGCGATTGTATAAAATTATCTCTGCACCATAGCCACGGGTAGCAGTTTGTTTGACAATGGGTGCATCATCAGGCATGACAATAGTGGTGGGAATATTGAGGAGTTTTCCAGCTAGAGCGATCGCTTGAGCATGATTTCCTGATGAATAGGTGATAACGCCTGTTTGTTTTTGGGCTACCGATAGTTGCGCTAAGGCATTGTACGCCCCTCTAAATTTAAATGCCCCGGTGCGTTGAAAGTTTTCGCATTTAAATAATACTTGGCTATTGGTGCGATCGTTAACCATTCTAGAAGTTAGCACTGGCGTGCGATGGGCAATTCCCAAAATTCGCTCTTGTGCTGCTTGCACATCAGTTATAGTAACGGAATTAGGTTGTGACATTAATGACATATTAAATATTTTTGCTCTTGTTTATATAGATACAGATTTTTATATTTGTGTCTATTATGCTTGATTGAAGCATACTCGTTTCAGGTAGATAGCATCATTTATTGTCTGCATAAAAATAGCTACAGCAAACATTATATATTGTTGTAGCTATTTTTATAGAACTTAAATTAATTAACTCACATTCGCCATTTTTCTAGCATGAATAAAACATCTGAAAGTCGGCAAAAAAAAACTGCTCTAATTACAGGAGCGGCTAGTGGGATAGGCTATCAATTAACCCAAATTTTTGCCCGTCATGGTTATAATCTGGTATTAGTGGATAAGAATGAACAAAAACTTACAGAAATCATAAATGAATTTCCGCAAAAGTTTGATATTTTTGTGAAAATTTTGGCTAAGGACTTATCTATCCCAACATCCCCAGAAGAAATTTTTAGAGAACTCCAGCAAGAATCGATCAAAATTGATGTGCTGGTTAACAATGCTGGCTTTGGTACTTATGGAGCATTTAGCGAAACAGACCTCAGTATTGAACTGCAAATGCTCCAGGTCAATATGGTGACATTGACTCATTTAACAAAGTTATTTCTCAAGGATATGGTCGAGCAAGACTATGGAAAAATATTAAATGTGGCCTCAGCAGCAGCTTTTCAACCGGGGCCTCTAATGGCAGTTTATTTTGCTACTAAAGCCTATGTCTTATCATTTTCAGAAGCGATCGCTAATGAATTAGAGGGTACTGGTGTTAGCGTGACTGTTCTTTGTCCTGGCCCAACAGCATCAGAATTCCAACAAACTGCTGCAATGGAAGATTCTAAAATTGCTAATGTTAACAGAATGATGGACACGGAAACCGTTGCTAAGATTGGTTATCGGGGTTTAATGAAAAATAAAACTGTTGTTGTTCCTGGGATGAGAAATAAAATATTGACCGAAAGCGTCAGATTTACACCCAGAAATCTAGTAACAAAGGTTGTGAGAAGTATGCACGAACTCAAAAAAAATAGGTAGCTCGATATCTTATCCTTTTTCAACTAAATTGCCAGAGTTACTTTCTTCACACAACAAATTGGACAAGGGCATCTACCAAAAACCAGATGGATTAGCCATCCAACAACTAATAATTTAAGTCTAGCTATTATTTATTACTATCCTAGGGATGCTCAATTCCCTGACTCTAGTAAGATGTTTATTCCTTGTCTCAACCGTTATTATTTTGATGAAATAGAAATAAAAGTTGATGAACTGAGGTAAGTAATGGCAATTAAATTGAAAGTTCCAGATATTAAAGGTGATGAGTGCGCCAAGAAAATAACTAAATCTATTTTGACGATGGAATCTGATGCCAAAGTAGATGTGAATGTTGATGATAAAACTGTAACTGTAGATGCTGCGGCTTCTGAAGAGTCGATTAAACAGATCGTTCAATCTGCTGGTTATACGATAGAAGGCTATTAATTACTTTATCTAAATCTCTTCAGAAATTTAGATGAATTAATTTAGTTTGCACAATTGCTTTGTTACATATTCGCCCGGTTTCCGGGCTGAATATTAATAAAGAGTATTTTCTCTTGTGACACGCTTGAAATACTTGGTTCTCGACTAAAGTTATAAGCTGCAACAGATACAGCTCAAGACTGGAGAATTTTGAAAGTATTGCTATATATTTGTTTGTTCTAACAAAATTATTAAAATTTCCAGTGCTAGTTGTCAAGAACGGATTAACATTGGGTCATAAATCTGAAATTCCTGAATTCCATAATTGCCTACAATAAAGCTAGCCTGTTCAAGTTCATTGTCTGTACCGCTAATAATGAGTATATAATTTCCTTGCTCAATTTGCTCGTTGTAAAAGCGTGCCCAATCATCTGCTATTCCTAGCCTCATCGCGTCAAAGCGCTCACTTAAATTAATATCAGTTGAGCCAATCAATTGAGAGAAATCTTTGCAAACTAAGGAAATCTGATTTGCTGAAAATCCTGCAAAATACATATCGTCAATTGCGGCTTTAGCATTATCTATATTATCAAAACAACTAATAGCATATTTGCTCAAAATCCCACTTTTATTAGGAATGGTAGTAGCGGAATTTGTTGTGGTCAGATAATTTGTAGGTAATTTTTCACTACTTAGAGGCTCGTAAATGCCAAACTCTTCAATACCCCAACGGTGTAGAATTGCCTCTACTTTAGCAATTTCAAAAGATGTACAATCCACGATTATGAAATAGTGTCCATGCTCTACTCGCTCGTTATATGATCTAGCTTGTTCTTCTGATATTCCCCAGCCAACTAGCGCACCAGCAAAAGTGCCAGTAGCAGCACCAATACTTGCACCAACAAGGGTTGTAACCAAAGCAGTTGCAGCTGCGCCAGCCAGCATTATTGGCCCAACTCCAGGGATTGCTAAAGTACCAAGACCTACTAATAAACCGGTCAACCCACCAACAGCGCCCCCTGAAAGCCCTCCTACTGTTGCACCTTCGTCGGCTTTATCACCAGTGCGCTCTTTAATTTCATCATCGGTAATCTGATGATTGCGGTCTGCATTCTGGACAATTACCGATACTTTTTCCATCGCCAAGCCAGAATCTCTCAACTCATGTAGCGCCTGTTCTGCATCTCGACGATGAGTAAATACGCCTACAACACGTTGATATTGACTTAAAATCATTATTACTCCTTGGTAGCAGGGGAAATTAATTTCCCATAAATCTAGTTTTTCATTACCTGTAATTTTAAATACAATTTGATTTAACTCGGAACTATCCTAAGTAATAAAAATCATTATGGTTAAGGCAAGAGACGCGATGAATCGCCGTCTCTACAATAATCAGTCTTTCGTGCTGATGAAAACCCGACCAACGGATTCTTTTTTTTAAAAAATCTGTTGATCGGGTTTAGCCATTCACAAAAAATTAGCTGAGATTACACTCTGTCTAGTTTGATACTTTTGGCGCGAAGAGAATACGGTTGTCCTTAATGCTATTAAATGCGGGTGTAGACCAGCGATCAACTACTTTGCCAATAATTGACATTTCTTGAACTAAGCGGTCAAATTTATCAGGGGTGAGAGATTGCGGCCCGTCAGATAAAGCTTTTGCGGGATTGGGGTGAACTTCAATCATCAAGGCATCTGTACCAGCTGCGATCGCAGCCATTGCCATCGATGGCACATATTCTGACCTACCAGTACCATGACTAGGATCGATCATAATCGGTAAATGGGTCAGCGATCGCAATACCGGAAGCACAGATAAATCTAAAGTATTCCGGGCATATTTACCATCAAAAGTTCTGATTCCCCGCTCACAAAGAATTACATTTGGATTGCCTGATGCCAAAATATATTCTGCTGCCATCAGCCACTCGTCAATTGTGGCAGACATCCCGCGCTTGAGCAGCACTGGTTTATCTTGAGCGCCTACCTTTTTCAGCAGCGAAAAGTTGTGCATATTCCGCGCTCCGATTTGGATTATGTCAGCGACTCTCGCCACTGCTGATAAATCCGCAGCATCCATCAATTCTGTGACGATACCCAAACCAGTAGCTTCCCGTGCTGCTGCTAATAAATCTAAAGCGCTTTCACCATAACCTTGAAAGGCATAAGGTGAAGTGCGGGGTTTGTAGGCTCCGCCACGGAGAAATTGCGCTCCTGCTGCCTTTACGCGCTTTGCGGTTTCGACAATCATCGCTTCGTTCTCAACGGAACAAGGCCCAGCTACCACCACAATCGGATGATGTTCGCCAAAATAGACATCACCGTTGGGTGTAGGTACGACAACCTCGCTGGCTTCTCCATGTCGGAATTCTCGGCTTACCCGTTTGAAAGGTTGTTGCACTCGTAATACTTGCTCAATCCAAGGGCTGTACTCTTGAACCTGTAATTTATCGATGCTAGTGGTATCACCAATTAGCCCTAGTACAACTTTATGAGTTCCAACACTTTTTTCTACGGTGACTTTCCAAGTTTCACTCAGTTCTTCGCTGATGCGGGTAATTTCCTCAGTAGGTGTACCATTTTTAAGTATAATAATCATCTGTTTTTCCTTGTGTAAGTTATTGGGTGTAATATATTGACCCCTCTCCGTTTCGGCTACGGTGTAAACACAAGTCTGAAATAGCTAGATTAACTAGGGTTTTACCCCACCCTAACCCTCCCCTTATAAAGGCTACGGTGTACACACATCTTTCTAGAAAACCAAAATCGTCGTAGATCCCCCTAAATCCCCCTTAAAAAGGGGGACTTTGAGAGCTTTTTGCCCCCCTTAAAAGGGGGGTTGGGGGGATCAAAAGCTTGTGGTGCAACTTTAGAAGACTTGTGTGTACACCGTAGCCTTATAAAGGGGAGGGAACTAGATTTCTTTTTTCCCCCCTTTATAAGGGGGGATTAAGGGGGGTAATTCGACTTGTGTGTACACCGGAAACGGAGAGAGGTTCGTCTAGTGCAAAAATTCAGCAAGTTGTTCTAGTTTTGTCCAAGCCGCGCCGCTTTGCAGAATTTCCTTCGCAAGGGCAATACCTTTGACGCAACCGGCTAAAATATCCGTTTCCCCATGAATGGCTTCACCAACTTGGAGTGCCAGGGCTGTATTTAAAGCGACAACATCCTGTTGCGCTTGCGTGCCTTTACCTTGGAGAACTGCCTTCAAGATTTCGGCATTTTCTTGGACATCTCCACCGTGCAATGCAGCAGTTGGGGCAAAATTCAAACCAAGTTCTTGAGGGTTCAGCGTTAGAGAACGCACCTTTTTATCTTGGAGTACAGCTAAATCGGTGACATCTGCTAAACCAGCTTCATCTAAACGTTCGCGTCCGTGAAGTGCGATCGCTTGTTGACATCCCAATTGCGATAAAGCTTGCACAATCTCCTCTAGTAGAAGCGGATCGTTCACACCAATAATCTGCCCCGTTGGTCGCATGGGATTTACTAGCGGGCCGAGTAAGTTAAAAACAGTCCGCACTTTCAAAGTTTTTCGCAAATTAGCGATCGCTTTGAGTGCAGGATGCCAACCCGGAGCAAACAAAAAGGTAATTCCCACGTCACCCACTGCGGCTTGCACTTTCTCAGGAGTGGCGTTGAGATTTATCCCCAAAGCTTCCAGGACATCAGCTGAACCAGTCTTGCTAGATGCCGAACGATTTCCATGTTTAGCAACTTTTACCCCGGCGGCGGCAGCAACAAAGGCGACAGCAGTGGAAATATTAAAGGTAGAAGCACCATCTCCACCAGTTCCGCAGGTATCAATTAGGGGGTCTGGGTACTGGGTAGTGGGTACTGGGGATTGGGATTGTAAGACACTGGCCATGCCTACTAATTCTTGTGCTGATACGCCTTTAGCTTGAATGGCGCTTAAAATCGCTCCTGATAGGACATGGGGAATGGCATCTGTGAGCCAACCTTGCATCAAATCTTTAGCTTGGGAAACCGTCAACGATTGCCGATTTAACAACTGTTGTAATAAAGCTGGCCAGTTGTAGAACTCAGAAGTGACGGGGATGTTGTCAAGTGAGGTTTTAGTTACAGCTATCATATTTATTGGGCATTGGGCATTGGGCATGGGGTATCAATACGGTTCGGTTAGCTTGTTTACCCTGCGAAGATCCCCCCAACCCCCCTTAAAAAGGGGGGCTAATTTCCTCGTTTACCCCCTTTTTAAGGGGGTCGCCACAGGCGGGGGGATCTTATCCGAACCGTATTGCATGGGGCATGGGTCATTGGTCATTTACGAAGGACAAATGACAAATGACAAATTAAGGAATCAGAACTTTGGCGACGGTTTGTACATCTTTGTCACCTCTACCAGAGCAATTGATGACGATGCGGGGATTGCCTTTTAATTGAGGACAAAGGGTTTCGAGATATGCGATCGCATGAGCAGTTTCCAAAGCTGGGATAATTCCCTCTAGTTGCGAAAGTCTTTGAAATGCTTCTAACGCCTGTTTATCAGTCACACTGTAATATTCAGCGCGACCAAGATCCTTTAAATAACTATGCTCTGGGCCAACGCCGGGATAATCTAATCCGGCACTTATGGAATGAGCTTCGATGACTTGACCATCATCATCTTGCAGTAAATAACTCATTGCACCATGCAATACACCTATTCTTCCCTTTGTCAAGGTAGCAGCGTGTTTTTCTGTATCTACACCTTCACCCGCCGCTTCCACTCCAATTAGACGTACCGAAGATTCATGGACAAATTCATTGAATAAGCCGATCGCATTGGAACCTCCACCCACACAAGCCAGTAAAATATCTGGTAATCCTCCCCATTTCTCCTGGGATTGAGCGCGAGTTTCTACACCAATTACCGCGTGGAAGTCACGGACAATCATCGGGTAAGGATGAGGCCCGGCAACAGAACCAAGGATGTAATGGGTTGTTTCTACATTTGTCACCCAATCCCGAATTGCTTCGGAAGTTGCATCTTTGAGAGTTCCCGTACCCGCCTCTACTGGACGAACTTCTGCACCCATTAATTTCATGCGGAACACATTCAGCGATTGGCGTTCCATATCGTGGATGCCCATGTAAATCACGCATTTCAAACCAAACCTAGCACATACAGTTGCAGTGGCTACACCGTGTTGTCCTGCGCCTGTCTCGGCAATAATCCGTTGCTTACCCATGCGTTTAGCTAGCAAAACTTGAGCTAAAGCATTATTAATTTTGTGAGCGCCTGTATGATTTAAATCCTCACGCTTTAAATAAATTTGTGGCCCCGTGCCATCTGGTCTAGCGTAGTTTGTTGTCAGGCGTTCAGCAAAATATAATGGGCTGGGTCGTCCGACGTAATCGCGCAGTAGGTTTTGCAGTTCTGCTTGGAAACTCGGCTCGTTGCGATATTTTTGAAATGCTGCTTCTAACTCACTTAATGCAGGCATTAAGGTTTCGGGGACGTATTTACCGCCAAATCTTCCAAATCTGCCCAAAGAATCTGGTTGGACAGTTGCAGTCTTGATGTCTTGTATGCTTACCACTGGTTAAAATCCTTTTACGTTCAAATATATTTTTGAAAACTTGCACTACAGTCAAGATTCGCTTTGTATTTCCTTCTTGGCGTCCTTGGCGTCTTGGCGGTTCGTTATTCTTCCATCGAACCGCCAAGACGCCAAGGACGCAGAGAGAAGAGAAAGCTTTTTTACTTAGCGTTTTTGCAGGGATACTGGAGTAATTGCTGCTTTCAGTTCCCGACAAAGCTTTTCTACAGCTTGTAATCTTTCGGTTGGGCTACCTTCGGCTAACCGTTTGACAAAGGCACTACCAACAATCACCGCATCTGCTCCCCATTCCCTTACTTGATGCGCTTGTTCTGGCCCGGAAATACCAAAACCAACGCCGATGGGTTTATCGGTGACGCTTCGCAAGTCGGTAATTAAATCTTTTACGCGGTCTTGGATTTGAGCGCGGATACCTGTAACGCCTGTAACACTTACCAGGTAGATAAAACCTTGAGATTGACGAGCGATCGCTAAAATTCTATCTTTAGAACTGGTAGGAGCTACGAGTAAAATTACTTCAATCCCAAAAGATGCAGCAGTCTGGATTAATTCTTCTGCTTCTTCTAAGGGTAAGTCTGGCACTACTAAGCCTTGCACCCCAACAGCAGCAATTTGGGCCAAAAATGTCTTAATACCCCGGTGCAAAATAGGATTGTAGTAAGTAAATAGAATTATCGGTGCTTTCAGGGTGGGAGTTACAGCTTCCAACATCTCTAATACTTGTTCTAATTTCGTGCCTTTTTGCAAAGCGCGAGTTGCTGCTGCTTGAATTACAGGCCCATCTGCAAGAGGATCGGAGTAGGGAATGCCCAACTCGATGAAGTCAGCGCCGTTGCGATCTAAGATACGTAAAGCTTGGGCAGTGGTTTCTAAGTTAGGATCGCCTGCTGTGATAAAGGGGATTAAAGCACACTGTTGGCGAGCGCGTAAAGTTTGAAAGGAATCAGAGATAGAAGTCATTTTGAAAAATAGTTGATGATTAGTTAATAATTCTGGAAAAATCAACATTTAGGAATTAGTGATACCCACGCTATATTTGTTGTTGTTGAGTCTTTTAGCTCCGTTAACGAGTCTTTGATACTCGTGAATGAGTCTTTTATCTCCGTCAGCGAGTCTTTGATACTCGTGAATGAGCCTTTTATCTCCGTCAGCGAGTCTTTGATACTCGTGAACGAGTCTTTTATCTCCGTTAACGAGTCTTTTATCTCCGTCAGCGAGTCTTTGATACTCGTGAACGAGTCTTTTATCTCCGTCGGCGAGTCTTTTAGCTCCGTTGTCGAGTATTAGAGCTTCATTTTTTGAAGTATTAATATAGCGCTTCTCGCTTGGATGCAATACATTTTGACCTCTCTCCAAACCTCTCTCCTTTTAGGAGAGAGGCTTTGAATCTTACTCCCCAACGCTAGCTCTTAAGGGGCTGGGGGTTAGGTTTGTATTCTAAGAAAGCCTTAAAAGACTCCGCGTAGCTTTTTCTACATCGCTTTGTTTAACTAAAGATTCTCCAACCAGAACCGCACGCACACCAGCTTCAGCGACAAGAGATAAATCAGCAGGTGTATACAGTCCAGATTCACTGACGACAGTGATATCCAAGCTTTGCAAATATTGCTGACGCTGTGCTAAAAGTTGCTGGGTTATTCCTAAATCAACCGTAAAATCTTCTAGATTGCGATTGTTGATTCCTACTAAATGTAAGTCATCAAGCTTAAGAACTCTATCCAGTTCAGCCAATGTATGGACTTCTACCAGTGCATTCATGCCCAAATCATGAATTACTTGCAAAAAGTTTTGCAGTTCTTGGTTTGATAAAATAGCAGCAATCAACAAAACTGCATCTGCGCCTGCTGTCCGTGCTAGATAGATTTGATAGGGGTCAATGATGAATTCTTTGCACAGTAGGGGTAATGCAACGTGCGATCGCACATTACGCAGATTGTCAAAACTGCCCTGAAAAAACTTATGATCGGTGAGGACTGATAGACAAGCTGCACCACCTCGTTCATAAGCTTGAGCGATCGCTACTGGGTCAAAATCAGCCCGAATAATCCCACGGCTGGGTGATGCCTTTTTTACCTCAGCAATTAAGCTAGGTTGGTTGGGATTTTGTTGTAAAGCAGCTAAGAAATTTCGGACACTTGGAGCCGTAATTAACTGCTGTTGCAAAGAAGCTAAAGGAAATTCCTGTTGCATTTGTGCAACTTCTTGCCTTTTATGCAACACAATCTCTTCAAGAATATGGCGAGAAGCGGTAACTTGGTTAGTCATAATCTGTTAACAGGGAGCAGAGGGCAGGGAGAATGACAAATGTCAAATGACAAATGACAAATGACAAATGACTAATGACCAATGACTAATGACTCTTCGATGTGCGTATATGCACGCACCACATTTTTAATGATTTCCAGACCAACTTCTCCCGCTAAAGTCATGATTGATTCTGGATGAAACTGAACGGCGGCGATGGGAAGTGTCTGATGTTCAATGCCCATAATTACGTTGTCATCAGAAATCGCTGTCACTTTCAGTTCTTTCGGTAAATACTGCGGGAGAGCAAATAATGAGTGATATCTACCCACGGTAAAGGATTCTGGTAAATTCTTGAAGGTAACGGAATCGGAATCAGTAACGAAAATCCGTGAAGATTTCCCATGTTGAGGATAGTTGAGAACTCCCAATTGTCCATCAAAAGCTTCAACAATGCTTTGTAGCCCTAGACAAACTCCAAAAATGGGAATTTTGCGATGAAGAAGCGCCCCGACAGTCTGGGGAACCCGAAAATCACTTGGTCTACCAGGCCCAGGAGATAAAACAACTAAGTCAGGGCGTTCTGTATCGAATAGCGATTCTGAGAAACCATGACGTAATGTGGTGACGCTTGCACCAGTTTGGCGAATGTAATTAGCTAATGTATGAACAAAAGAGTCTTCATAATCTATTAGTAAGATGCGTTTGCCAGTTGCCGCACAAGGGAGGATTTTAGCTGATTTTCGAGAACTGGATTCATCAATTTTGTAACTGCTTTGCTTAACACGGCGAATTGTTTCAAATAAAGCAGCAGCTTTGGTGATTGTTTCTTGTTCTTCTGCTTGGGGTATGGAGTCATAAAGGACAGTCGCACCAACTCGGACTTCGGCGATGCAGTCTTTTAATCGGATTGTCCGCAGAATTAAGCCAGTATTCAAATTCCCATTGAAATTTAAATAACCGACTGCTCCACCATACCAACGTCGGGCGCTACGTTCGTGCTGTTCAATAAAATCTATTGCGGCTTTTTTGGGTGCGCCGGTGACTGTAACCGCCCAAGTGTGGGAAAGAAAGGCATCTAAAGCATCAAATTGCGATCGCAGTGTCCCTTCAACATGATCTACTGTATGAATTAAATGGCTGTATAATTCAATTTGGCGACGACCAATCACTTGTACTGAACCAGGTTCACAGATTCGAGATTTGTCATTGCGATCGACATCAGTACACATGGTCAACTCAGCTTCATCTTTATGCGAGTTGAGTAAATGACGAATTTGCACTGCATCGTCAAGAGCATCTAGTCCCCGGCTAATAGTGCCACTAATGGGACAAGTTTCTACCCGCTTCCCTTCAACTCGCACAAACATTTCTGGAGATGCGCCAATTAAATATTCTCCACCTAAGTTAAAAATAAACCCATAAGGACTAGGATTTATATCCTTTAAAGTTTCAAATAGTTTGCTGGGTTCATCTTCATAGCCTTCAAAAAAATTTTGGCTAGGAACAACTTCAAATAAATCGCCTCGGCGGAAATAATCGAGTGCAGACTCAACTTTTTTGGCATATTCGCCTACTTTATGGTCAGCAGTTTGATTAGGGGTAAGATGTTTTCCGCGATAATCAAGAGACTCACCTGTTCGAGGCAGATTTTTTGTATTGCCGTGCGCTGTTTCAAACTCATATTGTAGACGAAATGCGCGTTGTTGATAGTAATCAACAACTATCAATTCATCAGGGAGATAAAGCACCAAATCACGCTGATCTGTAGGACGTTCTAGACGTTGGGTAATTGGTTCAAACTGAAAAACTAAGTCATAACCAAAAGCCCCATACAATCCTAAATGCTCATCTTCTGGGCTAGAGAAAGTATGTAGAATTTCGCGGACAACTGTAAATGCTGAAGGTTGTTTACTGCGTTCTTCTTCAGTGAATAATCTCTTACTAGATTTAACAAAGCCGACAATATTGTTATTGTCTAGGGTAACTTTCTCAAGTTGGATTGAGTTGGATAAACACTCTAATAGCAATGGTAGAAGTACTTGACCGCGTTCATTCAACGCTATCAAATTGAAAGCATTTTCCTGTGTAGTTAATTCCAATGGTGGATTGACAAATCCGATCGCCCATCTTTTATATCTGCCTGGATATTCGTAGCTGCTTCTTAGCAAACCGCCACGCTGAGAATTTAAATGAAACAGAATATCTTCGAGGGCAGTGTCCATCTTCACTTCGGTGATCGAGCGAGAAACAATTACGCCGCCAAGGGTTTTATAGGAACGGGAATTAAAAATCATCGGTAATTTCTCTGTAAGAGTGATTAGTCAAAAGCTATTAATGATTATTAGTAGTTATTTATAGGCAGATAAAAAATTAGATGATTCAATATCAATCCAAATCAAGCTATTTCAATCTGCGGATTATTTGGGAAAATGTAATTAAAAACTTTTTGCTTCTTATTTAAGAGTACTAGATATCAAGCAGATAATACATTGAATAATTTTTAGATTGGGTGTCAATTTATTCGCTTTTTGTACTAATTATTTATTGTTATTTTTAATAATATTGGTTGAGTTTATCCGCCTCTATCAAAAGTAAGATATTGTCTTAAAATTTAGTATTATATCTATGCTTTTAAAATTCAATCTATCCCTTCAGCATAACTTGTAAAATATCTTGTTATTTCTCAGCGTTATCTGTGCCTCTGCGGTTTAAAATTCATTTATCGAACCACAGAGGCGCAGAGGACACAGAGTAAAGAGAACGATAATTTTTACCCACTTTGAAAGGGTTAATTCTACAATCTTAAAATTCCCGCAATAATGATATTGCTTGCCTATACAACAACAAATTTACCTCATGAACTTCAATTGCTTTTCCAATCCCTTGTAGCAACGTTAAAGTCAATTCTCCACCCAAGTGTTCGCGGAATTCAGTTAAACCTCGAAACAAACAATCAGGATGTTCTAGTTGTGATAACTTCTGGGCTAGTTCTGGCACATACAGCGTGAAACCCAACGCCGATAAAGTATTTAATATTCGTTGCCATTCTGAACAATCAAGTAATCCTGCTAAATAAGAATAAGTGCTATCCAAAGCAATACCGATCGCAACGGCTTCGCCATGACGCAAACGATAATTTGTCAAATGCTCCAGTTTATGAGCCGCCCAATGTCCAAAATCTAGGGGACGAGACGAACCCATTTCAAAAGGATCGCCGCTATTGGCAATATGTTCTAGGTGCAACTGGGCGCAACGATAGATAACCTGTTGCATAGCATCCATGTCTCGCCACCCAAGGGCTTTGCTGTGAGAGTGGATAAAATCAAAAAAGTTAGCATCCTTAATCAGCGCCACTTTGACGGCTTCTGCAATCCCAGAACGCCAATCGCGATCGTCTAATGTTGTCAAGAACGCAGAGTCATTTATAACTGCATAAGGTGGCGCAAATGTGCCAAGGAAGTTCTTTTTACCAAAGGCATTGATGCCGTTTTTTACCCCAACCCCAGAATCATTTTGTGCTAACACCGTTGTCGGAACTCGAATCAGGCGAATTCCCCGGTGAGCAGTTGCAGCAGCATATCCTACCAAATCCAATATCGCCCCGCCCCCGATCGCTAACACATAAGAATGGCGACATAATCCGGCTGTTTCAATGAGTTGCTGGATTTGCTCTACTAAAGCGCGATCGTTTTTGGCAGCTTCTCCTCCCGAAATTATCATGGGTTCGGCTGCGATCGCTAGTACTTCTCCATAAAACTTGGTATACGCAACTAATTGCTTCACCAATTCCGGTTGATACTTTAATATTCCTGCGTCTATCACCGCAACTATTTTCTTCGGCTTTGTCTCCTCATCTGCTGTAACCACTTGCGCTAAGGTGGGGTTTTTCAACTCAAATAAATTTTGGGTGAAGTAAACCTCATAGTTAAAAGTAACCGAAACACGTTGATGAATTAATCTACTTTTTTGCTTGATGTCAACTATCATATTTTTGCAGGTATATCTAAAAGTGCAGTACTATTCAAAGCTTCAAGGAATGCCTCTACCGAGTGAGAACCATTTACCTTGACTTGATTATTCATGATGAAAAACGGCACGCTGTTGATGCCATTTAATCGAGCAAATGCCGATTCAGCAACAACGGCATCAACCACATTACGATCGTTTAATTGCAACTTTAATTCGGTAGCATTCATCTGGTATGCTGTACCGATGGCAACAATAACGTTAATATCTCCAATATTCAAACCCTCTTCAAAGTAAGCTCTATAAATAGCTTCGACGACATCATTTTTTACGTTTGCGGGCGCTAATGCAATTAGTTGATGAGAAAGCTTAGTATTTACAGCCAAACGGATTTTTTCAAAATCTAGCTTAACTCCAGCCGCCTCACCTGCGCGTTGCGTATAATCAAACAGATGTTGCAGTTCTTCCACTTTAATGCCCTTTCTATCTTGCATAAAGTTTCGAAATTCGTACCCCTCAGCAGGAACAGTATTATCCAGAAGAAAGGGATGCCATCGGATATTTACTTCTTGTTCTTGCCATTGTGCCACTGCATCAAACAGATGTTTTTTCCCAATTCTGCACCAAGGGCAAACGATATCATGAAAGATATCTATCAGCATAGTTTTTCTTCTTTATCTCATTTCTTTGTGAGTATGTGCAAAATTTTCTTTCTTCCTTTGCGTCCTACCCTTCGGGAAGCAACTTCGTGTCTATGCGTCCTTTGCGGTTCGTCCCTCAAATAGAATTATTCCTCAAATGCTAATATTTGTGTGCATCTGAGCCGTTGTATTTAAAGGTTGGAGAAAACTGTTAATTTTCCCTTCCAAAAAACTTTGAGTATTTTCAAACTCTTTAATTAATGCCTCTCTATCCTTTCTAGCCACTAGTCTAGCCAATCGGCTGTAAGTTTTAGCTAAAAAGCTAATAGCATTACACCTTTCTTCAGTAGCTAGCATAATATCAACACATAAATTGGGATTTTGAGAAAACAAACGTTTCACAATATCGATTTCTTGACGATAGTTAGGAGTTGACATTGTTAAACTATGCTCTATCTCCACTCTTGATTGTGCTAAGAAAACACCAAGGCTAAATCTACAGAAATGCTGCGTTGCTTGAATAATCACCATCATTTGATCGTGTTCTTCAGGCGTGCAAACAATTAATTCACCACCTTTACCTTTCAGAAAATCTAATAACCATTGAAATGAATCATCATTTCGACCTCGACACACTACCACTTTTTGTCCCAAAAACGATTTGATATTTGGCCCAAACATTGGATGTAAACCCATAACGGGGCCGCAATGGTATTCGAGCATTGCTTGAGTAGGCTGTGTTTTAATACTTGTGATGTCACACAAAGCTGTAGTTGGAGCAAGATATTTTGCTGCTCGCTTGATAACATCAACCGTATATTCAATAGGAACGCTTACTAATACTAATTCTGCCTGAGTTAACAGTTTATCTGCGTATTCCCAATCATCATATTCGAGAACGCTAACATTGTGACCTACTAAAGAAAGTTGCTCTTTAAATAATCTTCCCATCCTGCCGTGTCCACCGACGATGGTAACTTGTCGGGGAATGACATAATTTGTGGCAGATTTAGGGGTAAGACTGGCATGACAACTCTTTACTAAATCCGCCCAAACAGACTCAGGAATACCAGCTTGAGCGAGTAGGGGAGCGACATCAGCCAGTTGTTCATCTAAAGAAGGCTGTTCTGATGCTAATAATAATATGCGATCGCTAAGTAAGGCGATTAAGCTCTGGTCAGTTTTCTTAAGCTCATCTGAATAAGAGGATTTCAGAGGCATTTTTCCCGTCCCCAATTTTCAAATATCAACAAGTGATTCTTTAGAACTCATTTCTGGCAAAATATCCAAGTTTGTTGCTCTTTTGGCGATCGCATCAGCAAATAACTCTTCATATCGGTCTAGCGCTTGCTCAAAGGAATAGTTTTCTACCGCAAACTTTCTTCCCTTACGTCCTAATTGCGCTGCTAATTCCGGCTGATGATATAAATCTAGCACCGCCGCAGCCAAAGCATCTGCTGACTCAGGCTCAACGATAACACCACCACTTTGTCTGATAGCTTTCGCAGCAGTCCCAAGGGCGGGAACCGAACCCACAATAGGGCGACCACTGGCTAACAACAGTGGTATTTTAGAAGGCATATTGAAGGAAATCACATTCCGCTTTTGCACAATCAACCCCACATCTGCGGCAGCTAACATTTGCGGTAGTTTTTCTCGCACTTCCAATGGTAAAAGTAAAACGTTATCTGCACCACAAGCAAGACAATGTTTTTGCAACCTTTCGAGGGCTTGAGATTCGCCTGCTACGACAAAGATAATTTCTTTTAGATGACGTAAACGGGCTGCTGCTTCTATTACTGTCTCCAAACCTTGTGTAAGAGCGATATTACCTGAATAAAGCACTACAAATTTACCATCGAGTTGATGAGTAGCTCTCCAAGAGTTATTTTCCCTCGGTAACGGGCGGATAAAATTTAAATTCACCCAATTGGGAATGCAAGCAATTTTATTAGCAGGTACACCTTTATTTTTTAAATTATCTACAAAGCCATCGGCTATCACACTAATAGTATGTGCAGTTCGATAAGCGAATTTTTCTAAAGCTTCTAGAGCTTTAATCATCAACTTATTCTTAATTAGCCCAACACGCACACCAGCTTCCGGGAGGATATCTTGCACATTCAGTACTACTGGACAGTTGTATAGCCAACCTATCAAAGTTGCAGGTAAACAAACTAGTAGCGGTGGTACTGTTAAGAGAATTACATCAGGTCGCTCGCCCTTGAGTGCTTGTGGCAAACTTGTAAAAACAAAGCTCAACTCTAGCAGTAGTCGATCTACAAGGTTAGGTTTAGACTTAATCCGCAGGTAACTACGCTGAATTTTGACACCGTTTTTGTGTTCAGTAACATATAACTTACCTCGATACCCGTCGTAAATCTGGCGCTGAGGATAGTTAGGCATACCTGTAATTACCCGCACTTGATGCCCTCGCTTCACCAGCCCTTCTGCTAGTTCAGTCATCAAAGGTGCAATACCAATTGGTTCTGGATGATAGTTGTATGAATAAATCAGAATTTGCATAAACTATTAATTTCCTGGAAGCACCTTGATAATGTTGGCTTTGTTGTGTTCGTTTTTCCCTTGTTCGTAAGGTGAGCGTTGCCCACCTAGTGCTGTCAAAGTTAGTTTGGATTAAACTGTAAATTTCTCTTCATTAACTAGTACTCTATCAAGCGATCTTTGTAGTAAGCACTTTAGTCCTTAGATAATAAAGACTAAAGTCGAATGGCACGCTTGTTAATCGCAAAGCCCTGATATAACTTGCTTTTTGAGTGTGGGGAGTGTGGGGGGTAAGACTTCTTCTCCGTCCTCCCACACCTCCCACACCTCCCACACCCTGCCAGCAAGGAGGTTTCAGCTTTTCTTAGTGCCATTCGACTAAAGTCCTTGCTACGAACTAGCTTATGAGTGAATGCTATTCAAGCAAGCATCGGAACTCAGTATTGTTTTTGCAGTTCTTTATCTAAACTGAAGACTGGTTTTTGTTGTCCACGCTTCCGCAATGTGACGGTAGCAGCCCCAAGTCCAAGTAATGCTAAACCCAATGCTGAACCAGGTTCAGGTACTTGCTTTCTGTCTTCTACGTTTAGCACTTGGACGCGACCTTGGAAGAAATCGCCCACATAAAGCTTGCCATCTTTGTAGCTTGTGCCACCCGTCCAGTTAAATCTGCCGGGAGTGAGGTCAAGGGGATTGCCAAAAGGAGGGCCAGTTAATGCTGGAGGCGGTACCGGATTACCTGATGCATCGCGGGCATTTTCACCAAAGGAAGTCAAGAAGTTACCGTTTTTATCAAACACCTGGACGCGGCTATTGATAGAATCAGCTACATAAACATTCTCTTGGTCGTCCACTTCGATGCCAATTGGCTGAAGAAGCTGTCCAGGGCCGCTACCTGCTGAACCAAATGCTAACAGAGGATTACCAGTTGGATCGAGTACTTGAACGCGGTTGTTATATTGGTCAGCTACAAAGATATTTCCACTAACTGGGGAAATTCTTACACCTGCTACACCTTGGAATTCCCCAGGTGCAGTGCCTCTGGTACCACCAATGACACCAAGTTGCTGTCCGTCTGATGTATATTTAAGAATCCTTTCGCCGTTAAAATCACCTACGTAGAAGTTGCCATCCTTGTCAAATGTCACACCAGATGGCCCAAAGAACAATCTATCCTCTACCAGAGGGGTAAATGCTCCATTTGCAAAGGATCTAATAAAGTTACCCTGAGAATCGAATTGATTGATGCGGTTGTTATAAACATCACCTGCATACAAATCCCCTGTTACTGGATTAAAGTCTACAGTTGTTGGCTCGTCAAATTGTCCGGGCCCTGTGCCGCCGGAGCCAATTGATCCAATATACTCACCGGTTGGACTAAATTTTTCAATTTTGTTACCGAGGTTGAAGTTAGGAGTACCATCCGCTGGGTTAATACCGCGTCCGTTAGCTATGAGGGTATTCCCTTGGCTATCCACCGCTATCCCTTGAGGAACAAACAGTTCTCCAGGTCCGAAGCCAGGGCTACCAATACTTCTGTCGTAAGTTAATGTTACAGCATTGGCTTGGGCTGCTGTTGCTAACACGGTGAATCCGGTACCGAGAATAGCAAGTGACAAATTTTTGACTAATCCCATGAGTTTGAAGTCCTGGTTGTATGAGTGTATACTCTTTCCTAGACTAATTTCGTTCCCAGTCCTAGTTTGGGAACCCTAAAATTCAGGCTGCTGCCTCTTGTTTGAAATGCAACTTTCTGTATGAGGCGGCAGCCTATTCTGTAAGCTATATCTGACAAAATAGGCTGGTAATGAGGAATTAGACTATCTCTGCTTTGGCTAGCAACTCTTCACTCAACTTGTTTTGGCGTTTGCGCTTGGCGATCGCACCAGTTGCGCCTACACTAGCAAGTGCTAATAAGCCCAAGATTGAGGTAGGTTCGGGAACTCTTTCTGTAACGACATTATCCACTCGAACCACCGAACCTAGTTCGGGGCCAACACCGCGCTTGGTGATGTATATCTTCCCGTCAGGGCCAATATCGATTCCAGCAGATGATTCCAACCCTTCACCGGCAGCAACCAACGTTGTCCGAGTTAAATCTGGAGCAACTTTAATCAGAGAACCGGGAAGGAACCGCAAGTCACCCTGCAACTGGGATTCGTCGCCGAACTGTAACACCAGCAAATTGCCTTGCTCATCAAAGGTTAAGTCTGTGATTTGCGTAAACCCATCCAGAAAAACCTCTGGGTTCCCATCGTCGCCGATGCGGAAGATCCGCGATTCATTTTCTGGATATGGAAAACCTGAATATTCGGCAACGTACAAGGCTCCATCGGGGCCAATCGTGCCACCTGTAGGTACTGATTGAATTGCGATATTTCCTCCTGGAAGTACCTCTACTAACCCTGGAGGCAGTTCTTGTCCTGGTGGTAAAGGTGGTAATGTCGAGGCACTAAGGACTTTCTTGGGAATTGCAATTGCCTCAGACTCACTTCCATCAAGTTTGATTTTATAAGCGGTATTTCCACCCCCGTCAATGACATAAGCAGTATCACCACTAACGGTCAAATCAAAGGGATTGGTAACTACATCCCCACCGTCTGGGTTATTAGTGATTTCATACTTGCCGAAGTCGAAAATACTTTCCAGCTTTCCGGTATTCAAGTCAGCTTTGAAAAGTTGTGCTAAAAGCGGGGTATTCAGTACTTTATCGGGTGTGGATGGCGGGAAAGTAACAAGTTGCTGCTCTGGGATCGGGAAATTAGCACCAAGGTTAAGTGATTCTAGATCACGATTTCCTGGATAACCGGCAAACCCAGTTAGAAGATAAGCATTCCCCTGAGAGTCGAATTGTACGTCTTGAATACCAGCGCCTTGGTTGCCACTGGGTTGTTCTGCTATAGATTCAAAGTTATTGAATAGACGCTGTGTGGTGCCGTCTGATGCAACTTTGACCAGCGAACCACTATTACCAGCACAGATAGGCTGAAACAAGGTACTCGGAGATGGTTGGCAATTTCCGTTTCCTCCGATACCTGGCTCTGCTACGTAGAGACTGCTGTCAGGGCCAAAGCTAACAGCCCGTGCATTACTGATTCCATTAACAATTGTCGTTAGCGTTGCAGCTTGTACAGATGGCGTTCCACAAATAGCAGCAAAACAAAATGTCAAAGATGTAAGAGCAAATGATTTGAGTTTCATACCTTTGGAGATTGAGAATTAAATAAGTGGAAAACTTTATGGTTATTAAAAGATGACTAATCCCAGTCTTTGAGGAACGTAGGATTGGTTTGAAACTCTTTACTTGAGCGCCACAACTCCATTTATGGGAGGTTTAGTAGTTTCTCTTTTTGTGCAACCAAGCAATGCCCAAAGCACCGATCGCTAATACGCCTAAAATAGAATCAGGTTCAGGAATAGATTTGGTATTCTCAATTTTGAGAACTTGTCCAAATCCAGGGCGATCGCCTCGGTTTGTAACGTATACCGCACCATCTGAACCAATAGTCAAGGCGCTAGGTGACTCTAATCCATTGCCACTTAGCAGAGTTGTGCGAGTACCATCGGCAGCTATTTTGATGACAGAACCATCAAAATCACCCTTCCAAGCTGACTGATTGGCGTACTGCAAAGCATATAAATTGCCTTCAGTATCAAATTCCAAGTCGGTGAGTTGGGTAAAACCATCGGCGAAGACTGTTGGTAAACCATCAGCACCAACTCGATAGATTTTTGCCCCACCTTCAGGGAAGGGAAAACCAGTAAATTGGCTGACGTAATAAGCACCATCGGGGCCTTTTGCGACGCTTGAAGGTACTGCTTGGGTTGCAAACTGCGATGGTCGCACCTCTTCACCTTGAGATGGCACCTGTGCAGGTTCATTGGATGGTGTACCAGAGGGTGGAAAGACTGGATTCGTTAATATGTCTTGGGGAAACGCAACTATCGCCTGCAAATTACTGCCATCAGTGTTAACACTGAGTACGTCGTTTGCACCTGCATCAACTGCAACTAACTTATTGCCATCTATGACAAAACCCAAGGGATTGCTACCAACCTCACCACCATCAGGATTGTTGGCGAGTTCATAGTTAGCTAAATCGGCAACACTCGTCCACGAATTGGTTTTAAAGTCGGGAGTGATGATTTTGCCGAGGTCAGTGTAACCTAAATTGCGATCGCGAAAAGCCGGATTAGCCGCATATCCAATCAGAACATAAGGTTTACCTGTAGCATCAAATTTAATATCACGAGGGCCTGCGGCTCCAGTGCCATCTGGTAATGCTAAGGAAGGAAGTCCTGTAAGTATGCGTTCGGTCTTACCATTCTCAATTTTGGTAACTGCTCCACTTGTGCCATAGCATAGAGAATCGCCTTGACCACTTGCTGGTGGAACGCAAGCGCCACTTCCCCCTATTCCCGCCTCTGTAACATAGAGATTACCATCAGGACTAAAGCTCAGTCCGCCGGCATTATATAAACCGTCGGCGATTACTGAAAAGGATGCGGCTGACGCAGCTTTCATTCCAGAAAAAGCGGCAACACAAAAAGTGAGGATAGTAATAGTGAATAGCTTCAGGTTCATATTTTGTTCTTTGTCATTAGTCATTAGTCATTTGTTATTTGACCAATGACTAATGACTGATGACTAAATCCTCTTGAATTTTTGGCAGATAGCTCATTCCTCGATCAAATGATTTGAGGTTGCCAGCCTTTGCTTCGAGTAAACGTTTGATGTTCATGCTCTCAGCGCCAAAGTCTTCAATTTGAAGTTTGCCGTGGCTAACAGTTCCATCTGTTTTCCAAAATGTGATTCGATGCAGGATGAAACCAGAAGCTTCGGGGTCAGCGAAAGCATAAGCGGTTGGAATAAGTAACGCGACAGAACGCTGATAATATTCGTATTCTGGATAAAAGTATTCTTGTTCAAGTAAGTAGTATTTACTCAAAGAATGAACTCGCACCGAAACTTTTACCTTTTGGTCATATTCATCTTTAAATTCACCTGATTCAGAAGTAATATCACCATTTGGCCGTAACAGATGTGCCCACTCATCTATATTTTGTAAGTCTTTTAAGTATTCAACACCGATTTCAATTGGAGCATCAACATAAATGGTGTCAGTATCGATAAAGTGGCTTCCTTTAGCTGCTGAGGTCAGACCAGCTTTTCGTTCCAAATTACCTTTGAGAGAACGACATTCAGAAGTATGGACTGTATGAATCCCCTGCATAATCATCTGAGTCTGCCGTTTGGGATCGACAAAGCTCAACCAGTGAAAATATACACCTTTTTCATCTGTTCCCGGCTCAATGTAGTCAGTGGGAAACAGCAAAACAGGATAAACTTGAAAATATTTTTGGTACTCTAATCCACAGTGCCATTCAATGCCGTAGAAAAGCGGATTTTGGAGCTTTTTAACGTGATAATAGAGATTTTTGTGATAACCCGATGCAGTTCCGAGCCAGGTATCTTCATCAATTTGCTCTTTCATCCGGCTATAAAGCGTCCATTCATCCAGATTTTTTAAACTACAAAGATATTCAAATGCACTCTCCGGTGAAGTAGCAATGTAAGCTGATGTTGCAAAAGTATTTTTTTCCACTTCTCACTCCTTAAGATAATAATAATTAAGCTGCGATCGCTTTAGACTTGCTGGGCTTACTATTCTTGATGCGGTCTTCTGCTAATCGTTTAGCAGCATCATTGGTAGTAACTCCCTGAACTTTGGCAATATCAAAAATTGCTAATAGCGTGTCATAAATGTTATGCACTTGTTTGAAAGCTTTTTCTTCGTCATAACCAATCATTTCGTTGTAAACGTTGATTAGACCTCCAGCATTAATTACATAATCTGGGCTGTACAGAATCCCTTTATTTGTGAGCATTTGACCATGTAATTGCTCATTTTCTAATTGATTATTAGCTGCACCAGCAATAATCTGAGCTTGTAGAAAAGGAATTGTATGACTGTTAAGAATTCCTCCAAGAGCGCAAGGGGAAAAAATATCTACATCAAGACTATAAATTTCGGTTAGTTCTACAACAGTTGCACCAAAAAGCCGTTTTGCTTCTTCCGTTTTGGCTGGATCTATGTCGCTCACAAAAAGCTTAACATCATGCTCGTGTAAGTGGCGACAGAGATTTTTGCCGACATTACCTAAGCCTTGAACTGCAACTTTCATGCCATCAAGTCTTTCGCTCTGCCAACGAGACTTTACAGCAGCTTTAATTCCTAGAAAAACTCCTAATGATGTAATGGGAGCAGGCCCACCAGATTTTTCTGAGACTCCAACAACATGGTTAGTTTCTTGGCTGATTGTTCGGACATCATCAGGGGTAATATTGACATCTTGTCCAGTAATAAAACGCCCATTGAGGCTGTTAACAAAACGTCCGTAAGCTCTCAACAAATCATCTGTTTTATTTTCAGGATTAGCAATAATAACTGCTTTGCCACCACCAGCCGGAATATTTGCACAAGCAGCTTTATAAGTCATCCCCCGACTGAGACGAAGTGCATCTTTTAAAGCAGCTTCTTCGTTGACATAAGGCATGAGTCTTGTAGCTCCCATTGCTGGGCCCAGGGTCGTGTCATGGATGGCAATAATTGCCTTAATTTCGGGATTTTTACCATGACAAAAAAGAACTTGTTCGTGACCCATTTCTCTAACAGTTTCAAATAGCAGCATCTTGACCCCTCGATATTGTTTGGTATTGGTTAGAGAAAGTAATTAGCATTACAAAATGTAAAGATATAGACACAAAAGCAGGCTGGAATATTAAGATTGAGTGAAGTTAGAAAGTAAATATTTGAAGTTCCAGTTTTGGTGAATGTAGTTGCTGGAATAAGATAACGAACCACAAAGGGCGCAAAGAGCGCGAAGGTAAGAGAGTTGTAAAGGGTTTTTGCATCAGTGTCGTGAATTTTTGAAAGATTGTGATGCTGCCGTGTTTTGTTCTCTTCCACCATGAAATTACTTAGTCTTTTCCTTTGCGTCCTTCTCTACGAGACGCTACGCGAATGCGTGCTTTGCGGTTCGTTAGAAAAAAATCGAGCGTTGCCAGCAAAATCAAACCATTGGGAATGAAACTTGCTTGGCTCCATTTTTAGCTGGACTTGATTTAATTCCTTGTGCTGCTAAACTCTTATTCCGTCCACCAGAAGGTGCTGGTCGGTCAGCGTCAATGACTACATCAATAAGAAAGGGAACAGATGATGCGATCGCTTGTTCTAATGCCGCTTCAATATCCGACTCTCTAACAACCACGATCGCTTCTGCTCCCATCCCACGAGCAATCATGGCGAAGTTTGTCGGTGGAAGTGTGGCATCTGCGCCTTTTAATCCCAAGATTTTCATCCCTTGATGGCACATGTTGTAACGCGCATCGTTGAGGACAATCCAAATCGCTGGAATTTTGTATTTCACGGCTGTGCTGATTTCGTTATTCATCAGCATTGCTCCATCGCCGACAATCCCTACAGCTTTGCTATTGTTTGCTAGTGCTGCACCCAACACTCCTGTAACGGCGTGACCCATTGCGCCGACTCCGGTGCTGACTCGATAACGATTGGTCTCGGTAAATTGGAGTAGATGGGTTGACCAAGTAAAGGAGTTACCACACTCCGCCATTACTACTGCATCGCTACCTTCAACAATTATCTTTTGAATTGCTGCCATCAATACTTCTGGCCGCACTGGATAATCTACGTCTGGTGCAGGTTCAATTGCTTTGCGTTCTGGATGAGGTAGCGACAAAGTTGTGGAACGAGGAGCATCTGGTAATTGCTCCAATAACTCTTCCACAAAAGCTTTGATATCAGAGCGAACTGCGAAAGTTTCAATGTGTGGATAGGCTACACCTGGCACTTCTGGGTCAATATCTACATGGATGAAACCTTCTTTTGGAACTAGCGCCGAACTCCAGAAGGAAGTCGGTTCACCAAGGCGGGTTCCTAATACGAGTGTGCGTAGTGGAGGTTGCTGTTCCATATAAGTTAAGACGGAAGCATGACCGCCTAAACCAGTGACACCGACAAACTGGGGATGATCTTCAGGAAAGATACCTTTACCACGGGGGGAACACATAACGGCTGCTCCCGTTTTTTCAGCGAGTTCAAGGATTTCCTCTGCTGCTTCACGCGCACCAAAACCAACCCAGATAGCAAAGGGGCCAGATGATAATAACTCTACCGATTTAGCGATCGCTTCTTTGGAAGCAGTCATCGGAAACGGAGTAACATCTAGTTGGGGTAAAGCTATATCCTCAACTAAACTTGTCTGCACTGCGGTGGGAATACTCAGATGAGCGACAAATCCGCCTGGTTGCGCCATAGCTAAAGCAAGTTTGCGGAAAATCTGCGGTAGTTGAGCCGCAGATTCAATAGTGATTGCATAGTTAAATAGCGCTCCTGAAGTAAAAATTCCCCCACTGGGCAATGTATAAGTGCTGGTTTCTTGAATTGCCCAACGTCCACGCTGTGGTGCAGAGGTGCAAGCCGACAACAAAATCACCTTTGCACCTTCACCACGAGCTGCAAATAATCCGGTCAGCGCGTTAGTGATCCCCGGCCCGGCTGTGGTAAAAACTACAGTGGGGCGATTATTGGCAAAGTATGCTTCGGTGGCTGCAAAGGCTGCTCCTGCTTCATGACGGAAGTTTAACACCTCGATACTGCTATTTGATAGCGCACCCCAAAGGCTGGCCATCGCTCCACCAGCGACACCAAAAGCGTAGCTTACTCCCAAATTTACCAACATCTGAGCGATCGCATCGGCAACTGAAAGCGTTGCTGGTGTTTCATCATTTAAAAAAGGCTGAGTTCCCCCGTTATTCTCCGATTCATCAAGCTGACGAGAAGATTCTACATATCTATTTGCTGGAAATTCTTTGTATGGCTCAGTAGTGATGAGAGGAGAGTTGGAACCAGTATAGTTTTGACTCATGGTTTCACTTAATTACATAAAGTTACACAAAGGCTTTTTAGTTTACAATCACAGCGCTAGCAATATTTAATACGAACAACTCTGTTGTTTATCACAGCTATGACCGAGTTTGATCGATAGTAGAAACGGTTGATTGCTACTGATTGATGGTTGTGAGCGCACTACCAAAAAATTTTTGCAAAGCATACAGCAAGTAAGGCTGTGCTTCTAAGAAACACAATAGAGGGGATGATAAATGATATGCAATCAAAAATCTTTTGATGAAGGTGTCAAATTTTTCGCAGCTACAGTACTTAAGTGGGTTGGCAGGAATAAAACTAAATGATAAAAAGCTATGTAAAAAAGAAATTAACCTTAACTCAAGCATCTCTCAGAATTTTTACAAAGCTTTACATAGTTGTCTTTAATCACACCAATCTATTCATTAAAATGCCTGGAGAGGTTATTAATTTCTGCTGACTACTACAATAAAAGCATATCTGCAATGATAAATCTTTTGGTAAAATTGGCAATTCTTTCGCTTCTATAATTATTGCGGTATTTTCAACTTAGTGATTCTGAAAAATTGATATTCTGCGTGGCGTATCCCGCCCTAGGCATCGCTACTGAGCTTCATGACCAAATTTACAATAGAAAATCTTTTGATAAAGATGACAATTCTTTTACTTTTTTGCCCAGGTGCTTGCAAATTGGCAACTGCCTGTCTTTCGTATTAACTCTTGAATTTGCTTTGTAGCATAAGCCGAGCTACAACGGTTTAGCGGTCTTTATATTGCCATCAAAAACTCATCGAGTCAATAATTTGTAACGATAAAGACATAGTTACTTCACTTTTTATATATCCTGTGAGAGATGACTAAGCGTTGAGTATGTATTCCTTGAGAAAAGAGATTAGGAATTTAAGCCTAAACCCCTTTAAAACTCCCTTTCTAGCCTCTGGCGATTTATCAATAGTTACATAGATTTTCCGTAAAATGTTACTTTTTGATAAAACAAACACAACCTTATACGCAAATTTATACGTGTTTTTTAGTTCATTTGTATTTCTTTTGACGGATGACGTTTTTTTTTATTAAAAATTAAATATAAAATTATACGCAAACTTCTACGTGTTTGTGTTTTGTAAATGTATTTCTTGCGACGGATGACTAAGCATATTCTTCTATAGTTAAATCCCTGATAGAGTAAGTTAAGATAAATTAAGAAAATGAACTAATGAGTTAAAATCTTTTAATTCAAGCCTAGCCAAGCCCGGTAAATTCATTTATGTTGATAATCAAACGACTCTACAGTAGTATTTGGTCAAACTCCTTTCCCTCGGGAAGGGGAAGGAACAAAAATTTTTCTCATTTAACCGTTTACCAGTCGAAACCCAGTAACTTTGGGTTGGTAAACCATTCCTTAGCTATGGTGCAGGCTACATCTCTTTACTTGTTAAAGGTACACAAATTTCCGTAGTCCTGTATTAGTACAGTTTAGCTAAAATAAGCCACGCATTTTAAAAGTTTAAAATCCTTAGTTAACGGGAATTGCGAATTACGAAAAGTAGTATTACTATAAATTTAAAATATATTTTCTAATTATAGATTGACAATTTTAAACTCTTAGTTAGTAGGATGTATTGACTAATCTAGATTTGATTTGTCTATTTCTTGCATTCATCAAAATTTGTTTAAGTCAATAATAAATTTCAAATTAAATATTTAATTTTTTAGGAGAAATTGGTTAAATTATTACCTTTTTATTGGTATGATAAGTTTTGTTAACTTAAGTTAGTAATATTTTTAATTTACTAACTAATTTTATTTTTTAACTGCCTAACACTGCACCAGAGTTTTTAGTTAGTTATGACTATCTACTCATTAATGGCTATGGTGCTGATTAATTACCAGGAGCAAGTAGGGATATGAATTCTGGCGATTATAGATTAGCTAAATCAAACACTCAATGGCCACTACAGCCAGAAATAGAAATGAAGTTTGCTCACTTTCTAATAAATCAAGCTGTAGATGCTGCCTTTTGTTTAGGAGAAAACGCCCAATTTCTCTACGTCAACGATGCCACTTGCCAGATGACTGAGTATTCCCGTGAGGAATTACTTTCCATGAGGTTGCAAGATATAGACGTAGATTTTTCTCTACACAACTGGTCAAATATTTACTCAGAAGGTTCTCTTACCTTTAAATCTCGCTACCGCACAAAAGGAGGACGGATCTTTCTGGTAGAAATATCCATTAGCTATATAAAACAACAAGATATAGAATTTGGCTGTGCTTTTGCTCGGGAAATAAGTGATGAAATAGTAGAATTGAGCGTGCAAAAGTGGACTGATGAATTAAGGGATGCCAAAGACAATTTGCAGCAAGAATTTTCTCAACTCAAATCAAAAGAAATAGAACTAGAAGCATCTCTTTCTTTGCTTCGTTCTACTCTCGAATCTACTGCCATTGGTATTGTTGCAGTTAATTCTGAGGGAGATATTCTGAGCTTAAATCAGAAATTTGCGGATATGTGGCAGATCCCGGAGTCCCTAATATTATCTAAGAAATGTCCTCGATGCAAAGCCTTTTTTGAGAATCAACTAAAAGATCCACAAGCCTTTAATCGACTAATTTGGGAAGTGTCTAGCCAATCTGATTTTGAGAGCTACGATATTTTGGAATTGAAAGATGGGAGAGTTTTTGCACACTACTCTAAGCCTCACTTGTTAGATGGCAAAATTATTGGTAGAGTCTGGAGTATTTGGGACATTACTGAATCGAAACAGACTGAAGAAGCATTGCGGCTAAACGCAGTTAGATTTCGGACTTTAGCCGAGACAACAGATACCAGCACTTTTCTAATTCAAGGTACGCGGCTTTGCTACATAAATCCAGCAGTAGAGCAACTGACTGGTTACACAAAAGAAGAACTGTTAACGGGTTTTGATATTCGTCGACTGATTAAAAGCAAAAGACGCAGACAGGTACGTAAGCACAGTGAAGCAACTAACTTTGAATACCAGGAGATGAATATTCTGACAAAAAGCGGTACGGAGCGATGGCTAGCTTGTGCGGTTGTAATGCTAGATGGAGTACTAGATTTTGGTGGAAAACCAGTAGAAATGATTGCAGGCATTGATATTACCGATTACAAATATGCAGAATTAGGTCTTAACCAAGCTTTAGAACAAGCAAAACAACTTAGCGAACTTAGAGCGCGTTTTCTTTCTATGGTTTGCCATCAATTCCGTACACCGTTGAATATTGTTTCATTTTCTAATAGTTTATTAAAGGAAGAAGTAGACAAACGTACACAGAAGAAAATCCAACCACTGCTGGATCACATTCAAAAAGCTACAGAACAACTTGGTCAGATGTTGGATGATATTTTATTCTTCTCTAAGGCAGAAGCAGCAAAAATAAACTATGAGCCAAAGCCACTTGAGTTAGTTGATTTCTGTAATGACTTAGTTGCAGAAATGCAGATGAGCATTAGTAAAATTCCGATTAATTTTGTCACTCAAGAAAATTCTCTAACAGCCCGCATAGACAAAAAACTGTTAGAGCCGATTTTAAAAAATTTGCTCGATAATGCAATAAAATATTCTCCCTCTGGTATGACAGTTGATTTGAGACTTTTTTGCGAAAATGAGCAATTAATTTTCCAGGTCGAAGATAGAGGTATTGGTATTTCAGCGCTAGATCAACAACGAATATTTGAACCATTTTACCGTGGAACTAATATCGATCACATACCTGGCACTGGACTAGGACTGTCAATTCTTAAAACCCTAGTAGACTTACATCATGGTCAAGTATCTGTGGAAAGTCAACTTGGTGTGGGCACTACGTTTACTGTGACGTTGGCATTAATCAAGTCAGAGTTTAGTAGTTCCGAGTTATGAATGTTGAAATCAAGATTAGTTATTAATTAACAACTTAACAATCACAACTCTCGGAACGAAGTCATTAAGCTTATGCCTATTTCCATACTCCCAAAAAAGTTGAGTACAGCACGGCGTAAATCCAACTAAACTAGGCAAAATTCCGCCACGGTTTAATATTAACCAGCTTCTGTTAAAAGTTATGGTAATAAAAAATTATGTACGAATCATCAAATAAAATTCTCGTCATTGAAGATGATCATGTTACCCGCGATCTTTATTTAAAAGGTCTTAAGGCTAAAGGTTTTGATACAATCAGTGCTAACAACGGTCTTGCTGGTATCCAACAAGCACAAGAGTGTATACCCGACTTAGTGATTTGCGATATCACGATGCCCGATATGGATGGTTATAGCGTTTTAAATACGCTACGCCAAGATCCTGTTACTGCAATTATTCCTTTTATTTTTCTGACTGGGAGTAGTAACAAAGCAGATGTTCGCAAAGCTATGGAATTGGGAGCAGATGACTATCTTACCAAACCCTCGACACTAGACGAATTGCTCAGAGCGATCGCTATCCGACTACAAAAGCAAGCTACTCTGCAATACTGGTGCGCTATGAAATTTGAGAAAGCTCCAAAATCAGTATTTATAGATAATACTCCAAATGCGATCGCACCTGAAGAACCCACAATTCCTTCTAAGTCAATATTTCCCAGCATTCCTCAATTAAAAGAAGTTTTCGACTTTATCGAAGCCCATTATCATCAAGGAATTACTTTGTGTGATGTGGCTGTTGCTGTTGGTTACTCACCTGCTTACTTAACTAACCGAGTCGCAAGGCAAACGGGAGAGACTGTAAACTGCTGGATTGTCAAACGCCGAATGGCAGGCGCTCGTTTTTTACTCCAAAATGATAATCAGACTATCGAGAAGATTGCCAAAGCATTAGGTTATCAAGATGTGTCTCATTTTTCTCGTCAGTTTCGCCAACATCACGGTTTACCTCCCCAAGCTTGGCGCAAGCAGCATCAGCTTGTATCCCAAAAACAGGTGAAACTTTGGTGAAAGTCGATTTACAGCAATTTTCATTTAGATTACAACTGATATGGGTTGTAGGCTTCTGCCGAACGGGAGTCGGGAGTAGTGTAGTTTAACAAGAAAAGTAGTATTCCTCCTGCCTTCTGCCTCCTGCCTCCCTCATACAAATAGTTGCGTAAACTCATATATTAAATCCACCCTGCCCTTACGTAACATGGCCGGATCTAATCTTTCAGTAGTGTTACAAGTCATCAAGACAACTAATCGTTGCTGCATCTGGATACCAGACTCATCAATGACACTTTGATACAAAGTACCATCCAGCAAACTGAGAATGTGTTCGGTTTTGTTATTGTATTGCGCTACCTCAGAAGCGCGGTTTTGCGCTAGATTATCAGCTTCGTTAATCACGATACAAATACGTTCTATGTAAGTTGGGGGGACAAAATTAGCGATCGCATCATGATCTAAAATAAAAATTACATACCCTAAAGGTACAAGAATTTCTTTTGCTACAGCTTGTGTCCAGACTGTTTTACCAGTACCTGGTTTCCCATGTACAACAACCGCTAACTGGTTTTGATTCAGAATCGCTTGCTGTACAGCATCAGTAAACTGTTGGATATCTGCCGGAAATGTGCGAATGGGAAATTGGCTGTGAACTTTACCTACACGACTTTGATATCCACTTAGCATAACTGCTAAGTCGTAAGTCGCCTTGTTAATTAGTGGGGCAAGATTTCTCGCCATTAAACTATATTGTCGCCGCCCGCGATCGTAGGGATCAATTTGCAACCAAACGTCATGCTTTGCCCAGTAAGCATAAACAGTATTAATCACATCTAAGCGTTCCCAGCTAACAAATCTATCTATAGGAAAATAAAAATCTCTTTCTGAATAATACTGAGTAATAATGTCAGGATTACCCAACACACCCAAAACTCGCAGTACAGTAATTTCTTGCAGTCGGTTAAGAACATAATCAATGGGAATGCTACTACGACTGACAAATTGGACGATAGGCGTTTCCGTACTCAAAACATCTTTGTAGCGATGATCTGGTGATTGAGGATCTGGTGTAATGTAATTCCAAAATTTTTCAACTTCGTAGCGGGTATTATCAGATACAATATTTAATAAATTAGCCCACCAAGCATAATTATTTCGCCCCAAAATATCAGCAACATTACTCGCTAAATTCAAACTTTTTTGAGTTAATTCGCGGGAGTCACTACACAACAGTTGCCATAAAAAACCCCAATCTAACTCTCGGTTAAAGGGTCGCCACCCACTAGCAAGCAAGCTTTGGCGGGTATTATTTGTAGGAGTGCCTTCATTGCTTCTAAAATAGTCAAAATCCATATTTGTTTAGTTATGCAGCGTTAATAGAGCTATTTGTGTTAAATATGAGATTTTAAAATTTTTCTTGTAATATCAACTACTTGTATACAAATGGTAATTTTATTTTCACCGTGATGTACTGGCTAGGAAGTTTTTTTAATCTAACTCATTACTTGTGTAACACACTATATTACACAACAACTACCTGCGTCAACTTTTTTGACAAAGCAATTACCTCTTAATGTCCCTCCGCCATTTATTCATCTCTACACTTCTGACTGATATCATGTCCGAAAGCACATAATCCCACTTTTGGCTGATGCCAAAGTTTCTCTCCCTGATAGCAAGGTGAGGTTCAGAATATTACCGATGAAGAAGGCAGCTATGCTGTGTTGCTGAGGCTTCAACCCCAGCTATTGCAAATTTGTGTAGTATCTATCAAAGCTATAGGACTCATATTTGATTTTTGAAAAAACTCCGTACAACTCAAAAAGCCTTCTTTCCTATTGCCTCTTACCTCTTTCCTGCCCACGCGAACAAAAATCAAATCGAATTCCTATATGTAGAGACGCGTTAACGCAACAAGACATTAGCGTAGCGGTTTGAAGCCCAGTGCAATTTCGCGTCTCTTCTTGTTAATCAAGTTGAGTATTTGCCATTAATTTCTATATAACCCTCTGAAAGATCGCAACCCCATACAGTTGCAGAAGCTTCGCCAATATTGAGGCTAACATGAATATCTACTTTGTCTTTGGACATAATTTGCCGCAATTGTTCCAGATTTTCATTAGTTAAACTACTAGGATAAACTTTCACGTCATCAAAACTAATAACAACTCGTTCTGGATTGATCTGCTGTTCATTTTCACATTTACCTATAGCCATCGCAACTCGTCCCCAATTCGGATCTGCCCCATAGACGGCGGTTTTTACTAATGGTGAATTGACAATTGCTTTAGCTACTTTTTTCGCTTGTACATAGTTAATAGCTGAATCTACAGTCACCTCAATAATTTTGGTGGCACCTTCTGCATCTCTGGCAATTTTCAGCACCAATTCTTGTGCAACTTCTTGCAATGCACTGGCAAAATCTACTTCTGAAACTTCACCGGCTATTCCATTAGCTAAAATCACGGCGGAGTCACTAGTAGAAGTGTCAGTGTCTACACTCAAGCAGTTAAAGGTTTTATCTATAGTAGAGCGAAAAATAGAACGAAGGCTATTTGCAGAAATTGCTGCATCAGTAAAGAAGAAAGTTAAGAGAGTAGCCATATTAGGCTCAATCATGCCAACACCTTTGGCAATTCCTACCAGCTTGGCATTTCCTATTTGCCGTGTAGCTAGTTTTGATACTGTATCGGTGGTCATAATACCACGGGCTGCGGCATTAAAATCAGCAGGAGTCAATTTTTTCCCCAATCCTAATAAACCTGCTCGAATTTTTTCAATTGGATAACGCCTGCCAATTACGCCTGTAGAAGCTATCACCATATTATGTGCAGCAATTCCAGTTTCCGTTGCAACTAATTCTAAAACTTCTTGGGCATCAGCAATGCCAACAGCACCATTAGCGACATTTGCATTTTTAGATATAACGACAATTCCTTGTACTTGTGAATCTTTTAAGTTGTCGCGGCTAATAGTAACACTTGGCCCGGCAAAAAGACTTTGAGTGAAGACTCCATCAGCAACACAAGGAACTTCTGATTTAATAAATACAAAATCATCAGTTGTATCTCGTATTCCTAAATTAGTAATAAATGCACTAAACCCTTGGGGTGTGGAAGATATAGTTAATGCCATTTTTCTAGATTTAATAATTTGCTTTAATTATCTCATACCATTTACAAAAATATTTACAACATCAGTTATTAGAGAAGTACATCTATCTATACAGCTCTAATAATTGATGTGTAAGATAAAAATTAGAAAATTTTAAGAGAAGCCAAAGACCTATAATAAATCAGTTAATGTAAGGGTAAATGTTGTCCATCCGTTACCGCTTTCTACTTGAATGTTTCCTTGCAATTGTTCGACTAATTTTTTTACTATAGCTAAACCTAATCCAGAACCACCTTGATTCCAGATATCTGCATTGGGGATGCGATAAAATTTTTCAAAGATTCGTGGTAACTCTATTTCTGAAATTTCTGCGGAATTACTGGTAGTAATAATAGTTTTTGCAGGCGTTTCCAAGGAATTGTGACTTACACTTAGGATAATTTCACCACCCGCAGGTGTGTATTTACAGGCATTATTAAGCAATTCTATTAAGATTCGTTCTAAGCTTATGCCATCTGAGAGCAAGGGCGGGAGATTTGAAGGCAGATTTAACTTTAGAGTTTGCTGATGTTGTTGAACACGGATTTGAAATGGCTCAATTATCCAAGTTAAGAACTGCTGTAAGAGCAACGCATCTGGTGTGATAACTGGATAAGATGAGCTTTCTAGCCGTTGTAAGTCAAGTAGATCGTTAATTAATCCTAACTCGCGATCGCACTCGCCTTCCATCAGTTCTAGATAACGTTGAGCTTCATCTGTATCAGTAGACAATTGTATCATTTGAATCATTAGCTTCATATTACTCAGAGGCGATCGCAGTTCGTGAGAAACTAAATTTAGAAAGTCATTTTTGAGTTGATTTATCTCTTCCCATTGCAACACAAGTTTCTCTTGCTCAATTTGCCTTTGACGCGCCTCAATCGCTCGTTTGCGCTCAGTAATATCTCGAAACACTAACACAGCACCTATTATATTATCTTTATCATCTTTAATTGGTGCAGCGCTGTCATCAATTGGTATTTCTCCACCCTCTCTAGTCATCAGAATAGTTTCTGCTGGGAGGCTGACGATAATGCCATCTTGAAGGACTTTTACGATCGGACTTTCAATAGAGTTATGAGTATCTGCATTAGCAATATTGAATACTTCTGATGAACTTCTGCCATAAGCTTCTTCCTGTTTCCATCCAGTCAGATTTTCAGCAACCGGATTCATGAAAGTTACCAATTCTTGCAAATCGCTAGCAATCACACCATCGCCTATACTTTTTAAAAGTGCATCCAACCATTTTTTACTTACTTTTAATTGCCTTTCTAAACCGTGTTTAGTGAGAGTTATTTCAATATTTGTTTGTAGTTCTCTTTCTTTAAAAGGTTTGAGTAGATAGCCAAATGGTTCAGTTATCTTGGCTCTTGCTAATGTTTTATCATCTGCATAAGCCGTTAAGTAAATTACTGGAATATCCAAATGCTTATGAATTTCTTGTGCAGCTTCTATCCCATCCATCGAACCTTTTAATTTAATATCCATTAACACTAAATCTGGGGATATTTCTACGGCTTTGTTAATTGCTTCTTGTCCTGAAGAAGCAATTACAGGAACTGTATAACCAAATTTTATAAGTCGATATTGTAAATCTTTCGCAACAATAGCTTCATCTTCCACAACTAATATTTTTGCAGATGTCATATTTTAGTTTGTTATATTAATGTAAATGTCACCTGACACTTCACACCCATATCACCTTGGATATTGATATTTCCGGAAAGTTGATTGGTTAAAGCATCCACTAATTGCCAGCCTAAAGAAGCTAGTTTTTGGAAATTAAAGTTTGGTGGTAAACCAATTCCGTCATCACTGACTACAAGTGTAACTTGCCGCTCTTGATTTTGGTTAATTTCTATATAAATCGTACCATTCCTACCTACGGGAAATGCATATTTCAAGGAATTAGATACAAGCTCATGGATAATTAAGCTACAAGGAATTGCCGTATCCAATCCGAGAAAAACGTGTTTGTCTATATTTAGTACCAGAGCAATCGCATCTTCATTGACTTCGTATGCAGTAAATAAACTTACTACTAAATCTCGAATATATTCACCAAAATTAACCTTTGCCAAGTCCTGAGACTCATACAATTTTTCGTGAACTAGAGCCATTGATGCAATCCGTTGTTGGCTTTGTTGGAATATTACCAAATCGTGTTTGTCTTTAATATAAGCAGATTGCAAACTTAGCAGACTGGAAATAACCTGTAAATTATTTTTGACCCGATGATAAATTTCTTTTAATAACACCTCTTTTTCTAAGAGTGATGCTTGCATTTGCTCCTCCCACTGCTTGCGATCGCGTAGGGCAGCTTGCCGTTCGCTAATATCTTCTACTACATAAATAAAATATCTTGGCTCCCCACTAGGTTCGCGCATTAAAGAGACGGTGAGATTAACCCAAACTATGGAGCTATCCTTACAAAAATAGCGCTTTTCTATTGAGTAAGTTTGAATATCATTTGCTAAAATCTGGTAAAAATATTTTAGGTCGGCATTAATATCATCTGGGTGAGTAATATCTTGAAAAGTTAGCAACTGTAGTTCTTCGGGTGTGTAACCAAGAATATTGCAAAGCCTCTGATTAACTAACAACCACCTTCCATCTATTGCTACATGGGCGATGCCAACAGCAGCTTGATGAAATGTAGCACGGAATCGTTCTTCACTTTCTCGTAATGCTTCTTCTATTCGCTGACGCTCAGTAATTTCTGTCTGTAGTGATTGATTAATTCTTGTTAACTGTGCTGTTCGTTCCTCCACCATATTTTCTAGTTGATTAAGTAGACTACTTACTGCCTCCTCTGCTTGCTTACGCTCAGTAATATCGGTATGTGACCCAGCCATCCGCACTACATTACCATCTTCATCCCACAGTGCTTGACCTCGATCCAAAATCCATTTGTAAGTGCCGTCTTTACATAAAACTCGATGCTCAGTAGTGTAAAACGGTGTTTTCTGAGAAAAGTGATCTTGGACTGCTTGTGTTACCCAATCCAGATCATCTGGATGTACTCGTTTCATCCTTTCATCTAAATGGTTAGAAATTTCGTGGTCTTCATAACCAAGCATTTTCTTCCAACGGGCCGAGAAGAATATTTCATTGGTTTTAACATTCCAGTCCCAAATTCCATCATTATTGCCGCGCAAAGCTAATTGCCAGCGTTGTTTACTTTCCCTCAACACCTCCTCAGTTAGTATGCGTTCAGCAATTTCCTTCTCTAGTTGAGCAGGACTTGGTAGGGCCAGTGCCTTGGGTATTAATGGCACAAGCTCTATAGCCGTCAATACAGAGACAAAAGCGGTAATAGCTTTGAGTAACCCTGATAGCCAATAGGTAGGATACCAAAGCGTCCACACATCCATCAAATGGGTTGTGCCACAAGCAACAATGAATGTGCCAAACATCAGAAATATCCAGCCGAAAGGCACATCTCGCCGTTTACGGACAAAGTAAACTAGCATAACTGGGATTGAATAATAAGCAAGTCCAGTTAGTACATCTGAAACCAGATGCAACCACACCAACCCTGGTTTCCAGAGGTAGCAATGTCCGTGGGGAATAAACTTGCTAGTAGAGAAAACATTATGTAAAAGTTCTATCATAATTTAGGGGTGCTATCGAAATTGATGACACTCCTAAGATTTTAGCTAAATAATGGTGATTCACCGAACTAAATATATCCTTCTTCTATTACTTTGGTCAGAGAATAATATAAGATATTTACAACATACTAATTTTGTCACGAACCTTTATTTAAAATATTTTTTTAGAAAATAAACGTTAAAATTCTCGTTCTATGTGACACATCAGTTCTACCAAATGTACCTTCTCCAGGTTTATGCTGAAAGCCATTAAATCTACCATGAGCAATATCTATAAACCATTGAATAGGGGGCAGTTCTTCACTAAAATTAGGTAGAAGGACTTCAATACAGAGCTGAAAAGAAGAAGTACGCAATAGAAGACGGATCAGGTTCATAATTAATTAACAACCCACAGCATTCGTTCTGACGCGAAGAGTTTTCTTAAAGAGTAATTAAGCAGATATGTACAACTCACAGACTTTCGTTATTTGCCTACCTATTAACTACCTGTGCAGCACCTTTTACCTCCAGTTTTTTCGATGCTCCAACATGCTGATAAAGTTTTTCTTCAAATTTTTCCATACACGCCGACCAATCAAATTTTTGTATGTAGAGGCGAGCCTGTCGAGACATTTCTTCTTTTAGAGCCGGATTCTCTAGAATCGCAATCACCTTCATAGCGAAATCTTTTGGGTTGTTAGGTTCAACTAGGAAGCCGTTGCGACCAGAGGATATCTGCTCTGAAGTTGAAGGCGCAAGGACTGCAACTACAGGGGTTCCAGAAGCCAGCGCTTCGTTAGTTGTGGTGCAAAAGTTTTCGGTGACGGAGGCATTGACAAATACATCTGCTCGCGCAAACCAGCCCAAAAGTTCTGTACCGTGAGACTCACCCCAAACCGTAATACCAGATTCAAACTTTTTGGCACGCCGACGGATCTCTTTATCCTGGGGACCACTACCAACAATCACTAAATGGACATCAGGAATTTTGGCAGCAATGAGCACAAATGCATCTAGGAGTTGCTTGACGTTCTTTTCTGCACTAATGCGTCCGACAAACAACAGAGTGGGTCGTTGATCGTCAGGAATAGGGTCATAACAAATGTTTCGGGGATGAAATTTTTCGCAATCAATTCCTTGATAGGGAAGATATTCTAGACGTTTGGCTGCCAGCAATTTGTACTTAGTGAGTTGTTCTTGGGAAGAAAAGTAATTAACATCATAAGCCTCACTCAATTGCTTAATTAAAATGGGAATGATCGGACGAATAAATCTAAAAGCCCACTCTCCTATGTAATATCGAATATAAGCAACTATATCGGTATGGAATATAGATATTATTGGTGTGCCTGTTCGCTTTGTGTATTCGATGCCAATAAGGCGACCATAACCTTGCAAAAAAAGTGAATAGTAACCGATCATTCCTGGCGCTTCTTCAACCACCACAATGTCAGGCTGAAAATTTAATAACAGCTTGGTATCACTCCAATATCGATAGTGCAATGGTTCGGGAAGAGAATTGTAGAATATCATTGGTTTGCTTGGGTAAGCATAAGAATAAAAGTTGGAGAAAGACTGAACTTCCTCCAGCCTTAACATGGGGCGATCGCGAACTTCTTTGGGATACAGATAATTGACACCAGGATGGATCAGAAAGACTTCATGTCCCTGCTGTAGCAACCAGCGAACACGCTGGTGTACTCCCATAGAAACCCCCGACATAAACGGAGCATATAATGCTGTAAAAATCGCAATACGAAGAGGTTGTTTATTCATGGTCTAATACTTGATATTTATGTATGATGCTTTAACACTTGGTATGAAAATTTTCTAAATCAACTACGGTGATTCAATTATCTTTTGGATGTCTCTTTTTCTCAGCTATTCCTGTATGCGCTGCATCCCATCGAAAGATGCACAAAGGTTTTGATACCAGCATTCTTAGCAGCTTTAGCTATATTGACAGTGCCCCTAATATTTACCTCATGAAAATGGTCAATTGACCCACCTTCTTTAGCTAGTTCAGCCGTATGTGTAACTACATCTACTACCTGACAAGCCATTTGGGCAGTAGCTGGATTAGTGACACTACTAACAATCACCTCAACACCGAGTTTTTGCGCTTTTTTAGCTTTATCTGAGAAATTTTGTAGTCCACGGACTTTCATTCCCTTTGCTATAGCTAACTCAGCAAAACGCAAGCTGATAAATCTATTAATTTCTATAATGATAATAGTTTGGTTTTCGATGTTTACAGATTTAATCTACAACTTTACTGTTGGAACAAGTTCAGGTGTTTTCTCCACTTATTACATATATAGTAAAAGTCATTTGAATACTACCTAAAAATCTCATTAGCTTGTGATTTATAAGTATATTATGACAGCAAGATACTCAATTGCAACTCAAATGCAACTCATACGCAACTCGATCAATACTTGAGTAATTTTTTGTAAATATTAAAAAGTCATCCGTATAAAAATGCTAGAAATAACGCTCTAGCATTTTTATGTGAATGACCTAAGCTTATTATTGATTAGATGCTTTAGCTTTGCTGTCTCATACCCTACTGCTAAAGCTTGCTACATGTACGAGTTCCGCAGCAAAGAGAATCATGCTTTCCAATTCTTGGTTAAACAGTGAGAATTAAAAGCCTCTTTCACAAATTTAGACTCTACATTCTTCTACCTTCGATCTCAGAGAAGCAAAATGTTTTCCACCTAATTCAATTTGCCCTTCTGCACACCCAGTTTTCAATCTTTCGACTAAATAATCCAAATCATGAGCTATAAAATTTGTGCCATGATCTGGTTCTACTAAACTAACTAAAGATATATTTCTAGCTTGTTGTTCGACTAAGCTAGAAATACCCAGAAAGTTGAATACACCAGATTCATAGGTTCCACAAGGTACTGAAGGATTATTTACCCCAACACAGTATTCATTTGGTTTAAACCAATCAAATGCTGGGTAGCCGTGAAAATGAACAATTGGCGCACCATTTTTAATTAACTCTGGTGTATACAAAGCCGCAGAAAGACTAATCGCAAGCATGACATAAATATCATAAGAAGGTTTCATATCTGCTAATTCCGAACGAATCACTTTAGGAAGTTGCAAATATAGCTTTTCTTTCAAACCAATTCTGATAATATCGTCAGCGATATTCAAGTCTGTTTTATTTGACCCAGAACGAGAACTTACAAGCCAAATATCGGGGATTTGTCTAAATACATATTTTTCTAATATTTTGATTTTGACATAGCGTCTACCATTTTCATTTTGACGAAGTTCGTTACTACTAAATCCCTTAACAGGTAGTAGACTTTCCCACTGGTTTTTAGTTACTTCCACATCTCCAAAATATTGTGGAGGTTCAGCATAAGCAACAAAGCCATAAGAGACACCTGTTCTACCATTTATAATGACGCTGACAATATCTCTATGGGATTTCCTTTTAATCACTTCATTCAATTTAAAACCGGGAGGAAATAAACCTGTTGATGCTAATTCCTGACCCAATTTCACTAATTTTGCAGCATAGATAGATTCTTGAGGATTATACTGTCCTAGCTCAAATCGACTCAGTAAAAGTGGAGCGATTGGCACAAAAACTTTAGGAATTAGTGATTTCAAAACAAACCGTTCTATCTCATCTTTGGAGAAAATAGAGTCTGAAAGATTCATATTTAATATAGAAATTTTATCAGATGATACTCCAATAACAATTTCTGAAAACGTTCTGATTAAAGTGTTTAAGCCAATATTGATTTTTTGTTTATACGGAATCAGAGGGTTGATGAAATCATGGTCTATTTTAGTAAGTACAATTACTTGGGTTTTACTAGGATTGTCAACGTACTTAGCGGCATGATCCTCAGCCCAACTGCTCAAACGAGCCATTTTTATAACAGGTATTTTTCGACCATTTAAAACAAATTTAGAATAAAATTGATAGAGAAGCTCTGCTGTAAAAATACCAAGTTTTCTTAGAATAGAAGGAGGTATTTCTACATCAATAATTGCATTAACTTCTGATTTAACTCCCTTAAACTTGAATTTTTTATTTTTATTAATTATTGGAATTGTCAAGTCATAGTTAAATTCTGCGATCGCTTCCTCCCAAGATAAAACTTTGACCCCATAATCTCTCAACTTAACTTCCAATTCTTGGCGAAATTTCCGAATCTCTTGATTTTTGTAGCTATTAGGCAAAGGTTTAAATGTAACTATCAGCTTTTGAGCCATAACTTTAGGATCGATAATTGGCGGCTTATACTCTACAGCTGATTGCTCTGAAAATCCCCCAATTAGACGACCAATAGTCTGTAAATTTAGTCCTTGACTTAAAGGGACAGAATCTAAATTAGTAGCGACATCCATCTCGTGTAAAAATGCCACAATCTCCGCTTTGCAAGCAACTATTTCTGCTTGCATTTCTAATGTGATTATGCCCTTGGGTGAGCGAATCTTTAATTTGTCGTTATCAACCCACAAATGAACACCCTGTTGAGTAAGGTTTGCTATAATCTCTGATGCGTTCATAGTTTCAGAATATCCTAATTGTTTAAAAGTATTGATATTTCAGAATATCAAATGAGCAATAAATATGCCTATTTGTACGTTAAAGAAGAGTCTAAATCCAAATTGCAAATCTCATGAATATAAGACATAACATTGTTCACAAGAAGTTTCATGGTGCTTTGGCTAATTGAAGGTTGAGAAAAAACAAAATTCAACAGCATTTTTCCTTGAAAAGTTGAGGCGTGGAGAACAAAAACACCTGCATACAAAGCATGGGAACCAGCGAAACTGATTTCTTCTAGTTCAAATTCACCGTAATATTTAGGTATATTTACTTTGCCAACATTAGAAACAGACACTGTGGCAGCTACTTGCTTGGGATAGATAAAACAAAAATCTATGAGATGCTTGGCAATCAAAATCATTTTAAAAAGATCGCCGGATTTTTTACTAACTTCAAGTTTTTGTTTCACCTCACGGGCTAATTCCCAAAAAGACGTGTTTTTCCCTATAGTATGAAATCCCATAATAGAGGAGGCTAATACAGCCATCTGATCATCACTAATTGCTGGTTCGAGATGTCTCCTCAAATCAAAATATGATAGGCAGTTTACTCGTGTATTTTTGCTATTCTCTTTAATTATTTTTCTCCTTATTGTAAACATCAGTACAGCACACAAAGCACTATGTACTGTTGTATTTTCTTGCCGACAATGATTTACAAATTTTTGGGTTAAGTCTTCGTCAAGTTGTCTGTGGATAATATTGCAACTACGCTTTGCAATAGATACGTACTTTTCAAAACCTAATGTTTTTGGTCGATTCCAGATTTTTTGCAACCCAAGCTGCAATAAAAAGATAATGCTATTTATCCTACCTCTAAATCCCTTAGTCCATTCGGGCATTAATTCTTCGATGGGTGGAAGTGGAGTTAAGCTAATAAATGGATTAATTGGTTCGCCGGATACAATTTTTTGACAACAAGTCAAGATTTCTGAGTGAAGTTGGATGGATGATAAACCATCTGCGATCGCATGGTGTATTGTTGTAATTAGGTAACTTATATGCTGATCGCCCAAAAGATGAATAAGAACAACTCGCAGCAAACCTTTGCTACTATCAATTCCGTTGTTCATCTCTTCATCAACCACTTCTTGCCACTGCTCATTGTCTAACTTTTTGACAACGCGGAAAGCAATATTTGCTGTTTCTTGACTTTGAAAAATAAGACTATTTTTCTCTCCAACAATTTTTGAATTTAGACGAGGGTGACGACATTGGATTACGTCTAAAGCCTGTGTCAGAGTTTCTTCGCAGATATAGCCCTTGATGCGGCTAATAGTTACTATGTTCCAGGTTTTAGCACGGCTATTTAAGATTTCCATAGCTTGCTCAAGGTGCCCCAGCTTTCTGTTGTAAATCATATTTACTTTTGGTTCCCTCTAACTACTAGATTATTTGCAAGCTTAGTTCTCAATTTAGGTTGTAATTATTGTTCGATAACCTGAACAACCTTTTGGTTAAGCTGTGCTAAAAACCTGGATATATTCATAGTTTCAAACTATCAAAATCTTGTGTTGCGAACTATTCAATAACAGCTTTGTTGTTCAAATCTCAAAAATCTCTGATTGCGAAGCTTTAGATTCTTCGGCTAAACGCTGGGATAGCGTTTCAATAGTGGGGTAATGCCACAATAAAATTGGAGATAGCTCAAAACCAAACAGCTTCTCGGCTTTGCTAACAAGAAACATTGCCTGCGCTGACTCTAAACCGTAGCTGTCTAAAGGCTGACTGACATCTATATCCTTGGGTTCGACTCCTAGCTGCTCTGCAATATGAGATACTAGCCAAGCTTGAATTTCTTCTGCGGTATAAGACTGCTTTTTAGTTGCCTCAGGAGTAGACTGACTCATTTACACACCTCTGAAGTGAAAGGAATAAGATATATGGCATTCCTAAATAGGATATGAACAGGCTATAATTTTTGTTCACAGCTTAGATAGGATTGCTGTACTGGCTAAAATTTTGAAAAGTTTAAGGTAGGAGATATTAGAAAAAAGTTTTACTTTTGCTACTGCTGCATATCTCCTAAGCGCATATCGAGCTACGTGACATTTATCAATTAATCAGCCACCCGAATGCGAATATCACCCTGCACTACGCATTGACAGGCTAGGCGAACATTGGGATTATCTGGAGCCAACACATCAAGTAAAATCTGCTCCTCATCCATCACAGGAGTTAGATTTTCTATCCCACTCATAACTTCTATAAGACAGGTTCCGCAAGCAACACAACGACAACCAAATAAAATTGAACTAGGATGTTCATCACAAATCTTAGTTAAGCGTTGGTTTGCTTCGACTTGAAGTGTTTTTTGATCATTTTCAAAATGAATAGATACTATCATTTCTAAACTCACTAGTGTCAAGAAAGAGGGTTAGCAGATTTAGCAACCCTTAGGCTACTTCAACAACTTTTTGAATTTCCTTAATTGCCAAAGCATCCTTGTAACGCTCATAGCGATTACCTAGCTTACTTGTATTTAACTCCAATCCCAGTGCCTTTATCAGACGCTCTAGCTGCTGAGATTTGTATTGCCAACTCTTTTGTTCCATGTAACCAATTATATTGCGCCACTTTGAACTTACCTGTCTCCAAGAATTAACTAATTGATTTATATCTACTTGCTTATCAGCTAATTCAGGGTGGTGCAGAGACATACTTAGTGAGTTCAGCCCAACTCTAATATCAGTTAGCATGATTCCTTGCACAGTGAGGTCTAACTTCTCCAAATAAGTAGTGTAACTAGCACTAATATAGTCTTCCACAATTAGCTGTATGAAATATCGAACGAAATCTTGAGCCTCTGGAGGAGCTACCCTATACAGTTCTACTCCTAAATCAAAAGATGTTGTGTAATGACGTGCTTCATCTGTTAAGTGGCCTTGATTCAATTCAAAAGCTAATGGTTCATAATCAAATTTTTCAGGGGAATCAAATAAATAGGCTTCGCTTTTTTTTAACTCCACGTTAGCCATGTACCGATACAGCAGAGTTAAGCTACCCAAGCCACTTTCTTGAACTTTTTCGGCCGGTAGCATCCTCATGGCATCCCCAATCATGAACCTTAAATTTCGGTATGTAAAATTTTGGCCTCGTTGCTGTGTCTGTTCTACAATATTTTTAAGAAAGCTTTTCCCCTTTTGAAGATTCAGCAGAGTTTCATTTAAATCTTCATCAAAAGTAAAACGGGTATCGAAACTGTCAAAATCTGATTGAGGTATTGCACCAACAGAACCATAGAAAAAACCAGGCTCATCAAAGGAGCTTTGAATTCCTATTTCTCGGCAGACCATACTATATACGGTTCTAAAAGACCAAATATGATCCATTTCTTCATTAGTTTCCTGGTGAAGAATCATAAATTCGTCCGAGTAGGAAGCAAAAACTTTTTCAGCAATACTCATATTGGACATGAGAGACTGATATTCGCTATTGGCAACATACTTGTAGAAGTTAGCAAAAAATGTCGCAGATAAAATCGACATTTGACGAGCATTAAAGGAAAGTAAATACTCACAAATCGGTACCGGTAAGGGAAGCATTCCCGGATGAGAGTAGAGTTTTTCTCCTTTAATTCCCTGCTTGCTCATGGCGATAGCAACAGGCTTTAATTCTAAAGAATGAGTATGTGCCTGCTCGAAAAGCTTATTTTGAATTTTGGGAATTCGGTTATCAATTTTAACAGTATTCATGTGATTTTCCTCCTTTAATTAAAAGTGACTGGACGATATTCACTGTAATAAGCGGGCATTTGTAAGCCCTGAACTTTCAAACTTTGTATCCGGTATAAAAACGCCGCTCCGGTCATAATATGGTTAGCAACATCAACAACCTGACGATTATTTGATTCAGATAAGTAAGAACCTCTAACCCAGTCATTGAAACTGCCCATAGCAGGGCCACACCAGATTTGATAATCCATTTCTCTGCCTTTTTCCCCAAAGTTAGACCAACGGGATGATAATCCCAGATACCAGCGAAAAATTAAAGCCATCTTCAGTTTGGGATTATTAACAGCCTTGGCCAATTTATCAGGATTGCGTTGAGATAAATAAGTAACTGTCTCTTGCCACACTGCATCCAAGCTCTTTTTCAAAACTTGTTTTTCTAATTTATCTCTTTCCACCAAGGAAATATCTTCAATTGAGTCATAGTTTTTATATAGTTCAAACATTTTTTGGGCTCGTAAAGGAAAGAGAGTTCCTCTTTTGAGCACTTGGAGTTTTACCCCCATTTCAAACATATCTGCTGCCGGAGCCATCATCACATCAGCCATCTCGGCTTGAGCCAATAATTGTTTAGTATGTTGAGAAGTTCCGGCTTCAATGCAAGACTGGTTAATCGAGCCTGTTACAACATAAGCAGCCCCCATCATAAAGGCAGCTAATGCTGATTGTGGCGTAGCAATTCCTCCTGCTACTCCAACTCGGACAGGTTTTTCATAAGAAAATTTTCTTTGAATTTCATCTCTCAATTCTAAGATGGAAGGTAAGAGACAAACCAGAGGACGATTATCTGTGTGACCACCAGAATCTGCCTCGGCAGTAATATCGTCAGCTACAGGAATTTTTTCAGCTAGGGTTGCTTGTAATTCACTGATAAGGCCTTGCTCAACTAATTGCTTCAAAATTTTTGTTGGAGCAGGTTGCAGAAATTTAATTGCAACTTCTCTCCGAGAAACTTTGGCAATAATTTTATTTTTGATTTCGATTTTATTGTCTACATTCAAACCAAGTCCAGCAGCGCGGTAGTAAACAATGTTGTCAGTCAAATCGAGGAAGGCGGAAGCTTCTATTGTTCTCACCTGATATTTAAGATACAAATCAACAACACCGCGTTCAATAGCAGGTTCACTGGGACTGTGGAGTAAGTTAAATGCGTAAGGCCCTTCGGGTAAAGCTTGCTGAATACGCTTAATGGCTGCTTCGACGCGATCAGGAGATAAGCCACCAGCACCAAATGAACTTAAGATTCTTTCTTTGCCAAGGGCAATTACCAGTTCTTCAGAAGCAATCCCTTGAGCCATTGCGCCTGTGGCATAAGCGTATTTTACACCATGAAAGTTTATAAAATTTGGATCGCCTAATTGTCGAGTTGACAGAGGTGGAGTAGATACTAATATTTCTGCCTGTCCAGTTTTTTCTTGGTTGCAAGGATATGGATAACCTTCGTTAGTTGCGCCAACTTTTCCTTCAACTCTAATAATATAACAAGGTTTTTCTAAATTTAGAAGCTTAGATTTTATGCCTTTTTCGTTAAAAGATACAAAATCTAAAATACCTTGCCAAACTTGATTTTGGTGGAATATATAGTCTGAAATTTTTAGGTAGTTACCATTGTTATTTAGTATATTATCTGCACCAATCATCTTTTTTAACCTCCAGTTACAGAAAATTGTTTACCAGATAATGTTTGAAGAATTTACAGCAGATTTTATACTGATTACCTGTGAGCTTGCTCTAGAGCAAGGGGCTTAAGCCCCTTGTCTTACTAAGCTTGATTTTGCACCAATTATTTATTCAAATAATCTGGGTACTTTGCTGCTTTAGATGATTATCATTCAAACAACTTTTGATAACAAGCTATTTGCAACTGAATAATGGTACTAATTTGCTTTAGTGACTCCTGTCGCGCTTGTAAAAAGACAGCATGAGCTTTGGTCATCCTGGAAGCATTTTCACTCAGTTTTTGAAAGTAAGGACTGTGTGAATTGAGCAAATGGGGTTCGTCAACAACGCTGGAAGTTTTCAAACTAGGGGTCAGAGCGAATTGATTCTTTTCCTGTTCTGTTACCCAATTTTCGTTAATTTGTAATTTTTCTACAGTTTCATTGCGTTCTTGTAGCAATAACTGAGTAGGTTCGCTGCCATTTTGAAAGTTAACTTGCTCTTGGAGAGTTTCTAGATTTCTAGAGGTGTTTTCAAGACTTTTGCTAGGATTGGGGAGCAAAGAAGAATTCATTTGTGCAAATTCCTTTAATTCTGATAGTTGATATTGCTGCTGATTAACAGTTTTGATGGGATATCTAAAAGAGATATCTTGAAGGATTTCGTGATTTTTTTTATTCAAAGATGTGTAACTAATCTTGCTATTTTGCAAGGTTATAGTTCTCACGTTAGACTGACTTTCATTGGAAACTTTTGCTTCTTGAGAATATAATGGTGATAAATTTAGTTCAACTCTATGGCTAAGGAGTTTTGCTAAGGCTTTGATAATAGAAGCATGATCGTCTACACCTCTTTTATTAAGAGATACTGTGATCTGTTCTTTTGCCTTGAGGGTTTTATCAATCCATCTGGAACAGTTACTACCAGCACCTACTTCGAGAAATATTTTGAAGCCATCTTCATAGACACGGTTAATTAGCCGAGGAAAATTAAGCTGTTGACAGATGTTTTGAGCAATATTGCGAGCTATTGAATGACTGTCGAGGTCAATTGGTTTATACTCGGCTGTGGAATAAAAAATAGTTTCTGATTTATTTTGGCTAGGGAATGTATTTAATCTCACAAGTTCATGGTATTCAGAGCGCATTGCCTCGCAATGGATGACATGGGTGAAGGGAGCAAGAAAAGCATCACAATTTAGATTGGCAATTACCCGCTTACAAGCTTCTATCTCACCAGCAATCACGACTTCTTCTGGAGTATTAATTAAAAGTAAATAGACGCGATCTTCATCTTGGATGGCTTCCTGAACACGAGATACTGGACATATAAGAATATAGTTGCGCCAAAAATCTCCGCTTTTATCATCCTCTCCTTGAGGTAATCCCCAATACTCGCGCACAGCATTTTTGGAACCAGATAGCCTTGTCTTAAACAGAGGAGATGAGTTAAAGCTCTTACTATTATCTAGAAACTCAGTCCAGACACCTTGAGCCAACATCATGCTAATCTCGCCCAAGCTATAACCAAAAGCACATTGGGGCTTGATCTGAAAATAATTGCTCAGAGTTGCCGTCAAAAGTGTGGCAAAGAGCATTTCTAATTCGAGTATTGCTACTGAATCTTTAATCAATTCCTTTTCAAGTGCTTCCAGTTGCCTATTTGAAAATTTTTCTAAACTTCGAGGGTAGACAAGTTTTTCTATATTCGCGAGACGGTTGTAACCACTTTTGATGAGCAGCTGATCGTAAAGTTGAGGAAATAAACGAAATAGATTCCGACCTATTCCGAGATAAGCACTAAAGGCTGCTGGATAAACGAAAGCGATTTTACCTTTTTGCCCAAGTGGTTTTGCTGTAAAATAGCTGCCTAGAGGAGTTTGCCAGTCTTTACCTGTCTTGAAGGCATCGGGAATACCTTTGAGGGAGTGCTGAATTTCGCGCTGCAATTCATCTTGATTGTGTCCGAGAATTGCTACTGCATAAGTTGCCTGTTGATGCTGTTGAAAAGTTGTAAAAGTCATACTAGCAGCAGCAGCTAGGGAAGAACAATCTTTAATGGTTTGTTGAAGATTGCGGATTTCTTCTAATAGAGTTGATTGCTCGTCAGATGCGATCGCAAACACATAGTAAGGCATTTGCTCTAAATACCTGCTGTTGTGATGTTGCTGATATACTTCCTCTGACAAAATTAAATGTGCATAACTTCCATCTATCTCCATCCCGTTAATCGCAGCTATTCTTCTAGTAGCTCCTTTTTCTAAAAACCAGGGTTTTGATTCACAAGCGACATAAAAGGGACTATCTCGCCAAATCTCTGGCATTTTAGGACCAGACCACTGGGGAACTGCGGGAATGTAACGATGATACAGGCAAAGTGCTGTTTTAATCAGGCTAACTATCCCCGATGCAGCATAGGTATGACCTATATTTGCTTTAATACTCCCGATCGCACAAGTTAAATTTGGCTCAAATGTGCGATAAGCTGTGAGCAACCCTTGAATTTCTGACTCATCTTGCTGGGGAATTCCACTACCAACAACTTCCAAATAGTTAATATCTCTTGGTTTGATATCTGCAAGATGAAAAGCCTGTTGACAAGCCTGGGCTATCATTTCAGAATTTGGAACCGTGAGAGAGTGAATTTTAGATTTTGAATTTTCCACAAGACTAAGAGCATCAATCGTTGCATATATGCGATTGTTCTCTCGTTTTGCTGTTTCGTGGAGCTTCAATACTACAGCCGCCGCACCCTCACCAACTATCCAGCCATTGGCTTTCTGGTCGTAACTGAGAGTATTCACACCTGTGTTAACTTTTGTTATTTCATTTCGTTGTAAAACACTAGCGCCATCCCCAGCAAGGTCAATCGCACCGACTAAAACAGCGTCTACTTCTCTGATTGTGAGTAGCTTTTGGGCAAGCTCCAAGGCTTTAAAAACAGAATTTTGTTCGGCAATTAATGTGAATGTCGGTCCAGCAAAATTCCACAGTTTGGAAATATAATTAGCTAGGCTGTTTTCGATGTAGTTGGTATATTCATTATCTTCAAGTTGCTCTTTTTGTTGATGTAGGGTTAGGTCTTTAGTACTAGCAATTATTATTGCTATTCTCGTACTTTTACGAAGTGCCGCATCTTTTAGAGCATTATCGGCAACCTGAAGCATCAACAGTTCTTGAGGGTTAAAATTGTCTACTTCTTCTGGCGGTATTTCTAAACTGAAAGTATCAATTTCAAAATCTTTAATGTATGCGCCTAATGGTGCTACACCATCGGGAAGACTGTAGTTTTTCAACAACTGTTGTTGTGCTTCTATTGCTTGCCATCGCTGAGGAGGTCTGGAAATAAAATGCTGAGTTCCTTCATAAATACTGCGTTCAAAGGTATCTAATCCCTTGCAGCCGCCACCCAAATAGCAATCCATCCCTACAATCGCTATTTTATGAATTTTATTTTGTGCAAATTCTTCCATCACCACCTCCTCAAGCTGATGTATATATTTTGTAAGAATTCAGGAGTCAGAATAGTTAAAGAACCAGGATAAAATTTGATGAATCAATCATATTAGATTCTTTCTAAGTCTGACTTCTGACTCCTTAGTGCTGAATTCTTATGACATTTTTCAGTTGCCTAGTTAAATTTCATCTAGTTGCTTGGGTAAAATAGTTCCCTTAGCACCAAGCATTCGGGTATATATTTTCCCTTGCTGATTATGGGCGATGACATCAACAAGTAAACTCGATTCTGTCTTTGATTTTATTTCACAAGAAACGTAAAATGTTTCATCAAATGGAACGGCAGCAAACTGTTCAAAAGTTTTGATTTCTGAAGGCAGACAAGCTACCTGATAAAAATGCTGTGCCCAAATCCAAAATGCATGAATCTGCACATCTGCAATGTAGGGATTGAATGTTTGAACTGGGAATTGTCCTTGTTGTCTTTCTCCAGGCTCTGGCAAGTAGCATTCTATGGTGATCTTGTCCAGAGTGGCATTTAAAACAGATTTTACACCTTGAAAGGTAAATCCGTGAAATAAGCTAGCTGCTCCATTTTGATAAAGTGATGAAGTCGTCGCGGTGATTTTATGATCCTGGCTTAAGTTCATAAATTCGTGTGTTGGGGGAATAAGAATTTCCCGCTTCAATTTCATCTGACTACTAAAATGATAACGGATTTTACCTTCTGGAGTTTTACTCCAGATTTTGGCATCAAAATCTATCTCATTAATATCATGTTTAGCAACTTCTTGCAATTCTAAAGTGTATTCAGTTGCTAAATTTTCATCAAATATTAGTCCCTTCAAAACTTTATAATTTGTACAACTGAAGGCTTTATAACCAGGATAGATTTGTTCGCAAGCGTTAGCAATCCATAAGAGTCCACAAGTCGCGGGGAGAACTGGATAACCAGCAATTACATGATCTTGTAAAAATGGATTAGCTGCTAATGTTAGTTGCCTCTGAATCCGAAAAGTTCTCAACTCGCTTGGCAACTTTTCTGGGATATAAACTAAAGGGCTACCAATTACAACTTGCACAGTTTCTTGATTGGTGCTAGCTAATTCATCAACTAACATTTCTGTACCAATATCAACAGGAATAGTCTCGATATTCCGTTCAGCAAAAGCTTGCTTTAATTCAGGAGAAACCATACCACTATCCCAAGGGCCCCAATTAATCGCTACTACATGAGAATGGGGATGGTTGCGTTTGACAAGGTGGGCTGATTTGTTGAGAATTTCATTAGCGATCGCATAATCTGACTGTCCTACATTTCCGTAGAAACCTACTACAGAAGAAAACAGGACTAAATAATTCAGTTGGCTAGGTGTTACACAGCGCAACAGGTTTTCTAGACCTTTAACTTTGGCTGTGTAAACTGTTTCAAAATCTTGGACTGATTTTTTCTCAATCCGCTTATCAGCTAGATTTCCAGCCCCGTGAATAATTCCTGTTACCGGGCCAAAACGCTTGACAGCATTAGCAACTTGCTCCTGAAGTGCGATCGCATCAGTCACATCAACATTTAAATATTCAGCCTTTCCACCCGCCTGGTTGATAGCTTGTAAGGTTGTAGCAATTTCGCGACTAGATGAAATAGCGTTAAACTTTTTCTGCACCATTGCAGGTGTGGGTTTTTCGCCTTTGGCGAAGAAATCCTCCATAATCCGCTTTTTCAAATCTGCTTCGCTTAAGTAACCTTCAGTCCATACGGGTTCTGGATCGGCGGTGGAACGACCCACCAAGATAAATTTGCATTGATAACGCTGCGCTAGTTTAATCACACACTGAGCCGTTATCCCTTTCGCACCGCCACTTACGAGAAATACTTGGGATTCGGCATTAGGGATGGGGAAAACGTTGGAGGAAAAGGTGCTGGGTGCAAAGGGGATTCCACCGATTTCCTGCTCTCTATTTTTTTGTTCTTCCTGTTCACAAATTAAGGTTACTCGCTCTTGTGAGTTATATCCCACTTCCACGACTAATAGATTTGGGTCGTGAAGTTCGGCGAGGATATGCTGTGCTGATGTTTCGGCATCTAAATCAGGACTGAGGTCGATCGCTCGACAAAATACAGATTCCCATTCCTGGTTCAAACTTTTGGTGAGTCCAAATAGTCCAGCGCCAATTGCACCAAAGTTAGTTTTTTGTCCTAGTCCGAATTCACCATCCAGACGAGCCACAGTTACAAAACTACTACGTCCTTGAAGTGCTGCTTGATTGAGTGGTTCTTTGAGATATTTGGCGATGAGAAAGACATGGCGAAGGATGGCTTTTTCTGATTCTAGATAACGGACATGGTTGCTTATATCGTCGTGAGTGGAAGGATTCAGATGGATAAATGTAGCTATTTGTCCATAGTTAGTAGCGATCGCTCCTAACTGTTCTTGCAAATGCTCCTCACTCAAATCTGTAAGCACCACACGGCTAATGCCTTCAGGTAACGGAGATTGTTTAGCAATGACGGTTGGAGGAAAAGTTAAGACAACGGTTTTCCAGCCGCGTTTGAACAGAGTCTCAGCTAGTTTCGCCGTAGTCAGAGAACCATCATCGGTAAGCAAGGCGATATGGTTATCGGGTAATGTGAAATCTAAAACATCAGGTTCGGGAAGATATTTGAGTCTGACAGGACTACGAAAAATTGAGGATTGGGGATTGGAATTTGGGGAAAACTCTTCTCCCCTGCTCCCTACTCCCGACTCCCCGACTTCTTCCCCAGTCCCTAGTCCCTTTTCTATATGTGCAACAATTTGTCCAAGGGTACGTAATTGAGCCAATGCTTCTGAAGTCAGCTTGGGTAAATCCGGGTATAGTTCTAGCAACGCTTCGATAATTTCCACAAGTTTGACAGCATCAATTCCCAAATCTGTCTCAATATCCATCGACAAATCTAACATTGTCGTCGAATAGCCTGTCTTCTCACTAACGACATTGAACACAATGTTAGTAAGCTCTGGAGATGAGGGGGATGGCGGGGATGAGGAAGGTATTGCTGTTACTCCTCCATTTCCCTCATCTCCCTCATCTCCCTTATCTTCCCCATCTCCCTCTGCTCCCTGCTCCCTGCTCCCTGACTCATTTGGGGCGTTGACAAAGCCCACCGCAGGTATCGCACCAGAAATCTCAGATGCAATTTTCCCCATATATTCAGCTATTTGAGCCAGCGTGCGTAGTTGTCCTACTTCTTCGGGATTCGGCTTGGGCAAATCGGGATATAGTTCTAACAACGCTCCGAGAATTTCTACACGTTTGATCGAATCAATCCCCAAATCTGCCTCTATATCCATCGTTAGCTCTAACATCTCCGTTGGGTAGCCTGTTTTATCACTAACGACGTTAATCAGAGTTTGGCTCAGAGCGGCTTGATCGATGATTACTGGCGGGGGTGGGGGTGCAATCTCTACAGGTGCAGTATTCTCCTTTAATGGAGTAATATCCAGAAATGCTGTTGCTTGATGATGTGCGCCATTACCATTACCATTACCATTTGTGCCGTTACCATTAGTTGAAACTGGCTCAGATTTAGTGGCAAATCCGTTACTCGGCAAAGCAACCGGTGCAGTCTCCCGAACAGGGTTATCCTCTTCGACTGGTGGAGCTACTGGACTTGGTTGATAATTGACTGGCGGTATCAGACTCTGTTGATTAGTATTGCTGGGCGACGGTTGATAATTTCGCTGAAGCAATTGGAAAAAGTTGTTAGTGTATTCTTGCTGATAGTTGAGATATTGCTCATGGATACGGAGACTATCAGTTTGATGCTCGTGAAACCGCATGATGCTGCGCTCTGAACTGGAGACTACCAGTTGCTGTGTTTCTGTATGTGGTTCGCTGAATTTACTATTTCCCCATAACGCATGTTGTTGCTCCATGAGTTGGAAGAAGGTTTTAGTATATTCTGTCTGATTGTTTAAAGATTGTTCATGAACCTGCAAGATTTCATGTTGATTGCGACTGAAATCAATCAGGGAGTATTCTAAGTTATCTATAGCTCTTAAATAACTTAGAGGAAGTTCTGAACTAGGTTGCAAAGACTTGATATCGAGTTGATCTGATTGCCCGTTCTGCACAGATTTCACTCCACCGTTGACTGTTACTTTCTCTGCTGAATGAGAGGGGTTAGCTGTTACTGAGTGAGGTTTATTGCCATTTCCAAAGGTAGATTGACCGTTAACAGCTACCTTCTCTACGGAATGAGAGGGGTTAGGTTTATTGCCATTGCCAACAGTGGATTGACTGTTAACTGATACCTTCTCTGTGGATTGAGAAAAGTTGGGTTTATTACCATTCGCAACGGTGGGTTTCACTTCATGCCCATTTTGCATAGCTTTTTCAAAGGACTGCTTGGTTTTATCCGATACAAAGTTGGTGCTATTTAAACGGACATTCAAGAGCTGATTTGGAGAAGCTTCTGGGATTTTATACTCCAGTTGATAGGGGTCTAAGTTTTGCAAAGGTAATCCAGCAACGCGCAACTGTAGAACAGCTTGCCGCAAAGTGCGATCGCTATCTTTGAGATGACTAGCATTTAAAGCTACAGCTAAATGAGGGCGATCGCACAGAATATCTTTTACCAAGTTGGTGAGAACACTTCGCGGCCCAAATTCAATGAAGCAGTAACCGCCTTCAGCATAAATATTTTCAATTTCTTGCTTAAACAGCACCTGATTTTTCAGATGTTCTTTGAGGACTGTTTGAATGACTTGCGGCTCATTTGGGTAACGCTTCCCGGTAACATTGGTATAAACCGGGATTTGTGGCTCATTAAAAGTAACTTTCTCAATTGCTTTAGCAAAGGGTTGCTGTGCATAAGCTACTAATGGAGTGTGAAAAGCTGCGGAAACTCCCAACAAAATGCTAGAGAACCCTTGAGTTTTCAGAGCCTCCTGTACATTAGCAATTTCACCTTTCGTCCCTGCTAACACCATCTGATTTGGAGAATTCAAGTTAGCAACGGTGACTTGCGGGAAATTCTGAATTAGTTCTGTAACCTGATTTACATCCCCTTTCACCGCCAACATCGCTCCCGCATCCAATAGAGGATCTTTTGGTGCAGCCATCGCTTGACCTCTAGCTTTGACCAAGAACAGGTAATCTTTCTCACTCAAAACTCCCGCAGCCCACAAAGCAGTCAGTTCTCCAAAACTATGTCCAGCCACGAAATCTGGCTTAAACCCAGCTTGTTGCAATATCTTGTACAAACCAGCGCTAAAAGCTCCAATAGCTGGTTGTGCATATTCTGTTTGCTGCAACACCTTCATCTGGGCAGTCTTTTGATCTAGATCAAACACAGGGTTCGGGAAAACAACCTCCGAAAGGGGTTGCAAACTGTCTTGGCGTAAAAGGCTATCAATTTGAGCATAAGTCTGCCCCAACTCAGGGAAGTTAATTACGAGTTCCCGACCCATCTCTAAATATTGCGACCCTTGCCCAGAAAATAGGGCAACCACCTTTCCCTCTGTTGCTATGCCAGTTTTGCGGTAGTAAATTCCTTGGGGATACTCCCATGATTCTGCTTGCAGCTTGTTTTTGAGCAAGTCAATACTTGTTTGCAACAAATCGCAAGCTTGAGTCAGAGAATCAGTAACAAACCCAAGTCTGGCATTTGTAACCGGAATTTCTAAAGATTGAGAAGCCGCAATCAATTCTGTATAAAGCTGTTCTCCCGTATCAGATTGCAATTGCTGTTTAATTTCTTGACAGCGTGACAACAATTCTTCAGGCGTTGACGCAAATAGCAACACCGGCTGAGAAGGTTTGTGTAAACGATAGGGTTGCTGATGTTGACTTGTATATTCTTCCAAAACGACGTGATAATTTGTGCCACCAAAGCCAAAAGAACTTACCCCTGCACGTCTTGGTTGGTCATCGCCGCTAATCCAAGGTCTTGTTTCCGTATTTAAGTAAAATGGAGAACTATCAATATCTAATTTAGGATGCGGTTTAGTGACATTAATCGTGGCTGGCAATACTTTGTGGTGTAAAGCCAAAGCCGTTTTGATCAGACTCGCCGCACCCGCAGCAGCTTTTGTATGTCCAATCTGTGATTTGACAGTTCCAAGCGCAATATGTTGTTTTTTGGGATTGCTTTCGCCAAAAACCTCTTTTATAGATGAGAATTCGGCGGGATCTCCAGCCATAGTACCAGTGCCGTGTGCTTCAATCAAACCAACACTCGCAGGCGAAAATCCGGCATCTTCGTAAGCACGATGTAAAGCTCTGACTTGACCTTCTGGACGCGGTGCATAGATGCTTTTATAGCGCCCATCGCTAGAAGTACCAATGCCTTTGATGACTGCATAGATCCGGTCATTATCTCGTTGGGCATCCTCAAGACGCTTCAGGACTAACATTCCCACACCTTCACCCAGCATCATCCCATCAGACTCTGCATCGAAAGGTTTAACATTCTCACCTTGGGAAACAGCAGGAGTTTTGCTGAAGCACATGTAGGCCATAATTGAGTTGTCGGTGTCAACTCCGCCAGTGATCATCATATCGGCTCGATGCTCAGTTAGCTCACTAATTGCCATTTTGAGGGCACCCAATGAACTCGCACAGGCGGCATCGACTACACAATTAGTCCCGCCCAAATCTAGGCGGTTAGCAATTCTTCCTGTAACTACGTTTGCGAGCATACCGGGGAAAGCGTTCTCATCCCACTGCACATAAGCACTTTTGATTTTCTCAATGATTTTTTGGGCATCTTCATCAGATAAGCCACTGCCTTTGAGAACTTTTTCCCAGATTGGGTACTGCATTCTCGCAGTCAGAGGAACCGCCAACTGCCTACCTAGTGCCACACCTAAGATTACACCAGTACGTTGGCGAAGGCGATCGTAGATATCGCAACTAAACTGTCGAGATTCGCCGTAACCTGCATCTTCCATCGCTGCTTTCGCAACAATCAAACCTAGCAATTGCGATATATCTGTAACTTCTAGACTGTTAGGTGGCAGTCCAAATTCCATCGGATTGAAATTGACATCCGGGATAAATCCGCCTCTCTTACAATATGTTTTATCAGGTGTTCTGGGGTTAGGATCATAATAATCCTCTACACTCCAACGCGAAGGGGGAACATCAGTAATACAATCAACTTTATGAATTATTTTTTCCCAATATTCCTGTAAATTTTTTGATTGGGGAAAGATAGAAGCCATCCCAATAATTGCAATATCTGTTTTTTGCTGAGGTCTATTTATTTCGCTGGTTAGCGGTGCATTCTCAACCATAACTTTTTTCACCTGTATGAGCTTGAGTAGAGCCTGTTCACAATTGCTAACTTCTTCTTGCAACTGTGCTAAAACAGCTTCAATTCTAGAAGCAGTCATGACTTTTTCTTCACTATTAGATTTTTGAGATGTAAAGATGATAATAAAATTACCATCTCTACAATTAGAGAAAGACGCGATTATTTTTTAGGTAAGGCTAGGGGCTATTGATGGTAAGCGATATGCCTTTACTTGAGGTTCAGAAGCCATAAACAAGACTTCAAGAGATTTTAGTGAGGATATCCTGAAGTCTAAATGTAGAATTCAGATTTATTTTCGGCTAAAGAATTGCTCTAAATTGGAAATGGCTTCAACATTACAACATAAGTTGTTAATCAGATATAAATTGGATGTTTTCATCCAGCTAACATCTTAACTTATCAATTGTAGTTAATATTAGGCTGTTTAATTCTCCATTACAATTGATATACAACTTATATACAACGGTATCGCTCTTGAGAGGTAAAATGTTATTGGGCATAATTTATTAGTCCATTTCAATAACGGTACTAGTAGTCTGTCAGCTCGAACTCTTTTTTTGTCTCTGACTCTGTGTCGCGCCAGTTGCTACAAGTCGGGGAACCCGCCCAACGCACTGGCTTCTCTGCGTCTCTGTGGTTCATCTCATTACATTTGCTGGGTAAATAAGTTTGTAGTTAGGCTTTCTAAGCACTTTAATGATTAGTGCGAACCCTCAAAATCAGCTTAGAAAAGTGCATTTTCTGATTTCAATTGGGTAAATAGAGCAGAACCTACATATAAACTTATACAGAATCATTCTCGGAATTAAAATTGTCATCTGTCTTATTACTTATCGCCTGGTTTTGAGCAGCAGCTAATATCTTTTGCTCAAGCCTACTAATACTAATTCCCAGCTCAGAAGCTTTTTTTGTTTTCCACTCTTCTAGCTCACAATCATGTTGATTGAGCCATTCACGCACGGCAACGCGGGCCATCTCAGCTTTGCGAAGAGTCTGGCGAGCTGCATGAAAAATCAGTCGCTGGTTATCAAAGCTTGGCAATGAGAGCATGAATCGCTGTAGTTTCATTTTATCTAGGGTCTTTGGGGGGCGATCGCTGTCACTCACATAACTATTAGAACTCTTTCTTTTCAATTAGTATGTCACATAACAAAAATACATTACTCGAATTGCATACAAATTGCATATATCTTCAATTTAGTACTCACCTCTTATTCGAAAAAATACTGAAAAAAGTATTAGAATATCAACAACATTAGGCTGCCATTAATTTATTTACTTATTGAAAAATAGAGATCATAGCTACTTAAACAAGCTAAGTGCCTGTGAGTTAATACTATAGTTTTTACATCTATCCAAAAGTTGATTTATTTCTTTTAAAGATTGTGTATTAATCAATAAGATATTTTTAAAGGATTTTTATTCCCAAAGAAGTAATTCTGTCTGCAATGTAACAATAACCACTAGCAACTATATCTAAAGAATGAAAAATACTAGCGAACAACAGACCCACCATAAAGCAAAGAGTTATTTTGATATGCTGAGTAATAGCAAGGACATAACAGTGTTAAAAAGTGGTCAAATAACGCAATTAGTTTTTATTAATTGTATCGATTACATTGCTAGCTATTTCGCTTCACAACTGTTGCATATAGGTTGCAATTGAGTATCAATCAGTTTATCGTAAGTGATTAAATAATGTAATTCAATACTGTTTGTTTAAGAAGGTGGAGAGATACATAAATAGGGAGAATGAAAATATAAATTCACCTGATTGCTGGTCACTCTATACATTCATAAACGCGCAGTATGACAATGTGATTTAATGCAATGAACCGTATTGTATGAAGCCTTCTGCATAATTAGACTGTCACGAAAATATAAGGGTTTGCTGGCATGAGACTATCTGAGCTAGATCCACTCATCCCGCTAATTGAGTTAAGAGAAGAACTCCTGAAGCTACCAAAAGGCTACTCATTTTATGAAGATGAACTGGTAGATTTTTTATCTCGACGAAGATGGCCTGAAAGTAATCGCCGCATTGATCGGACAACTTTCTGGCGGTGGAGAAATGACAACGGCATTGAACATCAAAAAGTATTTAGTCGATTGGATATCTTGAAACTCTGCCAAATTTGCGACCACTATCGCATAGATGGAACTCGCAACGAATATCTGGCGATCGTTAAAAGTAAAAAAGAGGCAGTTCTTAACAAATAAAGCTACCTCTGGCTAGATACATAAAGTACCAAACTGCTTCATCCAAAGTTAATTTACTAACAGATTTATGGATCGATATGATTGATGTTAGTAATATCTAGCTTTGGAAGATCTCCCTAACCCCCCTTCACGAGAGGGGGGCTTAATTCACTAATTCAAAATAGTCACTTCTACCCGCTTCAAGCTGAATTAGAGTGTTCATCTTGGCATGATATAAGGTCTAATTTCATCTCTGCTATTTCTGAATAATTTGGAAAGACCTTGTTCTCAGACATCGCTAATTTGGAATAGGTAATTATGGTACAAAAACACAAACATTCATTCATCAAACCATTCATTAAACCTGTAGTTTGGTGGCCAGTTATATTAGCAACTACTATGACTATAGCTACTGGTGCAGCCTCTTTCTATACCTTTTCACGATTTCAGTTGTCCTCGAAAGTACAGCCTATAGCTACCCCACGTAGTTCTCCTAAAAGGGCTACTATTGCAGCATTAGGACGTTTAGAACCTCAAGGAGAGGTTATTCGTCTATCGGCTCCAGAGTCCCAAGGGGGTGTTAGGGTAACAAAACTTATGGTAAACAAAGGAGACAGAGTGCGACAGGGGCAAGTAGTTGCAATGCTTGACAGTTACTTTCCTCGTCTTGCAGCTTTAGAAAAAGCCCAACAACAAGTCTTAGTTGCTCAAGCTAGTCTTAACCAGGTAAAAGCTGGCGCAAAAGCTGGAGATATATCTGCACAAAAAGCAACCATTGCTCGTTTAGAAGCTGAGTTACGCGGAGAAACTTCTGCTCAAGAAGCAACGATCGCTCGCTTACAGGCTGATTGGCGGAATGCTGAAAGCGAAAATCAGCGATATCAGCAGTTATATAAAGATGGTGCGATTTCAGCCTCCGACGCAGATACTAAACGTTTGCGAGTCGATACAGTTCAACAGCAACTCAATGAAGCTAAAGCTTCTCTCAAGCGCACTATAGAAACTCTTCAAAAGCAGTTAATCGAGGCCAAAGCCAGACTCAAGAGTATTGCTGAGGTTCGTCCTACCGATATAGCAGCAGCACAAGCTGATGTTGAAAGTGCATTAGCCTCAGTTAACCAGGCTAAGGCAGAGTGGGATTTAAGTATTGTGCGATCGCCCATAACCGGGCAAATCATGAAAATTAATACTTGGCCTGGAGAAATTATCGGCACTACAGGAATAGCTGATTTAGGTCGCACACAACAGATGTATGTGGTAGCAGAAGTCTATGAAACTGATATTAAAAAAGTCCGTATCGGTCAGTCAGTGATTATTACTAGCGATGCTTTACCAGGGAAATTACGAGGAAAAGTTACAGATATTGGTTTACAAGTTGGCAAACAAAATATCTTTAATAACAACCCTCAAGCAGACACAGATAACAAAATAGTTGATGTAAAAATTCGTATTGATAATCTTCAAGATAACCAGCGAGTTGCTGGTCTGACTGATTTACAGGTAGAGGTAATTATTGATATTTAGAACTTCTCAAGAAAGCTTTGGTAACTCATTGAATATCCCTACTCTACCTAATACTAATTTGTAATTGGCTACGCTTTAACAGAAAATCCTTGATTTAAACAAAGCATTCTTTCTTAATTTAGTCTAATTTTCATCCTTGAGGTTTACTAAATGATTCTCAATATCCCCTTAGCTTGGTTACAACTAGCCAGACAAAAAATTCGCTTTCTTGTAGCTTTAGCTGGGATTGCTTTTGTTGCAGTTCTCATGTTTATGCAAATTGGTTTCCAAGCTGCTCTTTATGACAGTGCTACGCAGTTGCATAAGAATCTAGAAGGAGACTTATTTTTAATTAGTGCCCAATATAAATCTTTAACATCAAATCAGAGCTTTTTTCGTTCTAATTTATATCAAGTATTAGGTTTCGATAGTGTAGAATCAGTTAGCCCTTTATATGTACAATTTGCCAAATTCAAAAATCCCAACAATGGTTTAAAATTTCCATTGTATGTGCTGGGATTTGACCCAGTTAAATCAGTTTTTAAATTTCCAAATATTGAAGAAAAACTTGATTTAATTAGAATTCCTAATGTCGTTTTGTTTGACCGCGATTCTCGTCCCGAATTTGGAGCGATCGCTAAAGATTTTGAACAAGGTAAAGTTATAAAAGTTGAAATATTCAGCTACACTGGATTAGTTGGTTACAAAGTTAAGATTGGTGGTTTGTTTCGCCTTGGCCCTTCCTTTGGTGTTGATGGGAATTTAATCGTTAGTTCTTCAACTTTTCTCAGAATATTTCAAGATCGTCCGGCACAAAAGATAGATATAGGATTAATTAAACTCAAACCTAATACCGACCAACAAAAAGTTTTTGCAGATTTATCAGCCAAGTTACCCAAAGACGTAAAAGTAATTACTCGCAAAGATTTTATTGCTTTGGAAAAAACTTATTGGTCTCTTAGAACACCCATTGGATTCGTGTTTAATCTGATGGTATTAATGGGGTTTGTTGTTGGTGTGATCGTTGTTTATCAAATTCTTTATAGTAATATTTCTAGTCATTTAACTGAATATGCAACCTTAAAAGCAATGGGATTCAAAAACAAATACTTATTAAGTGTAGTTTTTCAACAAGCTTTAATTTTAGCATCTCTAGGTTATATTCCAGGTTTGGCTATATCTATAGCCTTATATGATGTCTCAAAAAATGCTACCAAATTACCAGTTATAATGAGTACAGATAAAGCCATTATAGTATTAATCTCAGCAACATTAATGTGCTTAACTTCTGGATTTTTATCTACAAACAAACTTCGAAATGTAGATCCAGCAGATATTTTTTAATTTTACATAGTAGTCCGCTTTAATTTCTGTTCTTGCAGCGCACATGCGATAGGTAGTTAATAGACAATAAAGCTCTTTGATTTGTACCTAGCTTCGCAAAAATCAAATATGAGTCATATATATCTGAGAAAATCATGAAAACAAAGTTTATTGTGGATATTAACGATCTGAATCACTACTTCGGCGAGAAAAAAGTACGAAGTCAAATATTGTTTGATATTAATTTTAATATTAAATTTGGAGAAATTGTGATTATGACTGGACCATCAGGTTCAGGAAAAACAACTTTATTAACTTTAATTGGTGGGTTACGGTCTGTCCAAGAGGGAAGCCTTAAATTTTTAGGTCAAGAGCTTTCTGGAGCTAGTAACGAGCAATTAGTTAAAGTACGCCGCCACATTGGATATATTTTCCAAGCTCATAACTTATTAGATTTCTTAACAGCAAGACAAAATGTTCAAATGTCGCTAGAATTACATAAAAATATTTCTGAATCGGAAGCTCGCAGCAAATCAGAAGCTATACTAAATGCCGTTAAATTGGAAAATAGAGTTAATTATTACCCATCTGATCTCTCAGGAGGACAGAAACAACGGGTAGCAATTGCTCGTGCTTTAGTAAGTCATCCAAAATTAGTTTTAGCTGATGAGCCTACAGCTGCTTTAGACAGTAAGACGGGCCGAGATGTTGTCACTCTAATGCAGAAACTAGCTAAAGAACAGAATTGTGCTATCTTAATGGTCACTCACGACAACAGAATTTTAGATATTGCCGATCGCATAATTCAGATGGAAGATGGTTATTTGGTCAAAGAGGTTTGTCATCTACCAAATGGATGATAACTAAATACCTGTAAAATCTGAATATGTCTTTAGGAATACTAATTTAGTTTAATTTTGGTACAATTATCCAGCAGAGAATGACAGGGTAAAGAATTTGTATCAGTCATTATAGTGAAACAATATTCCTTAAGTCTATAATAAGACACATCTAGAGTATGAAGTTATAAGTTATCAGGTGAAATAATATTGTAGAGTATTTTTAAATATACTCTTATTTTTTGTGAGCATTTAGCTGTTTAACTTTATAATATTTATCTGAGAATAACTAAAAAAAATAAAAAGATAAATTCATCGACAAATCCAAAAATCGTTGTACTTATTAGGATTGGTACGGAAGTTTATGCTTAAAGATTTGATTTTTTGTCTAAAAGAAGCAGCTTTATACCTTCTATTCAAAAAATCTCGAACACCTCAAGATCCTTCTGAATGTTTTGTGAACCCTGCCTGTGGATGTGCTAATCCAGGGCAATATATCCAGTGTGAAGATTGTGATTATCTTGAGTCCTGCTTATCGGATTGTAAGCTGCAAAATGTTTCGTTATTTTCATGTTCACAGACTAAATTTAATTAATGTAAAAGTAATGCCTGCGATAGAAGTAGGTTTAGTCCTATGGTAGAAGTGCGACAAAAAACTAGCTGTTATGTTAATTAGGAATGAAAAAACGAATTCATAATAAGTAATTAAAAAGTAGAACGCAAGTGAATATAAATATTTTTACATCAGTAAGATTAATTTTTATTCCTTGCTTTTTTGTGAGCAAGCGACTTTGCCCGTAGCTTCTTAATCATAAATAAGTAATTACTGATTATGAATTAGTTTGAATCTGACGAATATTTATGTGTTATGGGAGCTTCAAATGCTTTCAATTTTTCCAACACAAACTAAGTGAAAAAATTCTGAATCTATCTTGCTTGTCAAAAGTTACCTAACTTAGCACTGGATTAAGTAGAAAATATCAGTTTTGAACATCAATCAACCACAGAAATCTAAAACATAAACGGAACTATGACCATGAAGCCTTTTGATTTATCTAAAACTGTTCTAGCTGCTGCCTTTGCCATCAGTTTCGCTTCTGTATCCTTACCTCCTTCTGTTTTTGCCCAAAGCGGAGGCTCAGGTAGTGGAGGTTCTAGTAGTGGCAGTAGTTCAGGTACTGGAACTACAGGTACTGGAACAACAGGCACTGGTTCAGGTTCTGGAACAACAGGTACTGGCTCAGGTACTGGAACAACAGGTACTGGCTCAGGTTCTGGTTTAGGTACTGGAACAACAGGCACTGGCTCAGGTTCTGGAACAACAGGCACTGGCTCAGGTACTGGAACAACAGGCACTGGCTCAGGTACTGGCTCAGGTTCTGGAACAACAGGTACTGGCTCAGGTTCTGGAACAACAGGCACTGGCTTAGGTTCTGGAACAACAGGTTCTGGAACAACAGGTTCTGGCTCAAGTACTGATACCACAGGCGCTGGAACAACAGGTACTGGCTCAAGTACTGATACCACAGGCACTGGAACAACAGGTACTGGAACAACAGGTACTGGAACAACAGGTACTGGAACAACAGGTACTGGAACAACAGGTACTGGAACAACAGGTACTGGAACAACAGGTACTGACACTACAGGTACTAACAGGAATGCAGGTGTTACAACTTCCGAAAGAACTAGCGATCGCGGTTTCGATTGGGGTTGGCTAGGTTTACTTGGTCTAGCCGGTTTAGCAGGTCTGGCTCGTAATCGTGATAAAGTCCGGGCTTATAGCGATCCTAATGAAGTAACGGGTACTCGTTCTAGATAATATTCACCACACTGTAGGAAGCGTACAGCCGTTATTTTTGTCAAGTTCAGGTTAGGTCAGTAGGGGCACAATATATTGATATTGCGCCCTTTTTATTACATCCTAGTTTACTCAAGTCGAACTACTGCCTTGCCCAATGAAGATTACATTTGCCAAAACTTGTATTTTTGTTAGCGCCCGCACCAGACGTTGAGCTTGATGTTTATAAAGTGGTATTGGCAATATTCCAGGCAAATTATTCATCCATTGCCTAGCAGTACCTAAACTACATCCTGTAATCAAAACTATTTCTTCAGCGCCATAGATAAGAGAATTTGTAGTCAGAGCTTTCTCGATCTCCACCTGCCAAAGGCGAGGCAGCATTTCACCCCATTCGATTCGCTGCAAACTACTGCTTGTAGCTAAAACAATTAAGCGATCGCCAGCATAGAGCTTAACATCATACCAGGGCATCAAGGAATAATTGTCTCGCCGATATTTATGGTAGAGAATCGGCACAACACTATAGCCAGATGCTATTTCAGATAGAAGCAACCCATTCAGGGTATCACCTTCTTCAATCTTGTATTCCGTCACCATGACTATTTGCTCACTCAAGTGAAACAAGCTCAAAACATTTTCCCCAAAGGCAGCACAAGCAAAGACTTCCGCAGATAAAGCCGCGCCACATAGAACTTGGGCATAGGGAAACAGAGGGGCGATATTATCACTAAAATGGCGATCTTGAGAGCGGATAATCAAGCTTGTGGCGGGGTTCATTCCATGAGCCATCAAACCAATTTCTAGATTTTCCATATTATCGTCCCCCACTAAAACGATGCTTTTAGCACAGGAGAGATTCACATTAGCCAGTGCTTCGGTAGCATTGCCAATAATCAGGGGCATATCTGGTAAAGTGCCTGGATCGAGAGTGGTAATATGAATTCCTACTAACGGCTGATTGAGTTCTTGCAAAAGAGCAGCAACTTTCTGTCCCAAGCGATTTAAGCCAATAATTACTACATGGTTGCGTTGTGGTATGGGAGGACGAGAATTGAAAAACTGGAATCTGGAAGTGACAAGAGCATCAGTTACCAGTGCATATAATACTCCCACGAAAGCTTGACCTGTCAATGTAAGCCCCAGGCTAAAGAATCGCAACCACCAAGGGATATGATCTGAAGGTTCAGATTGCGATTTAAACTCAACACCACCAAATAAATCTCCGTATCCTCCCAAAAGCAACACTGCTGTTGCATAGAAAGCTTCTTGCAGGGAGATGTCAGGATAATACAAGCGGTAAAGAATTATTCCAACGAACCACAGAATAAGTACGGTAATCCCATAAATTGTTGCAATTCGCCGAATTTGATTTTGGCTTTGGTAGTAAGATTGCCAAAATTGTAATATTTTTTGCTTAAGATTCTTCGCTGTTATGCCTTGAAGAAACTCTTGCCACTGCCAACTTTGGCGATAAGATTTATTTGTATATTGCTCAGAGAAAGCCAATTCGTATGCAACATCAATGTAAACGAGTGTGTCTCCTACCTGCACTTCTGCTTCTGGGTTCCATCCAAACAATTCTTTGAGGGGATCAGATGAAACGGTTGTGTGACTCAAAATGCGGCGAGTTGTGAGATTGAGTCTATGTACTGGCTTGCCATTGCACCAGCTATCTTTCGCTTGTACTTGGTGCTTGATTACTTGCAATAGTTGCCCTTCTAAAGTAAAGTAACCGATCGCTTCAGATCCGAGAGATGCTAAAGCAAAGGCATGAGCAGAGAGATGGGTAGGCTCAAAGGCAACAAAATTGCCTAAGTTTTCGGACAAAAGTTTGTTGAAATTTTGTTTGTCAGAACGAACAATCAGGCGAACGTGCGGATTAAGTCGCCGTGCTGCAAACGCTGCTTCTATATTTATCCGCTCATTTCTTGTGACTAAAAGTATTGAACGACATTGCTTTATACCTGCCTGCTCTAAAACACTTGGCTGGCGGCAGTCTCCGATGATTAATTTTTCTAGTAAGCTTGGTACTTCTGGGACTTCCCAATGTTCGAGTTGTACATCGTCAATGGCGTTGACTTTAACGTCGTACTCCTTTAAGACTGCAACACAATGTTGCCCTAAACTTTGGAGTCCGCATACTAAGAAAAGGTCTTGGGGTTTTTTGGGATTGGTGCTAGGAGGGGGATGCACTTTCTGTTGATGGCAGCATTTAATACTGCTAACAGTACGTGTTTGCTAGGATTATATCTTACCGTTCGGGTAATGTATCCCTTCACTCGCAAAAATAAAGAGGTTTTCTGACCATGTAAAGGATTTTTTCTCAACAATATCCTGTGAGCATTGAGAGAAGTTTAAGAAAGTAAACTAGCTGAATTGACATCTAAAAATAACGTAGCTTGGGATTGTTGACGAAGAATAGAAGCCGGACAATCTGTAGTTATAGCTCCTTGCAACATTTCTTTTACCACATTGGCTTTACGTTTTTCTGGAGCCAGACAGATAATTTTTTTAGCTGAACAAATTGCTGAGATGGTGACAGTAAAAGCATATTGTGGGACAGTTTCTAGATTTGGAAATTGACCTGTACTAACTTGTTGCTGACGGTTCACTGTATCCAGTTTTACTAGTTTCACACTGTAAGGATCTTGAAAATTTGCTACTGCTGGATCGTTAAAAGCCAAATGTCCATTTTCGCCAACACCAAGACAGCATAGGTCTATTGGTTGTGCTTGCAATAGTTTGGTGTAGCGATCGCACTCGTTTACTGGTTGCAGTGTATCACCTTCTATATAGTGAAATACTTTAGGAACAACCCGGTTTTCTACACGTTCTCGCATATAGCGCCGGAAACTCGCAGAATGGTCAGCCGTAATTCCCAAATATTCATCTAGATGGAACAGAATAATCCGTGACCAATCTACACCACCCAATGCAATCAAAACATCGAGAAATTTGAGTTGGGAGTTACCTGTGGCTAACAATACAGCAGCTGTATCCTGTTGTTTAAGAACTTGCTGTAAATGCTTTTGGGCGATTTCGGCAACGTCTTCGGCCATTTCGACTTCAGAGTTATAAATCTGCACCAGTAAATCATCAACGCGAAAAAAGTTTGTAGCGGCTAGCATTTGCTTACACAGAAGGTTATCAATTATACGGCACTTTCTTGAGAAGCTCTACCTGTCTACCTTGACATGGCTTATCCAGTATAGATTTTAGGATTTAGCAGATTAATTTATCGCTTTTTGCGCTGTATAAGGGCAAAAAAACAATGTAAACTATTTAAATTAAGTTAACAATTATTTACATTTTACCAAAAAATCATGCTGGCTGCAATTCTCTTTGACCTCGACGGCACTATTGTCAATACTGACCCCATACACTACCGAGCTTGGCAGGAAATGCTGCTAAATTATGGCATAGAAATTGACGAAACATTTTATAAATCGCGAATTAGTGGGCGACTAAATCCAGAAATTGTTAAGGATATTTTGCCACAATTATCAACCATAGAAGGGCAGAAATTTGCAGACGAAAAAGAGGCGCTTTTCCGCAAACTCGCCCCGAATCTTAAACCATTGGATGGATTTTCTGAACTACTAGCATGGACAAAGACACATCAATTAAAGCGGGCATTAGTAACTAATGCACCTAGATTAAATGCAGAATTTATGCTAGAAGTATTGGGAATAAAAGAAGCTTTCCATACAGTTGTTGTAGCGGAGGATTGTGTAGCAGGTAAACCCGACCCTGCACCCTACCAAGTCGCCCTGAATAACTTGGCGATTTCAGCAGAGGAAGCGATCGCATTAGAAGACTCTCCCTCTGGTATTCGGGCAGCGGTGAGCGCAGATATCCGCACTATTGGCATCGCTTCTACCCACGATCCGCAAGTTTTACAAGAAGTCGGCGCATTTATGGCAATTCCAGATTTTACTGATTTGCAGTTGTGGACATTGCTTAACTCACTGATTGAGCCAGATTTAAGTGCGATCGCTTCTAACCTGTAAACGCAAAATCTGAGAATATTGAGGGTAGAGATGCAAATTTTTGTGTCTCTACTTATTTTTGAGCCAAAATCGCGTAAATTTCCCGTTTAACTTGCTCTAGAAGCTCACGCACCCGATTTATTCGCTCCACATTGCCACTACGAGCAACCTGCACCACAACAGCAGCTAATTCTGTTGCAGCATTCCGCAACTCAATAAACTCTTGGGGCTTACCTTTCACGAAACTTTTGACGGTATCCCAAGGAGTATCAGAAGTTTCTTGTTGGGCACGTTCTGCCAATAATTTTCTACCTTCATCGGTAATCGTGTAAATCCGCTTGCCACCTTCCTGGGCGCTCTTGAGATAACCCCCTTCCTCCAGCAATTGGAGTGTTGGATACACTGAGCCAGGACTGAGGCGACGGAAACCACCATAACGAGTTTCCATCTCTTTAATCAGGTCGTAACCATGACTAGGATGCTCGGATAACAATTCCAGCAGGATGAACTTGATGTCACCCCGACGAGTCCGATGTTCATCTCCCCAACCACGACCAAACATTTCATTACCAAAGTGTTTGTCATGATCTCTACCATGATGCCTACCATGCCCAAACCAAGACTTGACAAGCAAGAAATCGTCTTCGTTAACTCCTGCCCATGCAGGTGTACCAAAGCGTGAACGAAAGTGTCTAAACATAAATCAATCTCAAATCAACTTTCTCTAATATACGATATATAAAAACATATCGCGATATATCGGAATAGATTTTGATGAAGATTTATGAAGTAAGCAATTGTGCCAACGCAAAGCTGAAGAAGAATTCAGAATCAAGGCGCTCGTGACGCTCTTAGCGTTGCTATCAATACACCAAAACACTTGTAGAGACGGCGATTTATCGAGTCTCTTAGGCTGTGCGTAAACGTTCAATATCCCTGATCGGCGGCGCACCGAACATCCGGGAATATTCGCGGCTGAACTGTGAGGGGCTTTCATAACCCACCTGATAGGCAGCATTCGCCGCATCGGAGTTTTCGGCAAGCATCAGGCGACGTGCTTCCAACAGTCTTAATTGCTTTTGATATTGAAGCGGACTCATCGATGTCACTTTCTTGAAATGGTGATGGAAAGATGAAGGAGACATACTTGCTTGCCCAGCTAGCTCCTCAACCCGCATCGGCTTTGTAAAATCAGCCTTGATGAGTTTTATCACCTCGGCGATGCGCTGCATATTGCTGCCAGATGTCGCAATTTGGCGAACAGCTTCGCCCTGTTCACCCATTAAAAGGCGATAATAGATTTCGCGGATAATCATCGGTGCAAGAATTGGGATATCTTGTGGTGTATCCAAAAGCCGTGTCAGTCTCATAGCGCAATCGAGCAACGGTGCATCGACGTTGCTGACAAATAAGCCTCTGACAGAGTTCTTTTTCTCCTCAATCACACTGGTTTGAGCAGTAATAATATCGCAGAGTTGGCGTGGATCTAGATTCAGCTTGAATCCTAAATAGGGTTGCTCTGGGGTTGCCTCAACGATAAACGCGCTCAAGGGCAAATCAACCGAGACTACCAGATATTGAGCCGCGCCATAACGATAGGTTTCCTCACCCAGCAACGCTTCTTTTTTGCCCTGAACTAAGATGGCAAAGATAGGTTCGCAGACACCCTGTAGTGAGGTGGAAGCAGAAGATTCTCGCTGAAATTCCAGCTGCTCAATAGCTGTTTTATGAAAACCGTCCCCTTTGCCATCGGTGTGACGAGTGACTAGTGCTGCCAATTCTTGACATTGATGAGCGATCGCACTTTGGTTTATGACTTGGTTGATGATTTTGCTCGTCACTATATTCTTCGATTAATTTAATCATCCTCTTGTAGGCATTTTAGAACATCGATTTGGAGAATTAGGCAATAAAGCGCGAGGTCTGTGTATTTCAAACCTTTGCACTTACTCATACGATGAACACATCCAAAATTTAAATAAACCTCAACAGAGGGAAAAATAACCATGTTAAACGTAGAAAATAAAGTCATTGCGATCACTGGAGCCAGTAGCGGTATTGGTGAAGCCACCGCTAAGTTACTCGCTAAAAATGGTGCAAAAGTTGTTTTAGGGGCACGGCGCACCCAAAAGCTAGAAAAGATTATCGAGGAGATCCGTAACCAGGGTTATATAGCGGAATTCAAAGCGGTGGATGTTGCGAATCGTGAGGATATGAAAGCGTTCATTCACTTCGCCAAAGATAAGTTTGGTCGTGTCGATGTCATCTTCAACAATGCAGGCGTGATGCCCCTGTCGCCAATGAATGCCTTGAAAGTCGAGGAATGGGACAACATGATTAATGTGAATATCCACGGCGTATTGAATGGTATTGCTGCTGGTTTACCAATCATGGAAGCGCAAGGCGGTGGACAGTTTATCAATACCGCCTCCATCGCCGCGCACATGGTGGGGCCTACCAGCGCGGTTTATTCCGCGACAAAATTTGCTGTTTGGGCCATATCCGATGGATTACGACAAGAATCGAGAAATATTCGCGTCACAATAATATCCCCTGGCGTGGTTGAAACTGAACTCGGCTCTGATATCACAGACGAATCAGCAACAGGCTTCTTGAAAGAACTCCGCAAAACTGCGCTCACTCCTGATGCGATCGCTAGAGCCGTATTATATGCCGTATCCCAACCGGATGATGTTGATATCAATGAAGTGATTGTCCGCCCAACGGCAAGCTCATTCTAACTCTGGGAACGTATGTGAAGAGGAATTGGGCATTGAAAATAGGCAGAGGGGCAGGGGGAAGGGTGCAGAGGAGAGGAATTTTCTCCCTGCTCCTTCTCTTGGAGCGATCGCGGCAATTATCCCAGCCCAGAGTAGCAATTATAAAATACTTGTATTATAAATTGCAGCTTCTTAACTTTTATGTCCTGTTTTATTTAATGCAAAGTATAAATTATAACAAATAACACACTATTATCGGCAGCCATAGCATTTTTAAGTCTAGATTTCAACTCTTCTTAAAAAATTCACGAAAATCAAATATCTAGTAAAAATACGTATGCCATTTTAAGTCTTCTCACTATATGAATAGTAGAATTAGCCCATAGAGGAGAAGACAGTGACACTCTTAAACCAAGCTCAAGTAGAGCAGCTAAAGGAAATAACCACACATTTACGACAAGTAAGGCAAGAAAAAGCCATACGCATAGAAGAAATTGCCGCTCAAACACTTATTAGAGCAGGTGTTTTGCACGCTTTAGAAGAAGAACGATTTGAAGAATTACCTGAGCCTATTTTTCTTCAAGGCTTCATCCGTCGCTATGGAGATGCTTTAGGACTGGATGGAAATGCTTTATCACATACTCTTATAAGCAATCCAGTAGTCCGCCAAGACCCCAAGAACGATCATAAAAATTCTGACAACAAACCAAATACATACATACCTCTTGTCGTTACCTACATTCTGTTATTAGTAGCTGCATCTGCTGGTCTTTTACATATACTTAATCCACCACAAATCACATCTGAATCTCTGACTCCAGAAGTAAATAATCAACAGTCAATAGTCAGCAAAACTAACAAATTGACAGAAAAGTAAGTACATTGGCGCAATTAAAGCTAGCTGGCAAGGCTGTCATTTGTCCTTTGTCATTGGTCATTAGTAAAGACTTTAAGCCTATTTACATTTCGTAACATAATTGGTTTATTTCTGCTAACTTACTTAGAGGAAGTGGCGAGTGAAGGATGAGAATTAATCACCAATGACAAATGACCAATGACAAATGACAAATTCAAGATATTTGTGGTTTACGCAGATGCCAAGTAGTAGCTTGTTCATAAGCGTAAGCTACCTGAAACAATTGGTCTTCTCGCAGTACATTGCCAATTAGCTGCAATCCTATTGGTAAACCCTGGTCATCAAAACCGCATGGCAAACTTAAACTAGGTAAACCAGCAAGATTCACAGGAATAGTCATCAAGTCAGTTAAATACATACTCAAGGGATCAGTAGTTTTTTCCCCTGCTTTAAATGCTGTAGTGGGAGATGTGGGACAAACTAACACATCAACCAAGCGAAAAGCCTTTTCAAAGTCTTCTTTAATTAGGGTGCGGACTTTTTGCGCTTTCAGGTAATAAGCATCGTAATAGCCAGCAGAAAGGGCATAAGTGCCGATCATAATCCGGCGTTTGACTTCTGTACCAAAACCAGTGGCACGGGTACGAGTATACATCGATAGTAGATTATCGGCATCAGGAGCGCGGTAGCCATATTTAACGCCATCGTAACGAGCCAAGTTTGCTGACGCTTCGGACGGGGCGATGATGTAGTAGGTGGGTAAGCCATAGCGAAAGCGGGGACAGGAAATTATATGAATCTCTGCTCCCAAACTTTGTAATACATCTACTGCTTTGGTAACAGCTTGTTCCACTACAGAATCTAAACCTTCACCAAAAGTTTCTTTAACGATCCCAATTCTTAGCTGACCTCTGGGTTTGAAGTCTGGTTTGAAGCTGGCGGCGTAGTTGGGAATGGCAACTTTGAGGCTGGTAGAGTCTTTGGGATCGTGACCTGCGATCGCACTTAATAATATTGCCGCATCTTCTACTGTGTTTGCAAATGGCCCAATTTGATCCAAAGACGAAGCGTAAGCCACTAAACCATAACGAGAAACCAAACCATAAGTTGGTTTCATCCCCACCACACCGCAGAAAGATGCAGGTTGACGAATTGAACCACCAGTATCAGAACCAAGAGCAACTACACACTCTTGGGATGACACCGCCGCCGCCGAACCCCCCGAAGAACCACCTGGAACTCGTGACAAATCCCAAGGATTAGCCGTGACTTGGTAGGCAGAGTTTTCTGTGGAACTACCCATTGCAAACTCATCTAAGTTGGTTTTGCCTACCATTACCGCACCAGCATCTGCCAGTTTTTGCGTCACGGTTGATTCATAAGGTGGCACAAAATTCTCTAGAATTCGGGAGGCGCAAGTGGTAGGAATTCCCTTAGTACATAAATTGTCCTTAATCCCAACAGGAATGCCTGCTAGTAGCCCGATTTCTTCCCCGGCAGCAATTTTGGCATCCACAGCACCTGCCTGCTCTAATGCCCGTTCTGCGGTAACACATAAAAAGCTATGTAATTTCGGCTCTAACGCTTCAATGCGCTCTAAAGCTTCTTGGGTAATTTCAACGGCAGAACGTTCTTTTTTAACTAGTTGTTGGTGCAACTCGCGGATGGATGCCATGATTGCTCTCTTTGTGACTCAAGTCATTGATTTTAGTACATATTGGCCGATATGGGTATTGGGAATGGGGAATGGGGAATGGGGAATGGGGAATGGGGAATGGGGAATGGGGAATGGGGAATGGGGAATGGGAAATGGGGCATTGGTTATTCATTCTTCTCCCTCATTTCCCTCTGCTCCCCTATTCGCTACTCTCCACCGTTAATAAATAAGACTGATACCTCTAAAGAAATAAGTAATTGTGGGGTTGGAAAAATTGCGAGGCTTAAACAAAATAAAATTAGGAATTTAACATCATCCGTAAATAGAGGGACTACAATCAAAACGGACAAATGTTTCATGCTCCAATAAGAGAGGATTACAAAGCTATGTCCGACTTAAATCGAGGAATTATGAAGTTTGAGGGTGCAGATTCCCCAAAAGTAGTCACTATCTCTACCGTGTTGCTTCTGGGATCGATCGCTGCTCTCATCATCTGGGCGCTGCAAGCTGCCTATGCGCTAAACTAAAACCATTAGTAGTCTAGAAGGGCACTTGTCTTAAACGGTTTCCGTCGTAGCCAAGTGTCCATTCCATGACTAATAAATAAAAGCGCCCTAATTACCATCAAAAATTTCAGAAAAACTTTAGATTTTAGATTTGAGGTTTTAGATGGAAAATTTAAATCTAAAATCCAAAATCCAGAATGTTTGAACCTTGGGGTGTTTTAGTTATTTTAATTATCTGCCCCCTCTTGGGCGGATTACCCCTGATTACATGGATAGCTTACGCGCTTACGGGTAAGCAATTATCACAAGTTGGTACACGAAACATTAGTGTATCAGCTGCCTTTTATCACGGTGGTAAGTTTGTCGGAATTCTGGCAGTCTTGTCAGAAGCTTTTAAAGGAATTGCGGCAGTTTTCTTCACCCGTCTTTTCTTCCCAGAGGGATCTTTTTGGGAATTGATTGCCCTGATCGCTCTGGTAATTGGTAGATATTGGATAGGCAGAGGAGCAGGTACAACAAATGTCGTCTGGGGATTTGTCGTACACGATCCCCTGGTGGCAATGTTTGTCTCTTTCTTTGCAGGTATTAGCTTTACAATTCTGCCATCAAAACAGGCAGTCAAATATGGGGTTTTGCTTCTCTTTCCACTGTTTGTAGCAATTTTGCATCTCAGCGATATTCCCAGAATGCTTGCTGCTGTGGCTTTAGCTGGTTTAATGGCCTGGATTTATGCAAAAATTCCAGATGATATGAACCTACCAGTTCAAGAGGCACAAACAGAATCGCAAGCGATGTTGGAATTTTTACGGGGCAATCGCGCGATGGTTTCTTTAGATGAAGAGTTGGATGCTGCTATTGTCGGAGAAAAGGCGGCTACATTATCCCAAATTAAGCGCTGGGGCTATCCAGTGCCGAAGGGATGGGTACTAGCGCCAATAGACGATCCGAAAGTGTTGACAGAATTTCTCCAGCCATCAGAATTATCCCCCTTGGTGGTGCGTTCCTCCGCTATTGGCGAAGACTCAGAAAATTCTTCCGCAGCTGGACAATATGAAACAGTTTTAAATGTTACTAGCCCAGAGGCATTACAGCAAGCGATCGCTCAAGTTCAAGCTTCTTACAATCATCCATCTGCTGTACAGTATCGGCGCGATCGCGGCTCAAGTGATACAGCAATGGCTGTGTTGATTCAACAACAAGTCCAAAGTGTATATTCTGGCGTTGCTTTCAGCCGCGATCCCATTACTCAGCAAGGTGATGCAATCATCATTGAAGCCCTGCCAGGCAGCCCAACGCAAATCGTTTCGGGAAAAGTCACACCAGAACAATATCGCGCTTTTGTCGTTGAAACAGAAAAATCTTCCTCTGTGCAATTAGAGGGTGAAGGACGAGTTCCCCAAGCATTAATTAAGCAAGTCGCATATTTAGCTTACCGACTCGAAAAACGTTATCATGGCACTCCTCAAGATATTGAATGGAGTTACGACGGTCAAACGCTGTGGGTGTTGCAATCTCGACCAATCACCACTTTACTACCAATTTGGACACGCAAAATCGCTGCTGAAGTGATCCCTGGAGTAATTCACCCCTTAACATGGTCAATTAATCGTCCCTTAACTTGTGGAGTTTGGGGAGAATTTTTTACTCTAGTTTTGGGCGATCGCGCTTTGGGGTTAGATTTTAATGAAACAGCAACTCTGCATTACTCCAGAGCCTATTTTAACGCATCCCTCTTAGGAAATATCTTTCTGCGGATGGGATTGCCGCCGGAAAGTCTGGAATTTTTAACCAGAGGAGCTAAATTAAGTAAACCTTCCTTGCAGTCAACCTGGGAGAATTTGCCAGGACTAGGGAGGTTGCTGAAGCGGGAATTAAATTTAGAAAAAGACTTCAAACAGGATTATCACCAACGGTTTATTCCTGGGTTGTCGCAGTTGGCGCAGGAAAATGTAGATAATTTGGAACCAGCCAAGTTGCTAATCAGAATTGACTTTATTTTAGAGTTGCTGCGCCACGGGACATATTACAGCATTTTAGCCCCCTTAAGTGCCGCCCTCCGACAGGCGATTTTTCGGGTGAAGGATGGCCAAATTGATAATAGCGTGACTCCAGAGGTGGCGGCATTGCGCTCGCTCAGTGCAATAGCCACAGATGCCAAGCAAGTATTGCTTGAGTTTGAACCACAGCAGGTATTTGAGCAGTTAAAGCAAACCCCAGAGGGAGAAAAAATCCTGCGAGAATTTGACGAATTACTTCAGGATTACGGCTATTTAAGTGAAGTGGGAACTGATATCTCCGTTCCCACTTGGCGGGAGAATCCCCAGATGATTAAGCAGATGTTTGTGCAGTTAATGCAGGGGAACGAACCACAAGCAGGCGCTAAAGACGCGATTAATAGCATCTTTGCTGGTAAACGCAAACGTTCTTTTGTCCAACGGCGTGTAGATATTAAAGGGCGAGTTACCGAAGTTTATTCACGGTTGTTAGCTGAATTGCGTTGGAGTTTTGTCGCTTTAGAGAAGATTTGGTTAAAATCCGGCTTACTCCAGAAAACAGGAGATATCTTTTTTCTCAACTTTGATGAAGTGCGGCGTTTAGTCGAGGGTGACGATTCTAGGCTGATTGAAGAGTTAGATAAGTTAGTGGAATCGAGGCGATCGCAATTTGTTCAAGATAGCGAGTTTATTCAAATTCCACTTTTAGTTTACGGCAATACACCTCCCCACCCCTTAGCTCCTTCTGCGCTCTACTCTGACCAAATTTTACAAGGGATTGGAGCCAGTCACGGGCAAGCTGAAGGCAGGGTAAAGGTGTTGCGAAATTTACAAGACGTGCCGGAGATTGATCGAGATACGATTCTGGTAGTACCTTACACAGATTCCGGCTGGGCTCCTTTATTATTAAGGGCTGGAGGATTAATTGCCGAAGTTGGTGGACGGCTTTCTCACGGTGCGATCGTGGCTCGTGAATACGGTATTCCTGCTGTCATGGATGTTCGGGGTGCTACATGGCTTTTGCAAGATGGTCAACGGGTAAGGATTGATGGGTCTAGGGGTATTGTGGAATTATCTAACGATTTAAGACCTGAATGATTACCAATTCTCTGAAAGACTTGCCAGAAGAGTCTGTCTCTCACAATCCCGAAATCAAGAAAAAGGTGATGTTACGCTTCGGCGATTTACCTAACCTAACTAACTTTTCTCAAGCGCGTTTTGCTCCTGGACAAACCGCACCAGCACACGCGCATCAAGATATGTGCGAAGTATTCTTTGTGGAAGCTGGTTCAGGAGTAATTCATATTGATGGTACAGAATACCCCCTGCTTCCAGGGAATTGCGTAGCGATAGAAGTGGGAGAAGTACATGAAGTTGTCAATAGTGGCTCAACTGAGCTTGTTTTGACCTACTTTGGTTTGCGTGTGGAAAAATCAGCGTAATTATTGGAATATCAAAAGCTTTAGTGAGGGTTCAACAATGTTGCGCCCTCACTAAAGCTTGTGGATGTTGCTTAAAACAAAGATAAATTTGTAGAATCCTAATATACCAAAGGTGTAGCGCCGCGCATCTGACGTAAAGAATTTATACAAGCAGGACAATCGCAGCCAAATAAGTTGATTGCCACATTGCTTTCTTCGTCATTGAACTCCAGCATGGGAGCATCTTCTTGAGAAAACTCTATTTCACGCTGATAGTTAGGAATTTGAGCCAATACAGAAGCCCTTGCACATACTAAACCCACTTTATGTTTATTACGGATACAAGATAGACGGTCTGTGCTTTGGGTTGCTGGTTCTGGCTCTATAGCTTGTGCTTGATTCAGCATTACTCCCATAGAGAGAATGGAGCTAATCAGCACAGGAGAAGAAAGCAAACTCAGTAGGAATTTGTTCATTGATTTTCTTAGAAAACAATTGCGATCGCTCAGGTTATCCGATTAAATCTTACAGTGCAAGTAAAGTCTATCAGGAATATCACTAAGATATCAGCACTGGGGAAGTTCATCTGGATATCATCTGGGGTGAATTCGTTGCCAGTGAACCATGTGCTTTTTCCGATGTCCGTCTTCTGTTAATTAACGAAAAACTTTAGAGGATGTTTGAAAAGTTCTTAGTGATGTATCAAATCCTTTTAGATCCCCCTAAATCCCCCTTATAAAGGGGGACTTTGATTCCATTTCCCCTCTTTTTAAGGGGGTTAGGGGGGATCAATAAGTGCCTAAAATCACAGCCAACTACTTTTCAAACAACCTCTTATATCTATATATTGAAAAGGCTTTTCTTAACTACAGCAATTCTAGTACATTTAACAAGTTTCTCAGGTAGGGGCAATTCATGAATTGCCCCTACCTGAAAACCCGAAAATTTCCCCTTCAAAACTTTTTAGTTTGAAGGAGAAATACCAGTTTAAATGCCTTAATCTATAGGGGCTTATCTCAATACTTTTGGGATAAACCCAACAATTAAAGGGTAAAGGTAAATTCAAACCCTTTCCCCTTAACCGAAAAGTATTGAGGCTTATCTGCTAGCTAAAAAAATCTTTGTGAGCAGCAACAAGCATTTGAGCCTGTCTTAAAACGTTTCCAAATAAATAAATAGGAATCTGCCAAGCTGCAACAGTCACTTCTTTAACTATATCTTGTACACTAATTGCTATTAATTCATGCTCTGGCGGCTCTCCTTCAACTGCTCCAGACCAAGTAAAAGCTAATAAAAAATCATCGTCTCCAGGCAAGGATGCAATTAAGCATTCTTCTGGTGTTGGCTGGCAAATAATCCCATATTCGTTTGCAAGTTCTACAAGTCTTTGAAAGTTGTTTACGTTCGTCATTTGTCCTTTGGATGTAATTGAATTTCAGTTTTAGAAAAAATCATATTTTTATCTCCATAACTCAACTTGGTTGCTCTATAGCATAAATTAAAAATTACGAATTATTAAGGAGTTATTGGAGTTGGATCGGGCTTAAGTCCAAAATCTTACCGCGATCGCTTGGTTGCATCAGCAACAATTGCTACTGTTTTAAAAAAATCTGAACTACCTACTTTTTCAGTTAACCTGATTTATATACACCTCCCTTCGTTACCATTTAAATATTGATGCCCTAACATGACTCAGGCTGACGGAGTGCATTGAGCATTGCCATCGCTTTTGGTGGAACGGCTGTAAACCGAAGCAGAAAAAGATGCTTGTCAACATTAGACTGTTGGATTACCTTGGCATAGATATGTTCTTCTTCTGTAGCCATTTCTGCTTCAATCAATAGCTTGAGTTTGAGATTACTCAATATTTCTAAAGAATCTAACGATCGCAATTGCGCCTTTTTTTCTGAGAGGCTAATTAATGCTCCCAAAAATACTGTTCCCACTGCATGTTTTCCCTGCAAAATGGTGTATTCTACAGGCACTTCTTGATTGAGAATGATTATTTTATCATCATCATCAGGCAAGAATAAATTATATTTACCGCCAATGCCACGAATTTCACAAATTGTCACAGGGTGTTTTATTCCCTTGGGTTCTATTTTTAGTTGCCCAGCAATTTGGAGGTCAATATTGGCATCTTTACAGGTATTTTCAGAAATTAAAATCTGTCCTCCCACTGTATAAGATTCAATTCGAGCAGCCAAATTAACATGACTGCCAATAACTGTATATTGAGCGCGTTTTTGAGAACCTACATTTCCTGCAACGGCTTCCCCTGTATTCATCCCAATTCCCATTTCGAGAATGGGAAAATTCATTTGCCGATTTTGTTCGTTTACTTGCTGCATTGCCAATTGCATAGCAATAGCACAAGCGATCGCTCTTTGAGAATCATCTATGCGGCTAATTGGCGCACCGAATATCACAAAAATGCCATCACCCATAAACTCATTAATCGTGCCTTTATACTGATTAATCACATCTGTCATTGTTCCCAAATAAAGATTCAAAATCTTTACTACTTCTTCAGGCGGTAATTGTTCGGAAATAGCCGAAAATCCTCTTAAATCAGACACAAGAACCGTAACTTTTCTCCGTTCTCCCCCTAGCTTTAACCCAGAAGGAGTTTCTAGGATATTGGAGACGATTTCATCAGTTAGATAGCGACCGAGGGTTTTTCGCATCTCGGTAGCGCTTTGAGCAATATACTGAGTAAGTGCGATCGCAGAACCAGCGAATGCCAGCATTGAAGGGATAACGGGAATCCACCAACCAGCCAAAAACGCTAGAAAACTACCACCAATTAAACCGCCACCTGCTAGCAAAACACTAACAGCCATAAGGGTTTTCTGGTTGCTACTGTGGCGTTGTAGCCAACACAAGCTAGCACCAATAATTGACCAAATTAAAATTGATAGCCATTCTAGCGGCTCAGGTAAACACTTAATCAACGGACGACCATCCATTGCCGCACTTAAAATTTGACTAATCAAATTAGCATGAATTGTTATACCCGCCATTCGTTCTGGATCAGTCAAGACATTACTGCTGTAAGGCGTATAGAATAGATCCTTCAAACTCTCAGCAGTAGCACCAATTAACACCACCTTGTCCCGCATTAAGTCTGGTGGAATGGGCTTATCTTGTACTTCGCCCAGAGAAACTTTAGTAAACTGCTGTATCCGTCCTCGATAGTTCAGCAGCACTTGGTAACTTCCCGCATCTGCTCGGACATAACCCCCATCATTAGCTTCAAAAATCGGGAAAACGCCACGATTTAACTGCAAATAATTAGAGTTAGTTGCTGATGGCTTGGCGGTAATGCCTTCAGGTTTCAAGTACAACAATGCCAGCTTTAACCCAAAGCTTTCCAGAATCTGATCATTATTTAAATTTACGTATAATAGCGATCGCCGAATTTTGCCATCCCCATCTATGGGTAAATCATTTGACCCAATTTGATCGAGTCGCTTTAGTTCTGGAGACGAATCAACTGCCGAACTATCAACAGTATCAGAGACTTTTTGGACTCCAATCAAATTTGGAGTAGATCTAAACACCTTAAGTAAAGCTTCATGACCAGGATTGACGGGTAAATCACGATAAATATCTAAACCAATCGCTCTCGGTTGTTGCTGTTTGATTTTCTCTAACAAACTGGCAAGTTTTCCATCAGACATAGGCCACTGGCCCTGCTTACGGATATCTGCCTCATTAATTTCAACTATGACGATGCGGGTATCAGGCGATTCTTGTGGACGGAGGAGAAAAAATTGATCTAGTGCTGCCAACTCCAACAATTGCAGTAATCCAGTCAACCGTAGTGCAATCACCAAGGCTGTAATATTAGGGACAGCAAGTAAAACACCACGCCATTGCCAGATTTGCGATTTCAGCTTTGCCCACATAAGATTTAGTGCTGAGTGCTGAGTGCTGAGTTAGGAGTAGAGACTTGATTAATCGCGTCTGTAGAAGAGTTGGGAGTTGGGAATTCTGCTTTAGCCCCATGCCCTTCTTTCTTAGATGTGCAACAATCGAGCAATGGTTCTGAAGCGATCGCACTCAAACCTACAGACTTGAAAAATTGTCTCCAATCCAGCCTCGCTTTAAAATTATTCGGCTCAGTCCGGCGTAGCTGCACCAAACTAGTCAGCGCTTCATGCCAAATCCCAGCTTCTGCATAGATGGTGGGTAACTTGTACACATTTGTCTTTGCTAACGCCTCCGACAACGATGAGCCTGGTTGAGTGCGTTCCACCCAACCTTCTACAGTCGGATTGTCGCTGGAGTCTTGAGTATTACAAACAATTGTTAGATACCAATGATAAGTTTTACCTACAGCAAGTCCGGGGGAACTCTCAGGAAGTTTGAAGCTAATAATTCCAGGTTTAGCAGGAAGCTTAAAAGACGTTTCATAAAATACATTTTGGTCTTCAGCTAGCAGCACAAACTTAGCTGTTTTAACTTGAAATGGAGGTACATACCAGAAAAATGTTGGATGTTGAGCAAATGTCAGCCCTAATTTATCTGGAGGCATTAAGGGAGTTATTAATTTTTTCCCTATTAGGCAAGAGCCGCCACGGGTAGAACCACCAGCACTTGCAGGAGGTTTGCCTCGCTGTGGTGGCTTAAATGCCTGACTAATTTGCCAAGTTTTGTTGGGATGGTACGACTGAGCGTGTACCTGTGCTGTCAAAGCAGAAAGTAAACCCAATGGTAAGGAAAAGGTTAGAAAATATAGGAATGGTTTAATCCGTTTCATATTGATAATGCCTAAGTTCTAATATTCAAGTGAATAAATTAAGTATTCCCAAAAGCAAGATCAAATTTTTCACTCCACTACAAACTATTGGGCATTGGACATAGGGCATTGGGCATTGGTTATTCTTCCTCATCTCCCCCTGCCCCCTGCTCCCCTACCTCTTCCCGCCCCTCCCCCTTTTGGTCACAATATGGGAATATATAAAGTTGTAGCTAACCGCCTACGTAGAGGTTTAACGTGGATACCATTGCAATTCCTGCTCTAAATCGGCCAGTGGATGCCACGGTAGAAATTCCCGGTTCTAAAAGTCTTACCAATCGGGCGTTGCTCGTGGCTGCTTTAGCACAAGGTGACTCCATTTTAGAAAATGCCTTATTTAGTGAAGACAGCGAGTATTTTGCCAAATGTTTAGAGGAATTGAGTATTCCCATAACTCTGAATCCTAATCTGGCTCAGATTCAGGTTGCAGGAAAAGGAGGTGATATCCCAGCTAAACAGGCAGATTTATTTGTGGGTTTATCAGGTACTACAGCACGGTTTATCTCGGCGCTGGTGGCACTGGGTAACGGTGAATATCGTCTAGATGGCGTTCCCCGAATGCGAGAACGACCGATGGGTGATATGCTGACGGTGCTGCAAACGGGTGGAGCAACCGTTAACTTTGAGGGAAACTCTGGGTTTATGCCCTACACCCTCTATAGCCAGGGATTCGCTGGCGGAAATTTTCGTTTAAAAGCTAACCAAACAAGTCAGCAACTTTCGGCATTGCTAATGATTGCGCCTTATGCTCAACAAGATACGGTTTTTGAGGTTGAGGGTACACTCGTTTCTCAGTCTTACATCAAAATGACCTGTCGTCTGATGGCAGATTTTGGCGTGGAGGTGAATCAAATCGGCGATAATCAATTTCAGATCAAAGCAGGTCAACGTTACCAAGCTCGACATTACACAGTAGAACCAGATGCGTCAAATGCTTCTTACTTTTTTGCCGCCGCCGCCGTCACAGGGGGACGGGTGCGCGTCAAACATTTGACCAAACAATCGTGTCAGGGTGATATTCTCTGGCTAGATGTTTTAGAACAGATGGGTTGCGAAGTTAAAGCTTCGGATGATTACACCGAAGTGACAGGGCCGAAGCAATTGCAAGGCATAGATATTGATATGAATGATATCTCGGATTTAGTGCAAACATTAGGTGCGATCGCGCCTTTTGCCAGTTCACCGATTACCATTCGTAACGTGGAACATATTCGATATAAGGAAACTGACCGAATTAAAGCTGTTGTCACAGAGTTGCGTCGGCTAGGGGTTCAGGTTGAAGAATTTCCAGATAGACTAAAAATTGAGCCTGGCCCCATTACCCCTGCGGAGATTGAAACCTATCACGATCATCGAATGGCGATGGCTTTTGCTGTCACTGGTTTGAAGGTTCCAGGAATTGTAATTAAAGATCCTGGCTGTACAGCAAAAACCTTTCCAGATTACTTTACTCGATTCTTCAAAATGTTAGAAGAATAATTGAGTAGTATTCTATAGCGACTGTCTTCATTTCGTGTTTGATTTTAGTTGTGGGTTATGACTCATAATAAGTAGTCTGTAGTGGGGACTGATGTCCCCAAAGCTAGGATTTTAGTCCTGAATACGAACGAAGATATTTATTTGAAAAGGTTTTTGCTGAATTCAATAATCTTTATAGGACTTAGGGACTTCCAAGAAATAAATTATCCAAAACGAACCACAGAGACGCAGAGAACACAGAGGAAGAAGAAATAGAGAGTATTTTTGCGTCAGTTTTGGGATATTTTTTTATAGCCCTATATATTGCAAACTTAAATTCTATCTTATTTTACCTCTAATTAAAGTCTGCTTAAACTTGCAATTTTAATATAAGGTGCATCCAATTATTTGGAGACTTATTTCTCTTTATTAAAAAGGGAAGAATCATTGATTTCTATCACTATTCTAATCAGTGATATCAGTTTATTGTGAGGAAAATGGAGATGAAAATAGTTCCAAAATTAGCCATTGCTGCTGCTAGCCTAACTTTAGGTTTTGCTGTTGTAGATGTAAAATCTGTATCTGCTGCAATTATTAATTACGCTTTCACAGTTGATAGTCCTGTAACTAAGGGAAATGGCTTTTTTAGCTTTGATGACTCGAATTTGAGTAATGACTATACTCCCGAAGCTACAATTCAGTCACTCTCTTTTCAGTTTGACGGTGATTCTACCGTCTACACAGAACAAGATGACAACAACTATCCAGACTTCCCTGTTGTATTTCAAACCACATCTTTAACAGGACAAACATCTTTTGCATTAGATTATCTGTTCAACGATAAATCTAATCCTGCCAGTTCTATCAGTTACGAAATCATCGGTGAGGATTTTACAATTTTCTCTAGAACTTCTCCAGATGCTGAACCCATATCAGGTAAAGTTTCCTATACACAAGTACCTGAACCTACACCTTTAGTTGGCGCTCTCTTTGCTTGTAGCTTTGGCTTGATGATGAAGAGAAAAGTAACATTGATGAAAAAGGTTAAAATCTAACTTTCATTAAGTTGATATTAATACTTTCTTTGCCAAAAATTAATCTCTTATTAGTAGGCTTTTCTGTAGCGACATAACATCTAACACATTGATAATAATGGGAAAAATGGGAATTAAAACCTGATTTTGGTAAGGGAATTAATTACTAAGTTTGCCTACGATTACCCTGCCTTCTTTGTGTTAGCTGTTGCTGTGCTTTAACTTACCTGTTACTCAGGAGTAGAGAATGGTAGATTACCGGAATTTTGAGCAGTTCTTGCATAGTCGAATGAAACGACGCAACTTAATTATCGGGGCAGGAGCATTGTCTGGTTTAGCGATCGCTAATCAATTTTCTCATCAAACAGCGATCGCTACAGGTAGATTTTCTAATTATCCTTTTACCTTGGGTGTAGCGTCGGGTGAACCCTATCCTACCAGCGTAGTGATTTGGACTCGTCTGGCTCCTGAACCCTTAGAGGGAGGTGGAATGCCACCTGTGAATGTGCCAATTCGCTGGGAAGTAGCAACTGATCCTGATATGAGGCGCATTGTCTCTAGAGGTACGGTACTTGCAACCCCACAACTAGCTCACTCAGTGCGAGTTGTGGTAGAAGGACTGCAATCTGATACTTGGTACTGGTATCGGTTCCTTGTCGGTCAAGACTCTAGCCCTATTGGTCGCACTCGTACAGCGCCTTTAGCAAATAGCTATTTGAGTAAATTTAACTTTGGTCTAGTCTCCTGCCAAAACTATCAGCAAGGATTCTATACCGCCTACAAATATCTAGCACAGGACGACCTCGATTTAGTAGTGCATGTTGGTGATTACATCTATGAAGGGGGAATCTCAACCACTACTCCCAGAAAGCACAATAGTTCAGAAATTCTCACCTTAGAAGATTATCGCAACCGTCACGCCCTTTATAAAACTGATACCAATCTCCAAGCAGCCCATGCAGCATTTCCTTGGATTGTTACCTGGGATGACCACGAAGTAGAAAACAACTACGCCAACAATATTTCAGAAATTGATACTGAACCAGATCAGGATCGGGCTATTTTCCTTCAACGGCGGGCTATTGCTTATCAGGCTTACTACGAACACATGCCACTGCGCCCCTTTTCGCGTCCCGTTGGCCCCGATATGCAACTTTACCGTCGGCTTTCCTTTGGTAATTTAGCAACCTTCCATGTCTTAGATACCCGCCAATATCGCACCGATCAGCCCTGTGGTGATGGCACTAAAGAACGTTGCCCAGAGAATTTAGATCCCAATGCAACCATTACCGGTAAGGCACAGGAGACTTGGTTATTCGATGGTTTAAATAGCTCACAGTCAAAGTGGAATGTTTTGGCACAGCAGGTTCCGATTGCTCAACGAGACATGAAACCAGGAGAAGGCGGAACTTACAGCATGGATAAATGGGATGGTTATGTGGCTTCGCGCGATCGCCTCATGGCTTTCCTCGGACAGCGCCAGCCCTCTAATCCAGTATCCTTGGCAGGTGATGTACATTCCCACTGGGCGATGAATCTCAAAGCTAACTTTGATAATCCACAATCCGCCACAGTTGGCAGTGAATTCGTCTGTTCTTCAATTAGCTCCGGTGGAGATGGATCAGACACCAGCCCCGCAGTTGAAGCTTACTTACCAGATAACCCACACATTAAGTTTTTTAATAATCAACGGGGTTATGTTCGCTGTTCTCTGACTCCCACAAACTGGCAGACAGACTATTTGGTGATGTCAAATGTCACAACCCCATTTGGCACGATTAGTAAGCGGGCTTCATTTGTGGTTGAAGATGGTCGTCCAGAAATACAACAAGTTTAATGGTTTAATTCCCAGGTATTGACACCAGATAATCACAGATGGATACAGATAAATTATCAGTATTCATCCGTGTTTTTATTTTTAGAAAATTGACTTTTGCAAGTCGATGCTTTCTAGTGCCCACTCAATCCACCAAAGAATTTATCAGTTGGACTCGTAACCGCGTTTCAATCCCTAATAGGGATTTTGATAAATTGCAATCCGAGTGTTGACTACTCCGGGTGAGGTGGTTAGTCAGTTTCAATCCCTAATAGGGATTTTGATAAATTGCAATACTCTCTTGATTTCCGTGTTCCCGTGCCATTCATGGTTTCAATCCCTAATAGGGATTTTGATAAATTGCAATCTTCAAAAGGGAACCACTGACCAGTATTCTCTTGGTTTCAATCCCTAATAGGGATTTTGATAAATTGCAATTTCATCCACTTCTTTTTCAGAAGCAAAGTTTTGGTTTCAATCCCTAATAGGGATTTTGATAAATTGCAATTGCATCAAATAAATTTCCATTCGATATTATAGGGTTTCAATCCCTAATAGGGATTTTGATAAATTGCAATCTTTTTGCGAAGCTTTGCGAGAGCTAAAGCAGAAAGTTTCAATCCCTAATAGGGATTTTGATAAATTGCAATCAGATTATCTTCATGTTTGCGACTTGAGTTTTGGGGTTTCAATCCCTAATAGGGATTTTGATAAATTGCAATCCCAGGTAGCGTATTTGATGCTTCGGATATATTCGTTTCAATCCCTAATAGGGATTTTGATAAATTGCAATATAATAGTGTCAAGTACTGTCTATAGGTTATGTACAAGTTTCAATCCCTAATAGGGATTTTGATAAATTGCAATGTTACGATGGTCAAATTTGGTATCGTGTTGATAATGTTTCAATCCCTAATAGGGATTTTGATAAATTGCAATGATGGCAGTCATCACCTGCTAGAATGAGCGCTTTAAAGTTTCAATCCCTAATAGGGATTTTGATAAATTGCAATTTTGATGATTTGTGTTACAATAATCATCATAGGTTTCAATCCCTAATAGGGATTTTGATAAATTGCAATTCTAGTTTTAAGAGCGCTCATTCTTGCTGGAGATGTTTCAATCCCTAATAGGGATTTTGATAAATTGCAATTTTTAAAACTGGGTGGTTTTTCAGAAACTTTTGTGTTTCAATCCCTAATAGGGATTTTGATAAATTGCAATATTTAAAGCTATAAAAACACATTGGTCACAAAAATGTTTCAATCCCTAATAGGGATTTTGATAAATTGCAATAATTAATTAAAACTTTCTCACGTGGCTGAATTTCGTTTCAATCCCTAATAGGGATTTTGATAAATTGCAATGTTATGAAAACATTGATTACCTGTATGGTAAAGTTTCAATCCCTAATAGGGATTTTGATAAATTGCAATTTCCAATTTTGTCTGGCTCACAGAAACGGATAGTAGGTTTCAATCCCTAATAGGGATTTTGATAAATTGCAATGGTATCCGTTCTCACCTTTGGCTATCAATTCACTTGTTTCAATCCCTAATAGGGATTTTGATAAATTGCAATTCATCAAACAATGGCAAGCAATATCATATAGGTATGTTTCAATCCCTAATAGGGATTTTGATAAATTGCAATGTCAGTGGTTACAGTAGTTTCTGCATGAACCAGTTTCAATCCCTAATAGGGATTTTGATAAATTGCAATAAGTGTGAAAGCTAAAAGCTCGTCAGGCAAAGACTGGTTTCAATCCCTAATAGGGATTTTGATAAATTGCAATATATTTACCTCCAATTATATGAACTTGCCCATCATGTTTCAATCCCTAATAGGGATTTTGATAAATTGCAATTAAGTATTTTTGCCATCTAATTCTATCAGAAAGAGTTTCAATCCCTAATAGGGATTTTGATAAATTGCAATCTTCTGTTTCTGCTGTTAATCCTGTTTCAGCTCAGTTTCAATCCCTAATAGGGATTTTGATAAATTGCAATCCTGCCGCGCCACTGGGCGCTGGTCTATCCTATAAAGTTTCAATCCCTAATAGGGATTTTGATAAATTGCAATTATGTGCCGGGTACGTGGTCGTGGATTATTGAGGCTGTTTCAATCCCTAATAGGGATTTTGATAAATTGCAATTACACATTCGTTTCTCGCATCGAGAAAATTTAGTGGTTTCAATCCCTAATAGGGATTTTGATAAATTGCAATAGTTACTGCGGTCGGTGATGAGACTGAAGTCTGTGTTTCAATCCCTAATAGGGATTTTGATAAATTGCAATGTGAGCCAGGTAGCTTCTCTGGATGTCCATATACCGTTTCAATCCCTAATAGGGATTTTGATAAATTGCAATGAGCGTAATCGCCGCGCCTCCTGCTACAGGATTGGCGTTTCAATCCCTAATAGGGATTTTGATAAATTGCAATAGCGGGAGCCTGAAACCCAAGCTGTATTTAATTTTCAAGGTACAGTTGCGCGATTCAAGGGCAATCATAGCATTACAGAATTTGTTTGGAAAGAGTGCCAGAAAAATTTAAAGGCTGAAATCGTCTTTTGGTAAGTATTTCAGAGATTGCGCGGATTATGATTAGGCGAGTAATGGGTTGAAAGCCTTACTGTATCTGGAATAGAAGCACTTTTTGGGGATTATAGAATTTGTACACCTACCCTTCCGCGCATTTGAGATAAAGGAACCCAGTCAGAAGGTGACTCAGTACCGAAAATTGTTTAGTCCCGTGGCTTATTCTTTGCCAGTACAGGCGGCTTTTCTCTGACCAAAGCCACATAGAAGAAACATTTGGACAGCAAACGAATCTAAAATATTACGGTAAACTGATTCATAAATTGTAATATTTGTTGTCGTACTACTGTACTGATAACCAACAATAAAGTTTCCGCCAATTTAAGGTAGAGATGATGAAAGAAATAACACGCCGCAAATTTATCGCAACAAGCACCTTGGCGACGGGTTTTGCCTTGGCAGTGCAACCCATTTCTGCTCAAGTCACCGCTACCGATGCTAAGGGGTTGGTAGCTGGTGCAGTGAAGATTCCCGTCAAAGATGGTGAAATTCCTGCCTACAGAGCAGCACCCGCCACTGGTGAAAATTTCCCAATTGTCTTGGTAATTCAAGAAATCTTTGGTGTACACGAGCATATTCAAGATGTTACTCGTCGTTTTGCTCAGTTGGGATATTTGGCGATCGCACCGGAATTATTCATCCGTCAAGGCGATGTCACTAAGTTAAGCAGTATAGACGAAATTCGCCCAATTGTTGCCAAAGTACCAGATTCTCAAGTGTTATCCGATCTCGATGCGACGGTAAAATGGGCTGTGAAATCAGCTAAAGGCAATGCCAATAAATTGGCGATTACAGGTTTCTGTTGGGGCGGCCGCATTACCTGGTTGTATGCGGCACACAATCCCAAGGTGAAGGCAGGTGTAGCATGGTATGGGCGACTTGTGGGCGATGCTACCGAACTTCAGCCCAAGTATCCAGTTGATATTGCATCGGCGTTGACAGTCCCCATTCTCGGACTCTACGGTGGCAAAGATACGGGTATTCCCCTTGATACAGTAGAACAGATGCGCGATCGCTTAAAGTCTAGCAGCAGCAAATCTGAAATCATCGTCTACCCCGATGCACCCCACGCTTTTTTTGCCGATTATCGCCCCTCCTACCGCGAGAAAGATGCTAAGGACGGTTGGAAACGTCTTTTGGCATGGTTTAAGAAGTATGGCGTTTCTTAAGCTGTCATTTGTCATTTGTCATTGGTCATTAGTCATCTCCAGAAATTAAATATGCGTTACCCATAAACCTTGTAGAGACTTAGCAGTGCTACGTCTCTACATTCTTTTTCGGAGATGTCTATTAGTCATTGGTCATTGGTTTTTAAGCATTTCTTTGTTCTCTTTGCGGTAGTCTGCGGCAAGCCCTACGGGTTCGCCAGTTCCTTTATGCCGGGGAACCCGTCCACCGGACTGGCTCACTGCTCCGCGTCTACGTTAAAAAAAATTGACTTTGGCAAAGAGTTTTAGCCTTAACTGAACTATATTGAAGGACAAATGACAAATGACAAATGACAAATAGAAAAGCCTCCCGATAATGAGAGGCTTAAATGTGAGCGGAGACAACTTGTTAAACTAGGGCCTTGCAGCCAGCGCTCCTCCTAATGCAGAGAAAACGGCGGAGACGGATGCTGTGGCAAACAGCCACCACGCTGCTGTAGCTGCGGCTTTGCGGGTTTCTTCAGCTTGTCGCTGTGCTTGATGCTTCACCTGTTCTAGGCGGCGTTGGGCTTCTTGCTGTATGCGTTCTGCACGTTGCAATACTGTGTTGCGGGCCCGTTCAATTTGGTCGATGATCCGGTTGGCATCTTCCTCAGAGATGTCCTCACGAGAACTCATAATTGCTACTAAAGTCTCACGATCAAAAGAAGATAGGCGATCGCGCAGGGCATCAAATCCCGCTTGAGGATCGTCAAAAAATGTGCGGACATCGCGCTTGATACTATCGTAATTTAGTTCCGGGCGATCCAGGGAGTTAAGATAGTTGCGGATGCGGGCAAAAACCCCATCAATTGCATCTTGAATGCCTCGTTGGATATTCCGCACTTGTTCTACAAATTGATCCCTGACGGAGACAATGTTATCGGCAATCCGCGCTGCTTCTTCATCAGACATATCTTCCCGAATTTTCAGCAGGGCGATGATGGTAGAACGGTCAAAATGGGAAAGGCGATCGCTAAAACTTTCTACCCCGACTCGTGGATCGTGCAATAGTAGTTGCAAGTCGCGTTTGATACCTTCAGGATTGAGTTCTTCTTTACCAGTTTGGCGCAAATACTCTTCTAGATAAGCTTTGAATGTTTCTGCTCTTTGCTGTGTGCGGGTAGCTAAACGACGAGGCGCACGTACAAAGTTACGAATCGAAGTTTGGGTGGAATCAATGATTTCATTGACTTGTTGTTCACTCAAGTCTTGACGTTGACTGAGCAACTTCACCAGTGTATCTCGGTCTAACTGCGACAATCGACGGCGTAATGCGCTGGCTCCCTCTTTGGGATTTTCAAACAATTTGCTCAAATCTCGCTGAATACCTTCAGGATTGAGTTCTTGTTTACCAGTATTCCGTAGATAGTCTGCGATCGTGGTCGTAACAGAGTCGTATTGCTCTTTGGCTTTATCCACTACAGCTTGGGGTGTGTGGCGAATATTATGCCACGACTCCTCAGCCGCATTGATGATTTGATTAACTTGATCTTCACTCAAATCTTGGCGCTGACTCAATAATTGCACTAAGGTATCGCGGTCAAAGCGAGACAACCGTGCCCGAATTGAACTAATTCCAGCTTGGGGATCTTCTAATAGCTTTTTAAACTCCGCACGGATGGCATCAGGATTCAGTTCTGATTTCCCGGTGTTACGCAGATATGATTCTACATTCAGCCACAGGGTTTCTGCTTGATATTGTGCCTGTTCAGCTAATCCTTTGGATTCTATCAAGACGCGATCGCGTTGTTTTTCCAATTCATCCAGAATGCTGTCTACTTCATATAGCTGGATATCATTCCGTTCTAGCAATATCTCCCGGATTTCTTGACGTTCAATGTGCGCCAGTCGTAATGTCAGGGTTTCATAATCTGCATCTGGGTCTTGCAACAGTGGTTTAAAATTCTGTTCAATGCCTTCAGGTGTCAAATCTGTTTTCGGGGTAACGAGCAGATAACTTTCTACTGCGCGTTGCAAGTCTTGGACTATTTCTCTTTCTTCGATACCTGTAACTGTCACCAGCACATCTTTGCGGACAACTTCTAGCTGATTTGCAATGCGCTGAATTTGGGCTTGGGTAAGTAGTCCCCGTTGTTGGAGAATTTTGACGAAATCGTTACGTGATAATCTTTCTAGTTCTCTGCGGACTATTCCAGGGTCAGCTGCTGGGTCGTAAATGACATCACGAAATTCTTGGGCAATTCTTTCTGGGCTTAGTTGCCAAGCATAAGTGTTGTACAGATAATTTTCGATATCAGATCGAATTGGGCTATAGGGTTGTGATGGTGTTGGCAAACCTAACTTATCTGCTTGTTGGGTGACTTTATCTTTGGCTGTGGTAAGGCTACCTAAGATTTTTTCCACATCCAAATCAGATAAATCTGCCCGTCCTAACACAATGCCGGTTAAGGCGGATAGTCCTTGCTGGATTGTACTTTGAATTGGCCCAACAGTAGATGCCTTTTGGTCAGCTTCCTTGGAACCACGTGTTTCTGCAACTAATCGATCCAGCTTGGCGTTAAGTTCATCTGTCTTACTTTGTCCTGCTGGAAGTGATTTCAGATAATCCATTAACTCACCCATCCGGTCTTCAGTGGGTGAATGCTGACTTACTACCTGTTGCCAAACCTTATATAAAGTATCAGCAATGCGGGTAACGTCTTTTTTGGAAAGGTCGGTACGGCTGCTGACTAACTCGATAAACTTTTGGCGGTCGATGTTGCGAATATCTGGAGTCCCGGCGATCGCTTTTAATTGGGGATCGTTGAGTAAATTTTCAAAATCACTCCGAATTTTCGACACATCCAACTCTGGTGGACGCAGCTTATCTAAATAATCTTCTATGTTTTCCCGAATACTTCCAGGGTCGATGCCGCTTCCTAGTTCTCGGCGAACGGCGGCGGCGGCGGCTTCAGCTGTTGCGACAACTTGATTATTGACAGCTTTCGCGCCTAGTGCGGCTGTAGCTGTACCCATAATCGCCTGAAAACCAGAAGTTGCCGTATTGACGACTGAGCCAATTAAGGAACCCACAGTAGTGGAACTCACCCAAACCAGGAGTAAAAAGTAAGCACCCCAAATCACCAAACCGAGAATTGCTCCCAATCCTGGATCTAAGATTACAAGGCTTAATTTCACTGCCAGGAAACAGGCAATTAATAAAGCGATCGTTACAGTGAATAACGTCCAAATCCCTACTGCTGTGCCGATTTTGCGAATGCTGCCGCCCAAACTTCCGACTTCCCCAGAATCTGAATCCGAGTCAGATGAGTGCCCCAGATAGGAAATCCCGGCTGCAAGGGAGAGATTAGTTAGAACTAATTGGAAAGCAAAGGCTAGGATCACGCCGGAGATTAAGGCCACAAAAAAGCGCGGCCCGGAAGTCAGAACCGATGCCTGTGCTGGCGTGACGTTTGAGGGATCTACTGGAACCTGTGCTAACCACAATAGTGGTTTGTAGAGTCCCAGCATGATTTCCGTACTTTGGAACATTGTATTTCCTTCTACTAAGTTTAAATTTGGGGAATTAAGATTTTCTTGAGAAGCAACTCTTAGTATTTTTGTCTGTACCTATGGCAATACCTAACTGTTTAGTTCAGAATCGTAGAATTTAGCTGTTGAAAGCATCTCTCCAAAGGCTGAAAACTATATACAGCAAAAGATATAAATTTTATTATCTAACGATAAAAGTAGTTAAAAATTTGGTTAATTCTTGGCTGCCACGCTCTTAATTTTAACTGCTTAATCAAAATGATTGATTTTGCCCAAGCTATAGTTTGATTACTAGAACTTTACATTTATTTATAATTATCTTTTTATCACCCTCTCAGGGTGGATTTGTCTGCACTAATATGTTGTTGATTATCGTCCCCAAGAAGTGCCTGTAGTTTGTGCCTACAGGCAGAAAGCAATTTAGTTATAAATAGCTACATTAAAGTTAACAAATGAATTGTTGACGACAACAAGATGGCAACTCATTATTCCAGGGATTTGCCAATACTTGCATAAAGAATAATTTGCTTTAGAATTCAGTCGGTTATAGTGTCTAGCGCGATGTTTTACATCTGATTGACTGCTAGAAATTAAACATCTCAAAAGCTAATAAATTTTGGAGAAACAAATGGCAACTCAAGAAACTCGGTCTTCTACTGATTTACCACCTGTTGCACCAGAATACAACGGTGTAGACCGCAACGCTTTTCTGTTTGGCTGGACTCCTCAAGCCGAAATTTGGAATGGTCGTTTGGCAGCAATTGGTTTTCTCGCCTATTTACTTTGGGATTTAGCTGGCTATAGCGTTTTACGCGACGTACTGCACTTAGTTGGCTACTAAATATTGAACCTTTGAAAACTTACTGGATATTGGAGAAAAAAATGGAACCTCGATCTTCTACTGATTTAGCACCTGTTGCTAAAGCCTACAATGGTGTAGACCGCAATGCTTTTTTGTTTGGCTGGACTCCTCAAGCCGAAATCTGGAACGGTCGTTTGGCAGCAATTGGTTTTCTCGCCTATTTGCTTTGGGATTTAGCTGGCTATAGTGTCTTACGCGATGTATTGCACATAATTGGCTATTAGTAGCTACAGCTATATAAGACTTCCGCAAATAATAATCTAAACCCTAGTTTTCAGATAGGGGCAATTCATAAATTGCCCCTACCTTTATCTAAAGTAAAAAGCGAAACAACACATACAAAGCCGAAGCTACCAGTTGCAACAGCATCACTGGAATGCCGTAGTGCAGGAAAGTTTTAAACGAGATGCGTCGTCCATGCTGCTCAGAAATACCGGCAGCGACGATATTAGATGATGCCCCTACTAATGTGCCATTACCTCCCAAAGTTGCACCAAACATCATGGCATAAAAAAGCGGTAATACTTCTGGGGGAAACTGCCCTTGAAAATCTTGGGCTAGAACTTCTGCGGGTGCTAATCCCACAGTCACAATGTATTGTTTGAGTAAGGGAACCATCCCCACCACTAAAGGAATATTTGGGACTACGCTGGATAATATACCTACAAAAAATAATAAAACTAGGGAACCTAGGATAATATTTTTTCTTAAAATTGCTGCCAATATTCCTGATAAACCATTAATTACACCTGTTTTTTCTAACCCTCCAATTAGCACAAAAATACTCATAAAAAATATTAATGTACTCCAGTCTACATCCCGCAAAATATTGTTAACTGAATCGATTTTGCTATGGTGAGATAACAATAAAGCTAAAGCTGCTCCTAACAAAGCTGCGGCAGCAGGCGAAACTGGAACTGGTAGAGTTTCTCCAACGACAAAAAATAGCAGGACGAAAAATACTATAACTGCACCAAAGCTTAAAGCTCGTGGATGATTAATTTGTGGATGTGGCAGTTCTTCTAAATTATCTAACTGAGTATTCCAAATTTTACGAAATAAAAATGGTAGTGTTGCAATTACTATAGCAACGGCAATTACCCCTCCTAAACTCAATTCCCATAAATAATCTGTAAAGCTGATATTTACAGCATCACCAACAATAAAGGTAGCTGGATCTCCAACTAAAGTTAGGAGTCCGGCACTATTAGCAACAAATACCATTAAAATTAACAAGGGAACAAAATTTATCCCCACTTCCTTTGCCATTGGTGGAATTAAAGGCGCTAACAACATTACTGTTGTGGCATTTGGTAAAACTGCACAGATGGGTGTCACAATAGCCACAATACCGAGTAATAGACGCTTGCCTTGTCCCTTAGCTAAGAGTACTATTTGAGTTGCTAAATAATCAAATATCTTGGTAGGCTCAAAAGCTCGTACTAGCACCATAACTCCAAAGAATAAACCTAGTGTTCCATGACTGTTGCCGATATAACCAACAGCTTCTTCTAAAGTCATGACGTTGGTAAAAACTAATAATAATGCTCCCAATAATGCCGCGATGGTGAGATGTACCCATTCGGTCATCACTAAAATAATGACACTTATAAATGTAATTACACTAAGGATTGCTTGCCAGTTGTCCACATCTTACTCCTGAAGTTTTATTTGTTGCATATTAGTGAAAAAAGCCACCTAGTTTTAGGTGACTTATCTATGATTACAATTGGATAAAAATTACTGAAATTTTAAACAGCGACTATTCATCAATACAACTGGGAATACCCAAAACGGCGCAGGGGAAATTATAACCTAATGCTTCAATCATCGGATGATTAACAGATTGGCAACCGAGAAATAGAATATTGGCGGCTTCTGATTCAACAACTTTGTGAAGTTCTGTGGAAATGCTGCCAAACCGCAAATGAGATTTGAAGGAACCTTGCCATTCTTCAGCCAGACTTCGGGCTTGCCAGAGAATTATATCTGCTTGTTGCAAGGGAGTTACCACTGTTTGCAATTTGGGTTGAGTTAACACCTGTGTCACAGACTTTGATACTTCACTAATTTGACATTCTAATGAAGGCTGTTGTGGAAAGCTCAAGATATTTGGATATTGACTGCTTTGATTGTCTTCTAATACATAAACAGCCTGAACTGTAACTTCTGCATTAGTAGCTAGACGGGTTTGATGGGCAATCCAGAAAGCAATATCTAGTGCTGTATGACTGTTAGGAGATGCGTTGTATGCAACAATTAAGTTAACTGCTTTTGATTCTTGAGGTTTTTTAGAAAAAGGTTTTTTTGGTTCTGGCAGCAGTACCATTTGTTCAATTAAGTCATCTCGACCTGTGGCACTTTGCAGACGTGCTAACATTGGCTTGATTTGCACAGCTTTACTTCTCCCAATGAAATGAATTAGTAATGAGAAAGAAGCAGGGGGACAAATTTTAGATTTTTGGACTTCGGCTACCCTCAGTCGAACAATTTTGGATTTTAAATTGAGTAACGATAACCAAAATTGCAAATCTGAAAATCAGTCTAGGAAACCCCAATAATAACTGTATTACAGCCAAAATCTTGGGGGTTCCTTCCATTGCCTACGGAGTTAGCTGACGGGCTAAGACTGGAAGGTGTCTCTCGTAAGATTAGCCCCAAACATTGGTTCCTCCGTTCCAAATCCAGCTTTGATGAATTTGAATTAGGCTACCCACTAAAAAAAATGATAATCTAATTTACTCGTCTTGGGCAAAATATCGATCGAGGAAATTCAGGGCGTGGTTACGGAGTTCAAAATATTCTTTTGAGTTTCGCATGGCAGCGCGATCGCGTGGACGCTCAAAAGGAACTTCTAAAATCTCTCCTATACTAGCAGATGGGCCATTGGTCATCAAGACGATGCGATCGGACATATAAATTGCTTCGTCTACATCGTGGGTAATCATCATCACTGCTTGCCGATGGTTTTCCCAAATATCCAATACCTGCCGTTGCAATTTGCCACGAGTTAGTGCATCTAGTGCCCCAAAAGGTTCATCCATCAGCAACATTTTGGGACGAATTGCTAAGGCTCTGGCAATACCTACTCGTTGTTTCATCCCTCCAGAGATTTCATCAGGATATTTGTCAGCTGCCGCCGTCAAGTTTACCATTGCCAAGTGTTCATTTACAATGCTAATTTTTTCAGCCCGATTAGCATTTTTTAGCACTTCATCCACAGCTAAACGGATATTCTCTCGCACGGTTAACCAAGGCAACAATGAATAGTTCTGAAATACCATCATCCTTTCGGCTCCCGGCTGACGAATTTCTTTGCCATCAAGCCGAACTGATCCGGAAGTGGCTTTTTCTAAACCAGCTACTATCTTTAATAGAGTTGATTTCCCACAACCAGAGTGACCAATTACAGAAATATATTCATCTTCACCAATCGTTAGATTAACTCCATCTAAAACGACAAAGTTATCTTTATCAGGTGTCGGATAAGACTTGACTAAATTTTCAATTTCTAAAAATCCAGTGCGGGGCAGAACTCCTGTCTGGGTATTAATAGGTAATGAGGTATATTCCATCATCAAAGGCTCCCGAAATAATTTAGTCAATCAATTTTGGATTAACTGCGACTTGTACCGAAAATCTAAAATCTAAAATTGCCAGAATCAAGATTTAAAGTTGGGATTTAAGACATGAAAAAGTTAGTGGGAGCGTTAGCCCTGATAGCAAAACTATTCAGATAGCCCACAGGATCACTGGGATCGAAGCCTTTCTTATCTATAAATACCTCTGGTGGTTCGACCTTGTAATCATCCTTGGGACACTCGATGCCCATTTCAGATGCTATCTCCCGATATAAATCTGTTCTCCAGCCTTGTCCGGCTAGTTTCTCAGCATTTTTGGGGAATTCCTTAATTTGTCCCCACCGTGCTGCTTGTGTCATCAACCAGATACTTCTCGATCGCCACAAGAATGTTGAGTGTTCTCCTGGCTGTTTCGGAAGGTTGTCAGGAATATCGAAGAAAATCGTAGTATCATCGGCTTTAATGGTGCGGTCTTTGCCATCAAAGCCGCCATAGTTATAGTTTCCGAGAATTCCGGGACTGGTAAACTTCGCAATTGGGGCATCTTTCTTTTTGGGTCTTGCACCTGTAAAGGAACGTTCTGTAAGCAGTTCAGCAACTTCTTGGCGGTTTTCTGCTTTGCTGCAATATTGGCAAGCTTCAATCATTGCCTTAACTAGAGAACGATAGGTTTTGGGATATTTATCGATGAAAGATTCCATCACTCCTAAAAGTCTATCTGGGTGTCCTAACCAGACTTCTTTGCCTTGTGCAAAGGTAAAGCCGATGTTTTCGTTACCTGTTATTGCCCTTGTATTCCAGGGTTCTGCAACCATGTAAGCTTGCATTGCACCAATCCGCACGTTTGTCACCATTTGGGGTGGCGGTACGATGATGACGCGGAACTCTTTCAGGGGATCAACACCTGCGGCAGAGGATAAGTAACGGATAAAGTATTCGTAAATGGAGGAACTTAATACTACTGCCCAAACTCTGTTTTCTGACGGTTGCTTGTCAAAGTAACCTCGGAAATCGCGCCCAAAGGCTTCTAAAGCACCATCGCCATATTTTTCTTGATACTCATACCACGGGCGCAGCCCAAAATCCCACATAGCTTTGTTCATCGTCATGGCGTTACCGTGGCGGTGAATGGTCATTGCTGCACACAAGGGGGCGTGACGTGCGCCTTCTGCACCAATTCTGGCGTTGGTGACAGCACCAGATACTACGGGTGAAGCATCTAGGCGACCAAAAATTAAACCGTCGCGGGAGGTGGCCCAGCTAGCCTCGCGGTTGAGTGTGACGTTCAAACCATATTTGCGGAAGAAGCCTTTTTTCCAGGCGATCGCAAATGGCGCACAATCATTAACGGGAACGTAACCAATGGTGAGATCGGATTTTTCTAGGTCTTGCGATCTAACTACTGGTTGTACAGCTAAGGCTTCTTCTGTTAACCCTTTGGCGGATCTATCTCCTGAAATTCCACAGGAGGATAGCGCTATCCCGGTTGTGGTTGCTCCTATTCCCTTAATAAAATCTCGTCGAGTCCAGTTTATATCACCCATTTTTATAGCTCCATTGGTGATGAATTGCTCACGCAGAAGCGCAGAGTCTGGTTACATCTTGCTGTTTTGATAGAAGTCGAATTTTGTTAGTTGGAAGTTTTCGGGCGATGGGTTACTAATTCTTCGAGTTTGCCCACGGCGTAATCCAAAATTAACCCAGTTAAGCCAATGATGAACACAGCTAAAAAGACTGAACTTAGGTTTAAACGACTCCATTCATCCCAGACGAAAAAGCCGATACCAATACCACCTGTAAGCATTTCCACGGCGACGATTACTAGCCAAGCTATACCTAAACTAATCCGTAAACCTGTAAAAATATACGGTAAACTTGCAGGCCAAATTATTTTGGTAATCCTTCTCCAACGGGGCATTTCTAGCACTTGTGCCACATCTAAATAATCTTTGGGAACGCTAGAAACTCCTAAAGCGGTATTAATAATTGTCGGCCATAAGGAGGTAATGAAAATGACAAAAATGGCTGAAGGATCTGCTAAATTGAAAATTGCTAAGGCGATAGGAAGCCAAGCTAAGGGTGATACGGGTTTAAAAATTTGAATGATCGGATTAAGCGCTAGCATTGCCGGTCTAGACATCCCAATTAAAAACCCCACAGGAATCGCTACTACCGCTCCTAACAAAAAACCCAGTAATACCCGGCGCAGACTTGCGATCAACAACCAACCAATTCCCAAGTTACCTGGGCCTCTTTGGTAGAAGGGATTTAAGATGTAGTCTAGATTAGCAATGAGCGCTTCTGGTGGAGTAGGCATTAATTCATGGTTGGCAAGTGCAATAATCCACCACAGCACAATTATTCCCAAGAAGCCCAATACTGGTAAAATAAACACATCTCTGAGGACGACAGGTTTTGTCTTTTTCCAGGCAGCTTGTGTTGCGATCGCTGCGATCGCAGCCAGATTTAGTTGAAATATCATTTACGACCTCAACAGATTTAAGTGCAGGTACAAAGAATCCGAGCAGTACCAGCCTTGGACACCGATGAGATCGGAACATTATAAAAATGCCGTCTCTTCAGTCTCCTCCCAATGCCTACGAAGTTAGCTGACGGGCTAGGGCTGAGAGATGCCCTTCTTTTTAGAGTGCTGAGTATCGAGTGCTGTTAGCGGTCGCGGGGCGTTCAGCCCGTGCTGAGTTAACTTTTCACTTCTCACTTTTAACTCTTCACTTTCTATGAGATACGCCCCACAATTTGGTTCCTCCGCTCCAGCGTTATGCACTGTGACACGCTGAATTAGGCTGACTTACTCTAATGGATACTAAATTATGCATAATATAACATTGATGCTCAGTAAAAGCCATCTGTTCGATGATAAATATTGTTGATTTTAATACTGCAATTCGGCGCATCTCCTTGATTTTTGGGAATAAATAAAATTTATATTTTTACTCTGTTGTAAGTGAATTACTTGCAAACAAAGCTAAATAATATAATTGAGTCAAGCATTAATATTGTTATCCGCTTGCTTAATATTTATTAACGTAAAATAAATTATACTAGACAAGTTTTAGATACTGAGAGTTAATCAGCAAATAAACGAATATGTAAAATCTATTTCTTTTGGTAGGTGAATTAAATTCATAAACTTGGTAAAAAACCACTGCACTCGCTAAACTAATTGGATATGGCAGTTTGCTCATCTATCTCCTAGCTGAATTTAACATAATGGATTTTAGTCAAGTACTGGCTGAAAAAACGGACACCATCATCGATAAATGGGTTGCAGCAGTTCGCAAGGATAGACGGATTGAAAGTGCTGATGACCTATCTTATACAGCAGTAAAGGATCATATCCCTGATGTTTTACAAGCAATGGTAACAGTGCTTTCAAAATCTCAGGATAATGATATTCAGTCGATAGTTACTGCTAGTTTTCAGCATGGAGCTATTCGAGCAGAACAAGGTTTTGACCCAGCAGAAATTGCCAGAGAATATCATCTGCTGAGAACGGTAATATTTGATGCCATACACGCAGATTTATTAAAGGGAACACCTGTAGATATAATTCGTTCTATGCGTTTGATTGACGCTATCATAGACGAAGCGATCGCTCGATGTTTTAAGAGTTATGTTGACGAACGCTTGCGAGAATTACAGCAGTTGCAATTATCACTAACGCTCCATAATGAAGAACTTACGCGCTTAATGAGCGCCAATCAAGAGTATCTTTCGCAACTAGCCCACGAATTGAAACATCCTCTAACTTCCATTATTGGTTACTCGGATCTGTTTTTACGCCAACAACGACGCAAGACACAGATAAAAGACACCTCAACCAATTTAGAACATATTGAGAGGGTACTACGTAACGGTAGACAATTACTCCACCTAATTAACGATGTATTAGAACTTTCGCGCTATGAAGCAGGACAGATAAAACTTCAACTAGCACCCACAGATGTGCCTGAATTAATCAATAATATCTGTGAAATGTTGGAACCTCTAGCTGCTGGAAAAAATTTAAAAGTCGTAGTAGATTGCGATCGCGCTCCCAAAGAACTAATCACAGATCCTTTTCAATGCCAACAAATTATTACAAATCTTATTAGCAATGCGATTCGCTATACAGAGTCGGGGACTATTATTATAATGTGTCAGGTGTTGGATAACGAGAGATGTGCGATCGCAGTTTCTGACACTGGAATTGGCATTGCACCAGAAAATCAAGCCCAGATATTTGAACCCTACTTTCGGGTCAGTTTTAGCGATCGTCCCTATCTCCCTGATAGTACAGGATTAGGGTTAGCGATCGTTTCGCGGTTAGTAAAATTACTACAAGGTCAAATTAACTTAGTTTCTGAGGTGGGAGTTGGTTCTACTTTCACTGTAATTTTGCCCTTACAAATAGAGAGTTGATTTCGCGCCAAGACGTAAAATTTTTGTCTACACCTCTGCGTGAAATCAAAAAACATTTTTACAATAACCCTTGTTTTTTCAACTTAGTTAGCGCATCCTCAGCAGCAGCTTTCTCTGCTTCTTTCTTATTGCGTCCCTTACCTTCGCCATAAATTTTTTCATCTACCAATACCTTGGCTATGAATTCTGGTGCATGAGAAGGGCCACCTATTTGTTCTGTGAAATATTTGGGAGGATTTGGAGTAACGTTGCGTTGCACCCATTCTTGAAAGCGATTTTTTGAGTCTACATTAGAACGAGACACAACTATGTGCTTGGGATCTACAGAATCAAATAGTGGTTCTATAATTGCGCGAACTGCTTCAATATTGGAATCATTATCCAAATAGTAAGCACCAAGAACTGCTTCAAAGGTGCTACTAAGTAAATTAGGATTTTGGTAGCCTCCGTCTCGAATTGCGCCTTTTCCTAACCGCATCCTAAAGTCTAAACCTACCTCCTCGGCGAACTTTGCTAATTGTTTCTCATCTACCAACGCCGAACGCCGCCGTGTTAATTCATCTTCTCCCATTTCTGGGTGACAACTATATAGATACTCACCACTTAAGAAATTCAGCAAAGCATCACCGAGAAATTCTAGCCGTTCGTTGTGTTCGCCTTCTCCAGGGTTTTCATGAACGTAAGAACGGTGGGTAAGTGCTTGTCGCAGAAGTTTTTCATTATGAAATATTAAAAGTTTGTGCATTTTATCTTGTGTCTTGTTGCAGAAATTGACTGTTGGGAAACTTGACAATTGTTTTTTTGTTCAGACATGAAAACACCGCAAATTGCGGTGTTTTGGGAAAACCCAGTTTTTTATTTGACTGGGTTTTTCAAAGCTATTTTATGCAGCCAGTATATTTAACTCAGTTAAAAATAACTCCTGATTTTGCTTTCTGACTTTCCCATCCTTGACAGCAACATCAATAAACTGGCTAAAACTTTTAAATTTCTTGCCATCATCTGTAAAAATAGATAAATATCCTTGATACTTACCACAACGTTGACGCATCAATCTATCAATGCAACCAAATACTGTAGGCTTATCTTGGATTGAGGCAGTTTTAATAGCTTCAATTAAATACTCTATAGCCTCATTGTAATTAATCTGAGACACAATAGCCGTGTTTTGAGGTTGAGTCTTCTTGCTATTGTCAACTAGCTCAGGTAATTCATCTACAAAATAGAAGTTATCATTACCAACCAGTTTAATCAACTTTGGACTCTCACTACCTCGTTGAGCAAAGACGATGACTTTTTTACCCATAGCTTTGAGAATGGAAATTAATACAGCAAAATCCTTGTCTCCTGAGAATAAGATAATATTCTTTAGAGAAGAATTAAAAGCAACTGCCTCATAACAGTCATCTTTAAGTCGTTTATCTGCACTATTTTTTGAGGTGTCAGGAACATTCACACATCTAAAACCAAGCTCTTTTAGTTTATTTGAGGAAGCTACTTGGTCTTGACGCTGTGAATTGTAATAAATATTTTTGCAAGATACAGTCCCGTTAGATTCTGCAAATTGCAGTACCAAACTAGCGAATTTTATGATTGAGGGAACGTTCTGAATATCGCAAAAAATTCCAGTATAATCTTTTTTCTGGCTTGCTTGTTTTTTGGAGGTTAGATGATAGCTTGTCATTTGAGTATGTCCAGAGTTGGTTTAAGGAAACCGGACAGCTTCAAGGAATTACACATCTAGTAGCAGCCTAGCTTGATGAAAGAGATTTATACTAAAAAAGTATTTCCCTTTTCCTTGCTAGGCTCTCTATTTACAAATTTAATTGATTTCTAGTCTAAGAAGGTAAAATCCCTGGCTTACTGCTAGGTATCAGGTTATTCATTCCGCCGAACATTCACGCAAATATATTGTTTTCCTTGCTGATAGTCTAATCAATCAATTGACCTGACATCAGGCTGAATGTTCAGCCGAAGGAATAACGCGATACTTAGCGGTAAGCTAGGGATTCTACGTTCTTAGACAACAATCAATAATTTGCACTTGTCGAATTTTGTTTTAGAGTGCATTTGTTTTGCTGCCGTTGTTATATATCTAACATGAGCTTAATCTGTGTGTCAAGAAGTTTAAAATCACTATAAGCCATAAAACTTACTCCTTAGCCTTATGACTGAATCATATAACAAAGATTAAAAATTCAGCTTTGGCGGAAACACTCTACTCAAATCGAGAGATAAATCAGGAAAACAAGGAAAATTTATCACCTGAGTGGACAGGAAGATTCGCTTATTTGAATAACCATGTTTACCTTGATTATCCTGATATGGTTCACTGTAAGCTTCCAAATAATTATCGAATAAATTGAATATCCAATAATCAGTAATACCCGCTTTAGCATAGAGAGGTATTTTCACATCTTGGTCATAAGCTAAAGAAGAATCTGAAACCTCCATCACCAATAACACATCAGTCGGTTTAGGGTGAGCAGAGAGATAATTATCATCTCGGTTTTGAACAATCGCAAAATCTGGTTCAGGTTCACTGTTAGGTGGTAAAGTAATTGGGGCTTGAGATTGTAGAGTTGCCCTATCTCCTACAATCTTTGGAAGTTGTTTCCATAAATTCCTTAAACAAGTTTCATGGGCTTTACCTTTGGATGCCATTTCAATAATTTCCCCGTTGATTAATTCAATATGGTCATCTTCATGGAAAAAGCCCCATTCTCCAAGCCTGTGGTATTCATCCAGTGTGAAGCGTTTAGCCTGAGCAATACTCATAACCTTACCTTTCTCTCATTGCCATAATACTTATTCTAAATGTGCCAGAAATTGGTATGCTAAAGGCCGAGACTCGCTATGAAAGCAAACAATGACTGCGCCTACTATCAACCCCACCATCACTGCCTTTCCCTTGACAGCTGTAGTCGGTCAAGAAGCAATTAAATTAGCCTTGCTGTTAGCAGCCGTTGATCCTGGTTTGGGAGGAGTAGCGATCGCAGGTCGTCGTGGTACGGCAAAATCTGTAATGGCTCGTGCTATCCACGCTCTACTACCACCGATTGAAGTTGTCAAAGGTTCAATCAGCAATTGTGACCCCAACCACCCAGAAGAATGGGACGATCAACTTTTGGCGGAGTACGCAGACAAAGACATTCAAGATGTACCCGTCGAAATTATTCCTGCGCCTTTTTTGCAAATTCCTCTAGGTATTACAGAAGACCGACTCCTTGGCTCAGTTGATGTTGAAAAGTCTGTAAAACAAGGAGATACCATTTTTCAGCCTGGTTTACTCGCTACAGCAAACCGGGGTGTACTGTACGTAGATGAAATTAATTTATTAGATGACCAAATATCAAATCAGCTTTTAACAGTATTATCTGAGGGACGCAACCAGATTGAACGGGAAGGAATTAGTTTTCAGCATCCGTGCAAATCCCTATTTATTGCCACCTATAATCCAGAAGAAGGTGGATTACGGGAGCATTTATTAGATAGAATTGCGATCGCACTTTCTGCCGACGGTGTACTCGGCTTAGATCAAAGAGTAGCAGCAGTTGAACAAGCGATCGCTTATTCTAAATCTCCCCAAGACTTCCTCAAACAGTACAACGAAGACTTAGACTCCCTCAAAACCCAAATCATCTTGGCACGGGAATGGTTAAAAGAAGTCATCATCACCCATGAACAAATTGCCTACTTAGTGGATGAGTCCATTCGCGGAGGAGTTCAGGGACATCGCGCCGAGTTATTCGCCACGCGGGTTGCCAAAGCGGCTGCGGCTTTAGAGGGACGAACAACAGTTAATGCCGAAGATTTGCGCCGTGCCGTAGAACTGGTAATTGTACCACGCGCCACAGTTGTGCAGACACCACCACCAGATCAAGCACCACCTCCGCCTCCACCACCACAACAAAATCAAGAAGAACCCCAAGACGAATCAGAAGAGGAACAAGAAGAACAAGAAGAACAGGAAGAAAATCAAGAGCAAGAACCGCCCAGCATCCCAGAAGAGTTTATCTTTGATCCAGAAGGGGTAATTCTTGATGACAGCGTGCTTTACTTTACTCAAACAGCAAAGCGGCAAGGTAAATCTGGTAGTCGCAGTGTCATCTTTTCCGATGACAGGGGACGCTACATTAAGCCAATGTTACCCAAGGGAAAAGCGCGACGCATTGCAGTAGATGCAACACTGAGAGCTGCGGCTCCTTATCAAAAAGCACGCAGAGAAAGACAACCAGATAGAAAAGTTATTGTCGAACAACCTGATATTCGCTCGAAACGCCTGGTACGTAAAGCCGGGGCGTTGGTAGTGTTTGTGGTAGATGCTTCTGGCTCAATGGCCCTGAATCGAATGCAATCGGCTAAAGGTGCAGTCATGCAACTGTTAACAGAAGCTTATCAAAACCGCGATCAAATAGCATTAATTCCTTTCCGGGGAGAACAAGCAGAGGTATTATTGCCTCCAACGCGTTCTATTGCTTTGGCGCGTAACCGTTTGGAAAGGTTGCCCTGTGGTGGGGGTTCGCCTTTAGCGCATGGTTTAACTCAAGCTGTACGCGTCGGCTTAAATGCCCAGATGAGTGGAGATATTGGGCAAGTTGTCCTTGTAGCAATCACCGATGGGCGGGGTAATATTCCCTTAGCGCGTTCTTTAGGTGAACAGCTTGAACCAGGAGAAAAGCCAGATATCAAAGGAGAATTATTAGAAATTGCTGCTAGAATTCGTGCTTTGGGGATGCAACTATTAGTAATTGATACAGAAAGTAAATTTGTGTCTACTGGCTTTGCTAAAGAATTATCGCAAACAGCAGGCGGTAAATATTATCATTTGCCAAAAGCGACAGATCAAGCTATTGCTGCTATGACCAAAGGTGCGATCGCTGATTTAAAATCTAGATAATTAGTCATTAGTCATTGGATTTTTGACTCAGTACGACTACGAACCAGTGGGCATTACCTGTGGTTGTAAATAGCAAATCAAATCCTGGATTCCCTTTTGCAAATAGCGCGTTACTGTCATTGGACTAGTGCCAATATTTTTAGCGGCATCCTTGCGAGAAAGTTCCTTCAAAAATACCATTTCGACTGCCATACGGGGCTTTTCTTCCAACATATTGATTGCACCTTGCAGTTGTTGGCGTTCTTCTTCTTGTTGTAAAAGAACATGAGAACGAGGACAAGGAAGTGCTTCACCCAAGGTTATTTGGCAATCAACATAGTTAACTGCGGTTGCATCTAAACTTAAAGGCATCCGATTTTGAGCGGCTAACTTGGTTTCTTGCCATTCTTGTACAGATACCCGAAGTTCACTGGCAATTTCAGCATCTTTAGGCTGGCGACCTAAAGACATCGCTAAGTCCTTGCGAATCTTTTGCCCTTCATTGTATAATTCTTGCCAACGGCGGGGAATCTTTAATAGAGTACTGCGATCGCGCAAAAAGTGCAGCATCTCACCGCGAATGTAAGGCACAGCAAAGGAACTAAAAGCATATCCTTGGCTGGGATCGAAACGCTCAATAGCCCTAATCAAACCAAAATACCCAATTTGTTCTAAATCTTCATAAGGTTCATTACATTGATGGCTGAATTTATGAGCCATCTTCCGTACTAAGCCAGTATGTAACTGTACAAGTCTATTACGAAGTTTAATAGAAGGATTCTGGTGGTACAAGTGTAATAATTCTATACCATCAGTTCGTAAAGAGGACTCACTTGTTGCCATATACATTCCTTTGTTGTAACTCCTATTCCTGAGATAATGGAGTTGCGTATATTTTCTTCTAAGCTGTTATTATTCTGCTTAGTCAGGGAAGAATAAGCCATCGTCGTTTCACTGAACTTATGAGGGGTCTAACTCCATAATTCAGTATTTGTACGCATGATTTTCATAACCTTTCTGTTGCAGGTTATTTTTGTTTTTTATATAACTCTTGAATGGCACAGAATCTTTAGCTTTTGCAACAAAAACTAGCTATTTCTCCTGAACAATGCATAACTGACCTAATAGCCATCTGTCATACTGAGAGCAACGTGAATCGGTACTGAATTAATTGCAAAAGAGACTGGGCAATTTTATCTTTTAGTACGCACCGTCATTAATAAAGGTCGAAAATCCAAATTGAAAGTTGGGTGGAAGAACAAAACCTAAGCTACAAAAAACAGAATTCCGACTCATTTTTATGGAGATTTGTACTTAGTTAGGTTTTGAGGTACATTTCTATTCAATAGTTGGTGAGATAGAAACTTTGGAAACTTAGTGGAAACATGGAAACAGGTGATTGACATGCCAGTTTGGTGGGTGTCACACTTCTGCTAAACAGGAGGGTGAACAATGAAAATCACCAAACACCGACAAAAAATTCTGGATACACTTCAGCAATGGTTCAGCATCCATAAACAAGGACCAACTCTAGAAGAGTTGTGTCAAGAACTCGGAATGCAACCACGTCAGAAAGCAACAGTTCAGAAGTGGTTGCAAACTATGCGCGGTATAGACGTGGAATGGGATGACCACAGCGCCCGCAGTCTTCGCCTCCTCGTCACATCTGAACCAGAAAAAGCCTCCTTACAGCTATCTGTGACGGATACTCTGCGGTATCTGGCTACTGGTGTGGTGCAGTGGGAAAAACTGGAGCTAGAAAAGCGAAGTCAAGTACCAGAAGCCCTTCGCATTGGAATGTCCCGTATGTACTTAACTTCCTTACTACGGGGAGAACAAGCCCCAGAGAACCTACCTCAATTTTTTGATTGGGCGGAAACATCAATTGCTTCCTGGAAACCAGCCCAAGAGATTAAATATCTTTCACCAGATGTCAGCGTTATAGAAGACGGAGTAGTTTCCGATTTTGCTACAGAATGGCAAGTTTCGGGTAATGATGTGGTGGCGTAGGTACAAGAATCAGTACTGAAAGATGTACTGGAATACTGTCGGGGAAATCAGTTAGAAGATGTTTATCGCGCTTTTCGACAACTGATTATTACTAAACCCACTCTTCATTACTCAGAATATCGCCAACGGCTACGTTTACCAGAACTCAGACCACTGCGGGAGTTATTGTCACGGTTAGAAATCTATGTTGATATGGATAAGTTGGCGGAGGGCAGCGTCTATCATCTGTGTCCGCGCTGCAAGTATGTGCAACGCCAACGCCCTGATGGTACTTATACCTGCCGTAACCCTTGGTGTGAAAGACTTTGTGCAACCAGCAACTTTCAACCATTGCCACCTATCTCTAAGGAAAAAGCAGCAGACTGGAAAGCTGTTACTCCTGGCGTGCATTTGTACGGTACGCTTCCAGGAATTTGGGAAATTCAACTTCAAGAAGAACTTACAAAATTGGGTTTGTGCGTTACTCTCTGGCCTTTTGTCGATGAATTTGACTTACTCGTAGAGTTCCCGCGCAAAGTTCGCTGGGCAATTGATTTTAAAGATTGGGCATCCGTGGATGAAGAACGTTTGCAAAAGGTGCAGTATCGGCGTGATGCAACGGAAACCTTTGTAGTTTTTCCAGATGAACGCGAAGACTATTTGCGGATAAAGGTAGTGCGCGAACAACTAGAACCTGAACTTGAAGGGGTGCGTTTGCGCTTATTTAGCGAAATCATCACTCAGGCTCAAGTAATTTTGGGGAAGAAAAAATAATGCGTGACACCATTAGCTGGCGCAAGGAGCTGTGTAAAAAACTCCGCAACTCGCATGAATTACAACAGCATATAGTATCTAGTTTAGTTAACGCAGATACTAAGGTACAACAGCGAGAATTTAAGCGTCTGGCCCAACTCATTGCTGATGTGGAATTGGGATTAACCCTACTTAAGGAAGTAGCACCAGAAGAACCTGCCACTTCTGTGGAAGCTTTGCTCAAAGGATATCACTTTCCAGTTGAACAACTACAAAGCGATCGCAACTGGCAACTTATACAAAATGCTCGTTTCTATTTGATTAAGCGTAAAGGCAGACAATGGCTGCGAGTTCTTCAGGAGTACATCAACTTACCTGAAATTATTAGAATCTACAGCCTTGAGGAGGCAAGGAATGTTCCTCAACCTATTCCATCCAGTACCTATCCAACTCGTTTAGAGAAGATATATCTTCCAACCTTATTAAAAACTCCACAGCATAGACAACGAAAAGTCAAATTAGCAGATGAGGGACGGTGGTATGCCAAGATTTCCCAAAAGGGTAACTCTCCAGTTGAGGTTCCTATTGATATTCCCAAGGAAGTTGCTAATATAGCACCTTCATCTGTAGTAACCCTTCGTCGCACACGGACTAAGCAGAATCCACAGTGTAGCGTTACCCGTGAAGAATTAATACTAGCTGCCCAAGAAATGGACGATAAATTGTCCCAGTTTGGGCAACAAGAAAATTATCGTAACCGCTTGGAAAATATCCTCTTCCAGCTATACGATGCTGAATCAGATAATTTCCATCAAGGTAATCAGCTGAGTTTTGAGGGGCTGATGCACATTGTTGGGCTTTTGAATGTGGGCAAGTCTACCCTGTTGGAAATTCTGATTTACTTCTTCGCTAAACAGGGCGATCGCTGTGGTTTGATGGTGAATGATGTTGCTACAGCAGTGCGCCTCGCTTCCTTGTTCTGCCACAAATTAGGAATTCCTGCTGCACCAGTGTTGGGTAGCAAACGCCAAGAGCAACTTGCAAAAGTCTACGAACCTATTCTCAAAAGTGAGGGTAAGGAAATTACTAAGGGAGGCATGCACCCTGCATGGCGTTGGTTTAGCCAAGTCTGTCCACTTTTAGCTCTAGTGCAATCAGAAGATAAATGGGAATTTGGCAATGAACCTTGTCACAAGCTTTATCAAAAAGTACTTGTAGCTGATAATGATGATTCTGATGATGAAGACTGGCAAGAAAGTGATGAAAAATACACTTGTCCCTTTTATTACAAATGTCCACGTCACCATTTAGAACACGATATTGCTACAGCTTCAGTCTGGATTTTCACCCCTGCTAGTTTCATTCATACTCGTGTACCCCGCCAAGGATTTGAACAAGACTTGACGTTTGCTGAGGCTGTTTATCGAGAATGTAAATATCTATTCGTTGACGAAGCCGATCGCGTACAAATTCAGTTTGACGAAGAGTTTGCCCCTGATGAAGTCTTAGTCGATGGTTCTGGAAACTCATTTTTAAATAAACTCGGACTTAACCAGTCCACGATTTACAATTCCGATCGCAGTGATATGGCAGGCGATCGCTTTGTTGCTTGGACAAGCGCACATTACCATACCCAAAATGCTACTAACCGCATCTATCACTTACTCCTCACGCACCCTAAATTGGTTGCGTGGTTGGGGCCACTTCCTTTTACAGGTCGTTCTCTATTTGCTCGGATTATCCGTGATCTAGTTGATCCACCTGAGATTCCTGTCTCAGCGAAACCGAAACTAACTCGCCAACAAATCATGGAAGAACGGCGTAAACGCATCATTGAAGCAGACTTGGCTCCCACAGAGCAACGTCGCCGCCGCAAACAAATGATGGATCAACTAGATGGATTTTTACAACATCCGTTCAATCCGCGTCGTGGTGGTGAACTTTCAGGTTTGGCGTTGACAATATTAACTGCGGAAGATGACCGTCAAGCCTTAGCTGAAATTGCTCCTTGGTGCAAAAGATGGATAGAAATCCATAATCTTTCTCTACCAGATGAGACTCAATTTGAGGAACTAACCCGAAATCTCCAGTTTACAATTTTAGTCACCATACTCGACAACCGCCTGGGTTTTATAGTTGATAATCTGAGCGACCTTGGTCGGGTAATTAACTTGCACGACTCAAGCCAAGACCTTTTACATCGTCCACCGGATGACTTCCTCCCAGTTTTACCAGAATCGCCAGTAGGAAATATTCTAGGTTTTTTGTATAAGCAAGAACGTAGCGCTAAAAAAGCTGGCAAGCTGGACTATTTCCGCTATGTAGGTGTAGGTCGTGCGTTACTGTTAAATTTCCCAAAACTGTTTGCAGTTGATGATTGGCAGGGCCCACATACTGTTTTGATATCAGGTACTAGCTACGCTCCAGGTTCGCCAGCTTATCACATCAACATAAAACCCACTGTATTGTTGCAATCTAGAACTGGTGAGGCAGGTATAGCTGAAAGTCAATTTTTCTTTAGTCCTAAACAGAATCCGCAAGCCAACTATATTGCTTTATCAGGATTACCACCTGCAAAACGCAAACTTGCTGCTAAAGAAATGGTCGAGGCTATGTGCTACTCGGTAAGAGGTGGGGAGAGTTTTCTAGATGGGGTATTTCAGGATTTAGAACAGCGAAAACAACAGCAACCTGAATGGTGGAGCGATCGCGATCGCATCTTGATTGTCGTGGGTAGCTACGATGAATCCGAATGGGTCACGTCTATCTTACAATCGCGCTACCGCTTTGACGTAAACATCAACGATGACGGTATTGCTACCCTCCGCCGTGACAATGCTCCTACTCATCTTCATGGTATTTTGCGAAGCGAAATCAGGAATTTACAACATTTACGCACCCAGATTGTAGTTGCTCCTTTGATGGCTCTAGAGCGGGGTCATAACATCTTGAATGCTGAAGGCAAAGCTGCATTTGGTGCAGTGTTATTCCTCAATAGACCTATGCCAATCCCTGATAACTGGCAATCTACTGTTCAGCAACTCAATGCTTGGGCACTGAAGCACGAAAAAGACTCCACTCTTTATGAAGAAGCTCAATCAATATCGGGGAACCTAACCCTAACTCAGGTTGCAGATATTTTCTACCAGAATGCTGTTGCCGAGATGGTCAACTTGAACTATACGGCATGGGCTTTTAAGCAACTAACACAAGGAGAGCGATCGGTACTTTGCTGGACTCAGTTAGTGAGTATCTGGCAAATCATCGGGCGTTTGGTGCGTGGTGGTGTACCAGCAATAGTCCATTTTATAGATGTGAAATTTGCCCCAAATTCAGCCATTGACGAACAAGACAGCGAAAGTACTTCACTTTTGGTTGCCATCATCAAGGTGCTGGAACCCTATGTAGAAGGTGAGGATGTGCTGGCGCGATCGCTCTATGGAGCTTTTTTGAATGCGTTGAAACAAATGAGAGAAAGAAACTTAAACTATGACTAAAATTATTCTTCCTGGTGCTTGGGAACTTACTGCAACGAATCCCACATGCGAACTTTATGCAATCTATGTCCCTACTACATGGCGACAAGTCACCAACAACCTTGCTCAACAGCGTGCCAGACTCCAAGGTAAAAGTTATCGGGCTGTGCCAGTTTATTCTCTCGATCCCCTGGTAGTTGGTAGTTTTCCCAAAATTATCAAGACTTTGCGTAATGGCTGGCAAAAAGACAATGTACCTTGGTTGTTAGCAACGGAAACCATAGACATTTCTGACTTGGGTAACTTGATCAAAGATTGGTTGATAGAAGAATTTAGTTCTTTGGAGAATGTTGAGTCACAGCTTGCAAATTTAAATAATGATGATTGGCAATGGGAAGATTCACAAACCTATGAGTTACTCCATCCTCAAAACAAAGTCGAAACAAGCAACCTTTACCAAGCAATTCCAGATTACCTTGCCAAGGAGTTTCTCAAAAACCCAAGAGTTTCCTTTGGTGTTGATGAGCAGTATCAACTGACATTTTATCGAGTCGTCAGCCTCCAAGGTGCTGAGTTGATGTCATGGCCTCCCTGCGAAGTTACGGTAACAAAAGGAAAGGAAACCACAGAAACAGCATACATCTCATTTGTTATTGAGTTTGTTTTACAAACAATTCCTTGGCGCGAAAAACCTATTGTTTATCATCATTTATCAATTCGACGTTGGCTGACTAAACCTCTGAAAGTACCTTATCCGGGTGTGAAAGCTCATATTGGTGATAACCGTCGGTGGTTAGATGGACAACGCCAACCCTTTTGCTTTATTCCACTGACGATGAACCGTTATGGAAAGGAAGTAAAGTGGCCTCAAGCCATCAGCAATCTTCTTTCTCTCAATGACTCTCAACTTCCTGACGCAAATAATTTCGTTTCTAACCCAAATCATAACTGGTCAGGTGTCAACACAATTCCTAGTGGTATCCAAGCTGCGATCGCATACACTTCTAAATTAGGGGAACCGCCCTGTTTTCCTGGTGTCAGTCCACAAGATTTAGCTAGTTTAGATCAAGCTATTGAAGCGCATCTTCCTGTTCAGAGAGTGGGTGAGGCTGAAAGGGTGACAGGTAACGTTTTTATTTTCTGGCCTTTAGAGAAACCCAAACAGAAAATTTTTCGCCCTCGTGCTAATGAAGATAACCAATCTACCAAGCCTAAAAAAGCCAAAAAATCTAACGATCCTAATCATTCACATACACCAATGCTGCGACCAAAATTAGCAGCGCCAGCAGTATTTCGTGAAGCTGAAAATCCTCTTCGCACTATACTTATTTTGTGGGAGACTCCACAATGTCGTGATGCACTAATTGCTGAAATTTGCCAGTTACTGTATTTATCACCCACAAAGGTAGAAAACATCTATCAAGGTTTCTACGGTTCTTTATATATCAAGACTCAACATGTTTGCGACCTCACACAAGACCTGGAAATTAAACATTTCTCCGAAGTAAGAAAAAATTATCAACAGCAACGCCCTGATTTATTAGTAGAGCGCATTAACAAGATTACAGAATTTATACCCCAAACTAAAGAACTAAGTGGGGCATTAATCGAAATTAGACGCAAACCTCGTATATCCGAGGCTGATCCCAAGTTGGCGTGGCGAATTGGAGCAATGAAGGCAGGCTATCTCAATCAACACATTCACCGAATAACCACCGAAAATGATGCAGAAAAGCTGAAAAAATCTGGTTTGGAACCAGTGAAACGAGCAGTATCAGACTTACTAAGACAATTTGGGATTTTACCCGATACTCCTTTAATTAATCCCAAAAAAGATGGCATTGATCCTGATGTTTGGTTAACGTGCTTTTATGTCCTACGCCGTACTCGCAAAACCAATGCCGAAAACATTCCCAAAACTGTTGTTTTGATGATCAGAGTTAATCCAATAACAGCTAAAGTAGAATTAACAACTCCTGATTTATTTAAAGAACAAGGCTGGATATCATATCCTGTTGGACTCGCGCATCTTCTTAATGAAGACTGGGATTCTAACTCTTATGATGAAAGTAATGAAGAGCTTGATGATGAACAAAAGCGCCAAGAGCAAACCAAAGAACAAAGGCTAATCAATAAGTTCGTTGCTGAATGTTTGCAAGAATGTTTAAATACTCCAATTACTGATAATAAACCCCCGCGTATACTGTTCATGGCAGAGGCACTAAATGCCCGCAAAATGCTGAACTGGCTACAAAACCAAAACTTACTGAATAATGACCCACTGCAAGCATTAAAACAGTACCTTTCACAACAAGAAATCAATCGTCTGTGGGTTGTGCGCTTACGAATTGCAGATACTGGTGAAGTACCAGTTGCTATTGTTAAAGATTCTCCTGGGAGCCGAACTAGTGGAGTTTACCGATGGCGCAGTGTGTGTGATGATGGGGAGCGATCGCTCTACCTGAGCGTTAGGAAGGCGTTGTATACTGAACGAGGCACAACAATATTACAAAAAAATCAGTCTCGCCTTGACAATGGCAGCAGGCAACCTGGAAGAGCCAGAATCTTAGAAATAGCCTTGATTTATCACCCAGAAATCAAGGGCGACAAGCTAGCTCACTTTGTCCACTCTCTCAGAAGTCGCTGGCCTTATTTTGCAAATGACGTTTCCTTGCCTTTGCCTTTTCCCTTTGCAATCAAGGCTAAAGAGTATGCTGTCAGTACTAAAGATCCAGTGGAATCCTCAGAGACTGACGATTCCAATTTTTAACAACGAAACTACCTTTCAGATTTTGCAACAATTTTAAATCGTTGGCTGTTAACCGCAAAGATTGGTAACAATAGGAATAAGCACAACGTTTTCCTAAAAAACAGTTTTATGAGCAATACCAGTAATTTTCGTGAAGCTATCCGTGAGGCTAAATCTCACGCCCTCGTTGGCCCAAACGTAATCGCCAACGCCCTCCCCTACGTCGGTGGTGGATTGGTGCTAACGGCATTAGGAACCTACGGCGGTTTGGGAGTTATCCGTGCTAACCCCGAAATCTTCTTTCCCACCTTCATCGGTGCGGTGATTTTGGAGCTAGTTTTGTTCTTTGTTGCCCAAAATGTTGCCCAAAAAGGTAACAAGGGTCTTGCGCTACCCCTGTTGGCAACCTACAGCCTCTTGTCTGGATATACCCTCAGTGGCTTGGTATTTGTCGCTTTGAGATCCCAAGGTGTTGGCATTCAAGGTATTGGTTTAGCAGCCCTTGGTTGTGGCGTTACCTTTATAGCTGCTCGTCAAATTGGGTCAAATCTTTCTGAACAAGATGGCATGGCTTTGACAAAAACCATCAATCTTGGCGTTATCGCCTTGGTGGTTGTGTGCCTTGCCCAATTCGGGTTTGCTATGTTTGGTGTTTACACGCCAAATTGGTTAGAAATCGCCATCTCCGGTTTAGGAGTATTCCTGTTTGTTGGGGTTTCTGTTGTCGATTTCTACATCTTGCCCCGCACTTACAGCGATGACCAATATTTGCCTGCTGCTTTGTCGATGTATTTAACTTACATCAACTTGTTCGTCTTTATCTTGCGGTTGCTAATTGCCATCAATGGCCGCGATTAATTGTCTGTAGGCACTAACAAAAGTCAAGTTCTATAAAGTTAAAACCGTGGTTAAATTTTTAGCAACCACGGTTTTTTTTTCGTTTTAATAGTAGAATATGTAGATAAGTTTAGCCTCAAGTGAGCAAAACTATGCTTGAACTCTTAAATATCAAAATTGAAGTAGAAAAGTTGTCTAATATCTTGGGTAAGGCTGAGGACTGTCTTTGACCTCCAATATTTGACTGCAAGAATTCAATATTTAGATCAAGTAATTGCTCAACCGGATTTTTGGAATCATCCAACCCGTGCTTATGAAGTACTTCAAGAAATTGAATACTCCATATTCTACAAGCATCAGGAATATCAGCGCTGGTGTTCGATTCTAGAAGATATCAAGGCTGCGTTGGAATTGCTGGAATTATCAGCCGATGAGCAATTGTGGCAAGAGGTGCAAAGCAACCTTACCCAACTCCAACAAGAACTCGAAACAGCAGAAATACAACAATTATTGTCTGACCCCCATGACCAAAAAGGTGCATTTTTAACTATTACTGCTGGGGTTGGTGGTGTAGATGCTGAATATTGGGCATATACCTTATTGCGGCTGTACCACAGTTGGGTAGTTAGTCACAATTATTTAGTGGATATAGTCGAAGAATCTTATGGAGATGAGGCTGGCATTAAATCTGTAACCTTAGAAATTATAGGTCGCTACGCCTATGGTCTCCTTAAATCAGAACAAGGAACCCATCGCGTAATAAGAGTTTCTCCCTTTAGCAGCAACAGCAAACTGCATACTTGCCTAGCCAGTGTAGAAGTCAGCCCGATTTTAGATGAGTCTGTTGATTTTGAGATTCCAGAGAAGGATTTGGAAATTACTTGGCCTCGCTATCAGGGGAATGTCAACCGGACAGAAACGTGGGTAAAGATGGTTCACATTCCTACAGGAATTAGTGTATTTTGTAACCAACAGCGCAGTCTGATGCAAAACAAAGAGAAAGCCTTAGCTATTCTCAAGAGTAAACTGTTTGCGATTGCACTAGCCCAAGATGTCCAGATTGACAAAATTCAACCCCGACAGATAAAACATCTATCCAATAAACTCATCCGTGAATATATCTTGCATCCTTACACTAAGGTGAAAGATTTACGTACCAATGTAGAAACAACTGCTGCAACAGAGGTATTAGACGGTAAGATTGATTTTTTTATCAAAGCCTATCTGCAACAGCTAAATTACACTACTTCAGTGGGCAAAGAAGAGCTTGATAATTTCAAGTAATTTTTGTAGCTTAATACAAGTGGTGCGGCGAGAAATTGCCCAACTACAGCTAAAATTAATAGATACAAGTAGAATAAAGAGCGATTTTCCAATCCAAAGCGCTCTATCTATCATTACAGCAAGCATTATGGATGTCCTAGAACTGAAACGCGAAATCGAAACGTTGTCTGGCCGCCTGGGTAAAACCCAGGACTATCTTTGACGTACCTGCACTGACAGCCAAAATTCAAGACCTCGAAAAAATATCCGCTCAACCAGAATTTTGGAATGAGCAAACCCAAGCCCAACAAACGCTACAAGAACTCAATGACCTGAAAGCCCACCTCCAGCAATATGATCGCTGGCACGCCAATCTAGAAGATACTAAGGCAGTTGTTGAATTGTTGGAGTTAGAAACCGATGAGGCACTACTCCAAGAAGCAGAATCTACCATCACTAAACTGAATCGTGACCTGGATCAGTGGGAGTTACAACAGTTACTTTCCGGCCCCTATGATGCCGAAGGTGCTGTACTGACAATTAGTGCTGGCGCTGGTGGCACAGACGCTCAAGACTGGGCATTTATGCTGATGCGGATGTACACCCGTTGGGGCGAAGCTCACGGCTATAAGGTAACTTTAGCTGAAGAGTCGGAGGGTGATGAAGCCGGAATTAAATCGGCAACCCTAGAAATTACTGGTCGCTATGCTTATGGTTACTTGCGTTCAGAGATGGGTACACATCGCTTAGTGCGGATTTCACCTTTTAATGCCAACGGCAAGCGACAAACCAGTTTTGCAGGGGTGGAAGTGATGCCGCAGATTGATAACTCTGTGCAATTAGATATTCCAGATAAAGATTTGGAAATCACCACAACTCGGTCTGGTGGTAAAGGTGGGCAGAATGTCAACAAAGTAGAAACTGCGGTTCGGATTGTTCACCTTCCTACAGGACTTGCTGTGCGCTGTACAGAAGAGCGATCGCAACTGCAAAATAAAGAGAAAGCCCTAAATCGCCTCAAAGCAAAGCTTTTGGTCATCGCCAAGGAGCAACGCGCCCAAGAAATTGCCGAAATTCGTGGCGATATGGTGGAAGCCTCCTGGGGAAACCAAATCCGTAACTATGTCTTCCACCCTTACCAAATGGTGAAAGACTTACGTACAAGTACAGAAACAACGGCGATTGGCGATGTGATGAATGGCGAACTTGATCCATTCATCCAAGCTTATTTGCGCCAAGAAAACAAATTAGTAGAAAACCCTGACTCATAATTTGGGATTATTTGCAAGTGCTAAGTAATGAATTCTTAACATTACTTAGCACTTTTGATTTTTGAGGATTTTAGATTGGCGCGTTTTCAGAGAAATTTCTGAGTAATATGCAAGCGATCGCCATTCTATCCCAGACCAACTGTTACAGTTATAAAAGAGTCTGTAGACAAATAACTATGAGCAACTCTCCTTCAACAGAACCTCAACCTAGCTACGTAAAACTCGCCATGCGAAACATGGTGCGGAAGGGTGCAACTTCCCTGAAGCATTTTGCGTTGACTGCTGTAGGGCTTTTAGCTCTCCTTGTCGGTCTTGCTTACTTAACTCACTAAGCTAGTCATTAGTCATTAGTCATTAGTCATTAGTCATTAGTCATTAGTCATTAGTCATTAGTCATTAGTCATTAATTATATTTAAAAGGACAAAGGACAAAGGACAAAGGACAAAGGACAAAGGACAGTCAACCCTAAACCTCAGACAAGGAGACTATGTGCCCCTGAGCGTTGAACTATATGTGGAGGATTCTTTTTACGATTTGTCTCTGACAACATCTGTAAAAATTACTGACACTGATACTCGAATTCCTCCTGAAACTTGGGAAAATTGGTTTAATAACTGGTTGGAAATACTTCAACCTCAAATTCCGCCAGCGCCAAGTTATGAAATTGGGCTGCGTTTGACAGATGACTCGCAAATTCAAGAACTGAATGCTCAGTATCGTCAACAAGATAAGCCTACAGACGTTTTAGCTTTTGCTGCTTTAGAAGTGGATTTTCCGCAAAGCAAAGAAATGCTTGCATCTGTACCATTATACTTAGGTGACATTATCGTGTCTGTAGATACAGCACAGCGTCAAGCTAAACAGCAGGAACATAGCTTACCAACTGAACTAGCTTGGTTAGCATCTCACGGTTTATTACACCTGTTGGGCTGGGATCATCCTGATGAAGAAAGTTTGGGACGAATGTTAAAACAGCAAGTAAGATTGCTGAATGCGATAGGTATTGCTATTGACATAGAATAGCAGTAGTTATGTGTTCTTAATGTTAATTTTGGGTAATACTTTTATAATACTTCTGTGCAAATTTGCTTAAAGATTGCCTCAAAGTTAATTCTGCCATTAAGATCGGCGAATATTCCCACTGTAGCAACTCTATTTTTGTATTTTTAAGTCTATGTCCCCAAAAATTTCTTCATCACCAACGCCTACCTCGTTACAAACAGTGGTGTCTAACGAACGGGAATTTTCCTGGAAAGTAGCTTCTAATTTATTTGTTAGTTTTAAATATGCCTGGGCTGGAATCAGCTATAGTTTTCAAACTCAACGTAATTTTCGCATCCACGTAAGTGTTTGTGCTTTAGCGATTGGTTTAAGCGTTTTTTTGCACCTGCAAGCTGTGGAAATAGCGGTAATTGGTATAACTAGTGGTTTAGTTTTGGCATTAGAGTTACTAAATACAGCGATCGAGTCTCTTGTGGACTTAACCGTTAAGCAGACATATCATGAATTGGCAAAAATCGCTAAAGATTGTGCAGCTGGTGCAGTTCTTGTCTCTGCTTTGGTAGCAGTGCTGGTAGCTGGTACGCTATTGCTCCCTCCTCTGGTAAGGTTAATTATATCCGCTTTGTAAATATGATTTGCGTAGGCGTAGCCCAACCCAGGCATCGCCAAGTGACTTGGTAAGAGGATCGCACTCTACCCAATTCACTGTGGAGAAGACATTATAAGAAATTAAAAATCTAAGAAGTGGCTTGTTATAAAGTAGCCGCTTCATATCTATGTGTCTACGTTAGCGTTATTTTTATATCTAGCGAACAATATAGTATCAGTAATCTGATGAGAGCTAAAAACCAGGAGTGATGAGCTTTGATTATAGTTATCGACAATTACGACAGTTTTACATATAACTTAGTGCAATATCTGGGAGAATTGGCAGCAGAATTCTCAGTAGCAAATGATATTAAAGTTTTTCGTAACGACAAGATATCCATAGATGAGATTCGGGCATTAAAGCCGGAAGCCGTAGTTATTTCTCCTGGGCCTGGCCGCCCGGAAGATGCGGGTATATCCTTAGAATTGATTGAACAGCTAGGACAAGATTTGCCAATTTTAGGTGTCTGTTTAGGACATCAAAGCATCGGTCAAGTATTCGGTGGTAAAATAATTCCTGCTCCAGAGTTGATGCATGGCAAAACTTCTCAGGTATCTCACACTGGGGTGGGGGTTTTTCGGGGATTAGAAAATCCTCTCATCGCCACTAGGTATCATAGTTTGGTAATCGAACGTGAGACTTGCCCAGATGTGTTAGAAATCACCGCTTGGGTTGAAGATAACACCATCATGGGAGTGCGACACCGGAACTATCCTCACATTCAGGGTGTCCAGTTTCACCCAGAGAGTGTCCTGACATCTTCAGGAAAACAGTTATTACGAAACTTTCTCGAACAGTTACAGTCAAGAGCATAATTAATGAAACGACGACAGTTGATGGGCTATGCTGGGGCGGGGTTGGCCACAGCTTTAGTTACTACCTTGGGTTCTAAATCTCAAGCTGACGCACAATCTAGCGGTTTATCAGTTCAGTGGTTGGGTCATACTTGCTTTCTTTTTACTGGTGGTGGTGCGAAAATTCTCGTCAATCCATTTCGGACGGTTGGCTGTACTGCTAAATATCGACTACCAAAAGTTGCAGCAGATTTGGTACTGATTAGCAGTCAATTACTGGATGAAGGTGCGGTGGATGTACTACCGGGAAATGCAAAACTCATCTACGAACCAGGAGTTTATGAGTTTAAAGGTATAAAGTTCCAAGGAATTGCTATAGACCACGATCGCAAAGGTGGTAAGCAATTTGGCTCAAATACTGCTTGGAGTTGGAAGCAAGGCGGGATTAATATCTTACACTTAGGGGGAGCCGCCGCACCTATTTCCATCGAGCAAAAAATCTTGATGGGACGACCCGATGTACTATTCATTCCAGTGGGAGGCAGTGCAAAAGCCTACAATGCTCAAGAAGCAAAGCAGGCTATTCAAGTATTAAATCCCAAGCTGGTGATTCCGACCCATTACCGGACACAGGCGGCTGATGCTGCTAAGTGCGATATTTCACCACTTGATGATTTTTTGACCTTAATGCAAGGTACGACAGTGCGGCGTAGCAATGGAGATAGTATTTCCATTAGCCCTGGTAAATTGCCAGAAAAGAGTGAAATTCAGGTTTTGACTTACAAGTTTTGAGGAGCAGGAAATGAGGGGATAAGGGAGCAGGGAAAGCAGGGGGAGCAGGGGAGGTAGGGGGAGGCAGGAGAGGCAGGGGAAGCATTTGATAATTCCTAACTCCTAACTCCTAACTCCTCACTCCTAACTCCTAGCTTTTAGAATGTATACCACTGTGGGCCAAGCTTATCTGCATCGCTGATGGGATTGTCAACTGCTGTTGTTCCATCTATAGTCCAAATGTTGTCTGAACCTGCGGTCTGATCGCGCCAGTAGATATCGGTCTTACCGTCGCCGTTGAAGTCACCAAGGGATGGTGTCAAGGCCGCGTTATTAGTTGGTAAGAAAGCTTCAGTCGCAACTGTTGTACCATCCATCAACCAAGCAGTGTTCGCACCTGTGGTTCCATTGTGCCAGAAGATATCGGTCTTACCATCACCATTGAAATCACCAATTTTGGAAGTCCAGGATGAGTCAAGTGTTCCCAAAGCGCCTTCTGTGACTAAGATGCCTCTCATCGTCCAAACCTTGTTCTCACCTGTTTGAGCGTTTCTCCACAGAATGTCAGTGCTTAAATCGCCGTTGAAATCACCAAGGCTAGCAGTCCAGGCTGCGTCTTGAGATTGCAGCGCAAATTCAGTCTTTTGGGCACCATCCATAAACCAAGCGCTGTTATCGCCAGTTGTCCCATTGCGCCAGAAAATATCGCTCTTGCCATTGCCATCGAAATCAACAATGGTAGGAGTTAGAGCTGTGTCTGTAGTGTCTAGAACAGTTGCAGTGAGAACTGTAGTGCCATCCATCTCCCAAATAGCGTTCTCACCGGTTGTAGCATTATGCCAGAAGATATCAGTTTTGCGATCGCCGTTGAAATCCCCAATCTGAGGACTCCAGGCTGCATCAACGCTAGATAGAGCAGCCGCAGAACCAACTCTAGTTCCATCCATCAGCACAATGCTGTTCTCACCGGTTGTCTTATTGCGTAATAAGAAGTCGGTTTTACCATCAGCATTGAAATCAGCAATTTTGTAATCATAGGCGGATAGGTCAAATTGACCCAAAGATCCCTGTTCGACAACTTTTGTGCCATCCATCAACCGAATAATAATCTCACCAGTTGTAGAATCGACCCAAACTTTATCTGTTTTGCCATCACCGTTGAAGTCAGGAACAATCGCCGCACTGGTTAAGTAAGGATTAGGATTAGGATTTGCTGACACCACCGCAGATTGTTGTGGTTGGTAGGAACTCTTACTCCCCAAAAACGAATCAGAATTTAGAGGAGTTACGCTATCAAGAGGAGATGATAATGCTTGTATTTTTTCGGAAGTTTGTGTCCATTGTGCATTCAAAGTTTTTGAAGTATTTTGAGTTCCAAACATGGTGTGTTTTTATGATTGGTTGTCATATTTTTTTAACTTTTTTTTGAAGCCGCTTTCTGTAACGAAATAACATTTTCTAGGTTTTCCATATTTCTTTATAACTATTTTTTATTTATTAACATCATTATTTGAAGATAAATCTTTGTTTGTTTTAAATGATAATTACAAAATTTTCAAGTCCTATGTAAACAATTCTAAAATTCTTTTTGCTCATTATGTATATGATGATTTACAGACAAAGCTTTATTGCTTTATCTGTTTTCTTTGACATTAAAAATTTTTATCAAAATTCTACTTATATCTTGAACGGCTAATTAGCCAGACAAAAATTATTCACACTACACCATAGGACTAATATTTGATTGCCTAAAATAACTCCGTACAACTCAAAAGGCCTTCTTGAATATTGCCTCTTGCCTGCCCAGTATGGCTGCTACGCCAAGCTGCGCGAACAAAAATCAAAGCGGCTTGCTATAGTAGCCTTTCAAGCTTCGATTCATTGGTAAGTAAGTTCGCAGAAAGGAATTTAGTCCTTATTTTTTAAGTACTCAAATGTTTAATACAAACTTTCAAAATTAGCTTTATAAAGTAATCTTCGTATTTATTGCAAAGTTACAAATATGCTAAAATAGAAATAATTACTACATTAGTTCTAATAATTTGTGTAATAAGTCATTGTTTTATGATGAATTTCTCAATTGTTTGCGGAATCACTACTATTTTTTATTTGTGGAATAGCTCTAGATGTCTGCTTACTTTCTTCAACTGTACGAACAGGTAATTGTAAGCCAGTTTCGAAAAATTAGTATATGTAAATACTACGAATTCATCTTTATTGGCCACGGAAGCGATCGCTTTTATTGCTAGGGGTTGAGCAGACATATTATTGACAGCGTGTTGTGGAATTTATTAATTACCAAAATTGATATGGAATAAGGCGATAAAAATAATTTATTTTTTTATCAAAATACTAAATCATTCAATAACAACAATATTTCCGAGTTATTTCAAAATTAAGAAATTTGAGTATTTCAAGATAATTAATTATTCTCCAACGATTTATGGCTGGAGTGGAAACAAATATTGGTTAGAATAACTTAGATTAGCAACTATTAAGAGGCCTGAATTGTGCATCTACCCAGTTGCTAAAAGTGTAAAATAATACAATTTATTCATAAAAACATCAGCTATGCAAGCAGAATATCGGCAGCGTCGCGAGCAGTTAATGGCAAAAATTGGTGATGGCACAGCCATTTTTCGCAGTGCGCCAATGGCAGTGATGCACAACGATGTCGAGTATGTTTATCGCCAAGACAGTGATTTCTTCTACCTAACTGGTTTTAACGAACCACAGGCAGTAGCAGTGTTAGCGCCACATCATTCAGAACATCGGTTTGTGCTGTTTGTCCAACCGAAGGATCGCGAAAAGGAAGTATGGACTGGTTATCTTTGTGGGGTAGATGCAGCCAAGGAAATCTATGGTGCTGATGAAGCGTACCCCATTAGCGAGTTAGATGAAAAGTTGCCGCAGTATTTGGAAAAAGCCAGCCGCCTTTACTATCACTTAGGACGCGATCGCACTTTTAATGACCAAATCCTAAGACATTATCAAAGTTTACTGCGGACTTATCCTAAACGCGGTACTGGGCCGATCGCTATTGAAGATACTGGCCCTGTTCTCAACAGCATGAGACTTATTAAAAGTGAAGCTGAGTTGGGGTTAATGCGTCAAGCGGTTGCGATCGCCACTGAAGCACACAATTACGCCCAAGAAATCACCGCACCCGGACGTTATGAGTACGAAATTCAGGCGGAGATGGAGCGCATTTTTCGAGTCCGGGGTGGCATGGGGCCAGCGTATCCTTCGATTGTGGCTTCCGGTGTGAATGCTTGCGTACTGCATTACATTGAAAATAATCGTCAAATGCAGGATGGAGAATTACTGCTAATTGATGCGGGTTGTGCTTACGGTTATTACAACTCGGATATTACGCGGACATTTCCTGTAGGGGGTAAATTTACGCCTGAACAAAAAACGCTGTATGAGATTGTATTGGAGGCGCAAAAACAAGCGATCGCTCAAGTGAAACCAGGTAATCCCTTCAAATTAGTTCACGATACAGCAGTGCGCGTTATCACCGAAGGTTTAGTTGAACTTGGCATTCTCAAAGGTGAAATTGATAAGTTAATTGAAGAAGAGAAATATAAGCCATATTATATGCACCGCACCAGTCATTGGTTAGGTTTGGATGTTCATGATGTAGGAGTTTACCAGCACGGTGAAGACAAACCGCAGATTTTACAACCAGGCCAAATTTTGACAGTGGAACCGGGATTATATATTGTGCCTGATACCAAACTAGCAGAAGACCAGCCACAGACTGATCCTCGATGGATTGGCATTGGTATTCGGATTGAGGATGATGTGTTAGTTACACCTGATGGACATGAGGTGTTAACTGCGGGAGTTCCCAAAGGAGTGGATGAACTGGAACGATAAAAAAGGGAGAAGGGGAGCTAATTTCCAAGTCTCTCTCCCAATTTGGAAAACGTTAGAAAACCCGGCTTCAACAAAGTAAGCCGGGGTAATTTATGCACTTATATAAAAATGAGGCTTAATCTGTGCGATCATCACTTTTGGCACTAGGAGCAATAGCAGAAAGTTCTTAAATCAAGAACAGCCCTCAACAAATTCAACTTCTGGTAGTTTACCTGAGCGAAACTGAGTAACAAGCTTACCATCAGTCTCGAAAATAACGCGATAGTTCCGATCAGCACGGTCTTTCGGGACAAATGTCAAGTAGTGTCCGCCTTGGACGTATTTATGAGGTGTGATTTTAATTTGTCCTGGGTAAAGAGACTTGATTTGTGCTTCGGTATCGCCAATTTTTGCACCTTTGAGGGTAGTAATCTGGGTATTCTGCCGCACATCTACTCTAGAAATGCGACCTCCTGTCACCATGAACGAAAGATTGTTGGGTTCATTTTGTGGCTTAACATAGTAGCAATTGTTATTGGGTGGATCGCCCACTAACTTAGTACCAGCAGCCTTTGTTGCTTGGGAAACAGTCATCCCAACTCGTACTGCACCGATTCCATTGATAAACAGTTTTGCCTGATTTGTCAGTTTCGCCTGTGCTACAACTGTGCCGACAGTTAGAGAAGAAACTGCCAACGTTAAGGAAGCAAGAGTTAAGAATTTAACTTTATTATTCATAAATTGTGGGAATAAAAGTAGTAGATTTTTGCATACTGTATCTATGCTACCAATTTCAGATTTTCAAGTTTTTGACTGGCGAAATTGTGATATTACTTCAATCAAACCAACAATATTACGATTGAACTCAGGTAAATCTTCCACAAGTATCCAATATTCCTGATGTATAGAACCGCCCACAGCTCTCTTTCCTTCTGCCTTCTGCCTCGATCTACTTAATATCAAAGGGTTAAGCGATCGCAGGATTGTTAGCCAATGTATCTGAAATAACTCTGTTCCCTTGATTGGTGATATTTTCCCCGTCTTGGCTAAGTTACTAACATAGCCACTCATCTGTATCTGTAGTGCTTGTGCAAAAGACTCTGGTGATAAACCACAAGCTGTTTTGCTGGTAGTTAATTGTTTGAGACGATCTTGATGAGTCTGCCATTGTACTGATACTTTGCCAGTATAAACATCCTGAACAATAGTGTTAGGAAACTCACCTATAAGTCCATGCTGTTTGCCGTTGACAGTCAGCAATAAAGTTTTATCCTTAAAAAAGGTATAAAACTCTATATCGAATAAATTGACAGGTTCGGCTAAACGACGAATAACTACTGTGACATAGCTTTTGAGTGCTTTGTTATATAAAAGAAGTTCCCAATTTGTTTGCTGATAGACTTTGCTGATTGGTTGATATTGCAAATAGCTGCATGGAAGAAAGCCGAATTGCTCTAGTTCTTTAATAGGAGTTTGAAATAAATCTTTTAAATAGATAGGAACTGTATCAGCCTTTGTAATCTGGTACTTGGGATATTGAATCTGAGATTTGCTAAGTAGTAAAAAGAGAATGAGATAGCGAATAACAGTCAGTAGAACGTAAATTGCGAGCGGGTAGATTAGGTATTGCATAGCAATATATAGTTTTTAACTATGCTTAGTATTCCCTGACACTACATAAAATAGCTTAGTACTACAAATACCTAAAATAAAAATGGGTATAGCCTTTTGACCATACCCATTTCAGTGATTTTAGAAAACTTGTTACAGTTGCGGTACGTACTGCTGCTTCTCAGGGACTTCAGCGTACTCAGCCACAATTTGGCGGAATTCTTCGCCGTCAATGGTTTCTTTTTCGATGAGCAAATCGACTAAGCGATCGGTGACAGTGCGATGATCGCGGACAATTTTCTTGGCATTGTCATAGCATTCTTCCACGATCGCTCGGACTTGTCCATCAATGCGGGAAGCGATGGATTCGGAATACTCAGATCGAGTTGTCCAGTCACGACCCAAGAACACTTCACCCTGCTGGCTTTCCAAGGATAGTGGCCCTAAGTCGGACATCCCGAACCGAGTCACCATTTGCCGTGCCATTCCCGATAACTGTTGCAAGTCTCCACCAGCGCCAGTGGTAACTTCGGCAGCCCCAAAAATTACCTCTTCAGCAGCGCGACCGCCCAAAGCACCAGTAATCCGAGCTTTCAACTGAGAACGAGAAATTAACCCTTGTTCTTCGTTGGGAGTAAACCAAGTTAAACCCTGTGCTTGTCCCCGTGGGATTAAGGTAACTTTCTGCACTGGATCGTGGTCTTTTAACAAAGTTCCAACTAAGGCGTGTCCAATTTCATGGTATGCAATCAAGCGCTTGCTCTTGCTATCTACCAAAGGAGTACCTTCCATCCCCGCAACTACCCGATCCACCGCGTCATCAATTTCGCGGAGGGTGATCGCTTCTTTGCGTCTTCTAGCAGTCAAAATTGCCGCTTCGTTGAGTAAGTTAGCTAAATCAGCACCAGTGAATCCAGGAGTGCGGCGAGCGATCGCATCTAAAGATACGCTAGGGTCTAGTTTCTTGTTGCGTGAATGGACTTGCAAGATTTCCAAACGCCCTTTGATATCGGGTGCATCAACTGTTACTTGGCGATCAAAGCGACCAGGACGTAACAAAGCTGAGTCTAGTACGTCGGGACGGTTGGTAGCAGCAATAATAATGATGCCTGTGTTACCTTCAAACCCGTCCATTTCAGTGAGCAACTGGTTGAGGGTTTGCTCTCTCTCGTCGTTACCGCCACCGATACCAGCGCCCCGTTGCCGTCCTACTGCGTCAATTTCATCGATGAAGATAATACAAGGGGCGTTGTCTTTGGCTTTCTTGAACAAATCGCGGACGCGGGATGCACCCACACCAACGAACATTTCTACAAATTCCGAACCGGAAATGCTGAAGAAAGGTACGCCTGCTTCGCCTGCGATCGCTTTTGCTAATAAAGTTTTACCAGTTCCAGGAGGCCCAACTAATAGCACTCCCTTGGGAATCCGTGCGCCTACAGCCGTAAATCTTTCTGGCTGTTTCAAGAAGGTGACGACTTCTTGTAGTTCTTCCTTAGCTTCTTCAATACCCGCTACGTCATCAAATTTAACCCCGGTTTTCGCCTCCATTTGGAAACGCGCCTTAGATTTGCCGAAGTTCATCGCTTGACCTGGCCCGCCGGGAAGGTTGCTAGAACGCCGGAACAAAAAGAACAACCCAGTAATCAATAAAACTGGAAACACGAGATTGCCCAACAATCCCCAGATTGCGCCATCATTCCGCATAGGGTGAGCATCAAAACTAATATCTTTTTCTTTGAGCTTGCTAATTAACTCAGGAGCGTTAACAGGCAAATCTACCCGCCACCTTTGGACGCGATTTTCGATGTCTGGATCGCGGGCTTCGATAATAGCTGTCCTACCGCCTTCGTAGAGATCAACACTGCTGACGCGATCGCCGTCCAAGTATTCTAGAAAGCGACCATAAGTCATGCGGGTATTGGCTGCATTCTTACTCATATCAGTAGGAGCGCCTGCAAAGGCCCCTTGCCAGAAGAAAAAGCCAATTACCAAAGCCGGCAATGTCCAGAGTACTACGACTTTCCAAGAGAATTTCATCTTAATTTGCCTCTAGATGCCTATACAATTCATCAGCTCTAGTAACCAAGTGTTCATCACTCTGTCACTTTAAGCTGTTAAACGGATGTTTATAAATCCATTTTGTTTAATTTGATCTCTTATATGCACTGTCATAAGGCAATTAGAGCATTATGGCGATGCCAACAAGAATCTTAATCAAAGTTAACTTAATTTTAATACAAAATCGCACGAGAAAAGGGAGCGCAACGGGATGCAAAGCCACGGAGAATTTCTCCACAACGCTTCTCATGTCGTTTCAACCCCTGACTGAAGGGGCAGGGGGCAGGGGGCATGGGAAAAACCAATTCCCAATTCCCAATTTTCTACTTAACTTCTGTAATTTTGAGAGTGTAAGGAAGATACTTACCTTTTTCGTAGGAACCAACCCAAACTTGGTAACTTCCAGCCAGCCATTCACCAACAATGCCGGCATTTTTGCCATCAAAATCGTCATTACACCAAGTACCACCTGGTCCCTTGATAATTATGGTGGTGTCTTCAGGACTTTGGACTTGCAACTTTAGGTAGTCGAATTTACTTGTTAACGCTAATGTGTGGTCTGGTGTTTCATCAACAAATCCGGTACAAGGGCCAGTGGCTGTTTCACTTCTGCCACCTACTTTACTCCCAGATATTGAACCACCACTCATCCCGCGAACTGTCAGGGGGTCTGGCGAAAACTGGGGACTAATAGTTACATCTCCAAATATCGTTGGTGCTTCCTGAGCATCAGTCACAGCGTTAACTGTCGATGTGATGAAGAGCGTAACTATCATCAACGATAATCTCATCCCTCTATTGAGCGCTTTTGTCGGCATTGTAATTACGTTCGCTTCTAAGTGGTTTTGAAGACATGAATTTTACATACCAAGTTCCCAATGTGGGGAGAATTGACTACCTATTTTAGATTTGAAATTGGGGATAATTCATTAGTAATTAGTCAATGATTTGTTGTTCTTATAGTTGCTCTACCTTATGGATAGGGGCACACGTTTGTGCGCCCCTAAAATCTAAAATATTTCTAAAATCTGGAAGTAATCGCTACTTAGCTTCTGTTATAGCCCGACTCAAACGCGACTTGTCTAAACCAATCTGATTTAGCAGTAACCAAGATTGAATGAGGTCGGGGCCATGAACATCTCCAGTTAAGGCTGCTCGGAGCGATCGCATTACTAAGCCTTTTTTGACTTTTTGCTCTTTCACCACTTGTTTGATAATGTCCTGAGCGGCGGCTTCCGAGAGTTGCGGCTGATTTTCTAAAGCTGTGACAATCGCCTCAAGGACAGCAGTAGAACCTTCTTGCTTTAGTTGTGTACTGCCTTCTTCGCTAAATTCAACTGTATCGCTAAAAAACAGTTGCCCTTGAGGTACTGCATCTACTAAACGAGTTAAACTTTGGCTAATTAAAGTTACAAGCTGTTCTAACCAGGCGCGATCTCTTCCACCATCAAATTTATAGCCAGCCGCTTCCCAAAAGGGTATGAGTAAATCTGTGAGTTTATCTACTGGTGTATTGTGGATATACTGACTGTTCAACCAATCTAGCTTGTCCCAGTCAAACTTTGCACCTGCTTTATTTACACGCTCAAAACCAAACTCTTTAGCTGCTGTTTCTAAGGTAAATATTTCTTGCGTCGAGTCTGGTGGCGACCAACCCAGCAATGTCATGTAATTCACCAAGCCTTCAGCAGTAAAGCCCATTTTCTGAAACTCAGAAATGGAAGTAACACCATCTCGCTTAGAAAGCTTGCGCCCTTCCATGTTCAAAATTAATGGCGTGTGGGAGAACTCTGGAATTTTTGCACCCATTGCTTCATACAACAGAATTTGCTTGGCGGTGTTGGCGATGTGGTCTTCTCCGCGAATGACATGAGTAATTTGCATATCGATGTCATCCACTACAACGACAAAATTGTATAGTGGTTGACCGCTACCCTCTTCTGAGGCGCGGGCGATGACCATATCACCACCTAAATCGCTACCTCGCCAAGACATTTTTCCCCTTACTAGGTCATTCCAGACAATTTCCCGCCCATCTTCGATTTTGAAGCGAATCACAGAAGAACGACCTTCTGCTTCATAAGCGGCACGTTGTTCTGGTGTGAGGTTGCGGTGACGGTTGTCATAGCGAGGGGCTTCGCCTCTAGCTTTTTGAGCTTCTCTTAGCGCTTCTAATTCTTCGCTGGTGGTGTAGCAGCGATAGGCTAATCCTTGATCTAGCAGTTTTTGTACTGCTTCTTTATAAAGATCGAGGCGTTGAGATTGGAAAAATGGCCCTTCATCCCAGTTCAGTCCTAGCCAGCGCAATCCTTCAAGAATATTGTCGGTGTATTCGGGACGCGATCGCTCTAGGTCTGTATCTTCTATTCGCAGGATAAATTTCCCGCCGTGGTGACGGGCAAATAACCAGTTAAATACAGCCGTTCTAGCTGTACCAATATGTAAATTTCCGGTTGGACTCGGCGCAATACGGACTCTGACAGTCACAGTTAATTCTCTCTTTCGCAAAGCATGATAAATGTAGCTTATATTCAAACCCCCAATTCTGGGTCAATCCTTTTGGGGAATTCCAAATCAAAAATCACCGAAGTTCGGTGATTCACTACTTATAAATTTAGAACGGGACTGACGGGGCTCGAACCCGCAACTTCCGCCGTGACAGGGCGGTGCTCTAACCAATTGAACTACAGTCCCTTGTTTGGTCAACTTTGCTATTATCACTATTTTTTTTCTGCTTGTCAAGCATTTTGGAATGGAAAATTAGAAATTATTTTTGTCCCGTCTCTCCAAGGCGCGAATTTACCGTTAAATAGACCTTGATAATACAACCTGGGGCTTGGATTCCAGATGGTGCAATATCCGGGATTGCATTTGTTTATATTGCTGTTTTAATAGCTGTTTGCTGACTTGGGGCACAGAAGCTGGTGGTAGGCTATGAGTTTGTTGCACCCAGGTTCTCAACATTTGTCGCTGAGTTGGCTCGATGCGGCTGCTGAGGACATTGGCGCAGGAATGTGGTGCTTCCAGAGTAAAGAAAATCAAAGGATAGTGTTCATTTTCAGCCAGAAAACCTACCATCTTAAGATTTTGGGGATTTTGCATATCTAAGTAGCATGGTAGCCACTTAGGAGCCAATTGCCGATTGTAGAGTACAGTTACCCACAACAGCATTGGGTGAGGGGATGTCATGAAGATAAACTGGTTGTAACGGGTAGAAAGACCATAGTTTTTGATTTCTTGTTTAGGCAACATCAACCATAGTGCGGTCATAGATTCTTGTGCAGTATCTATAAGCTGGGGAAAAACAATTTCTTGAGTTGGTTTATTTTGAGGCCACAAAAGTTGCCGGCAGCTTTGTTCTACTGCAATTGGTAATCCAGAATCTAGGGGACGGCTAAGGATGGGATTAGAGGATAAATTTGTTGGTAAATTGGTAGAATTAGATTGTTCTAAGCTATTTAATACTTGCAAAATTTGAGCGATATTTTGTGGGCGATCGCAAGATTTTTTTGCAAGACAAGACATGATTAAATTATTTAGCTTCTGAGGTATTTTCAGAGTTGGTTTAACATCTGCGATCGTTTTTGGTTGTTCAAAGTGATGTGCTTTATACCAAGCACCAAAATAATCAGTTTCTGGTTCCCAAGGTTTTTTGCCTGTGAGCATTTCAAACATCATCACACCCAGGCTATAAATGTCAGAGCGACTGTCTAATTTTTCTCCATCTAGCTGTTCTGGAGAACAGTAGGGTAAAGTGCCATTAAATCCCCTGCTTGTACTAGCTGTTGATGCATAATTTAAAAATCTAGCAATCCCAAAATCGAGGATTTTAACTAACTGACCTAATATCGGATCAGGAATAACTAATATATTGGCAGGCTTAATATCTCTATGAACCAACGGACAAATTTTGCCGTCAATATTAATACCTTGATGGGCACACTGTAAGCCCAAACAAATTTGGCGGGAAAGAGTCAAAAACATCGACAATGGTAGTGGAATTAAGTCCTTTAAACTCTTACCACATAGATATTCCATCACGTAGTATGGTTTTCCTTTCTCATTGACACCATAATCATACGCCCGCACTATGTGTAAGCTCTTTTGACTCAAAGCTGCGCTCATTAAAGCTTCACGAGCAAAGTCTTGTTGCATCTTGCTATCGACAACAGTCTGAGTTAAAAACTTGATAGCAACTGGTATACCTCCTAACAAAATATCATTTGCTAAGAAAACTTCACCCATACCACCGCTACCAATTAATTGCTTCAGTTGATAACGATTGGCAAGTAAGCCCGTACTACTTGGAGATGTAAATGGGCTTTGATTCACTTTATTCACCTCTGCTGCTGAATCTATTTAAAGTTAGTAATACACACATAACAATATAACTAGGTAATGGTGGCAAGTATTTTAATCACGCACTTTTAAGAACGCGATAAAAGTTTAAAAAAAATCTCCAAGAATTTATCCATCCAATTTTTTAACCCTTCTTTTTCAGCTTTCTGATCTGCGGCTAACTTTTGTAAAATGTCTAATTTTAGTTTTTCGTACTCTGTTTTTAGAAGATTTTTAGCTTGATTAGACAAAATTAATTCATTTGACTGTTGACTCATGTCTAACCAATCTACAAGTTGCTGACGCTGATTAACTGTAAGACTTAAGGTTGTTACATGAGAGCAACGGTTTGGCTCTTCTAGGGGAAAGAATAGTAGATGATAGTAGCCTACCTCTGCTAAACTACGTGCTATATTCTGCCCTTTATTATCTTTCAAATCTAGAAAATAAGGTAGCCACTTAGTCATAGAAGGCTGGGCATCGTATAAGACTGTTACCCACAACAACATCGGATATACATTAATTTTACTAATAAATTCAGTGCTGTGTACTTTATTCAAAAATTTTGCAATCTCTTGTTTGGGCAACATTGCCCAAAAAGTTGGTATAGGTCTTTGAGGAGTTTGTAATAAATGGGGAAAACCAATTGGCGCAATTGGTTTGTTCTTAGGCCAATTTTTCTGCAAACATTCTTGTTCTGACAAGAATGTTGCTGGTACTAATTGAACTGGAAGTGAGGCTTTAAGAATGTCACTACTATTGTTAGCAATAACATCATTAATCTGACTATTAACCTTTTCTAAACCTTCTAATATTTGGTTGATATTTTGCGGGCGATCGCTTACTTCTTTTGCTAAACAACTCATCAACAGTTTTTCTAATATCTGCGGTACTTTGACTTGTGGGTTGACTTCTTCAACTGTAGGTGGCATTTGAAAGCGATGCGCTTGATACCAAGTACCAAAGGAGTTACTTTTTGTCTGAAATGGATGTTTTCCTGTTAGCATCTCAAACATTAATACTCCCAAACTGTAAATATCAGAGCGCACATCTAGCAATTTGCGCCCTTCCATGTGTTCTGGAGAACAGTAAGGTAAACTGCCAATAAAAGAATCTGTCAGGGTCATCCCACTTCGTTCTGTTAAAAATTTGGCGATGCCAAAATCGAGTATTTTAACAACTTCTCGTTCTTTACTATCTTCACTAAGGAATATATTTTCGGGTTTTATATCTCTATGAACAATGGGGTAAATCTCTCCTTTGAGGCTAATACCTTGATGGGCACATTGTAAGCCTAAACAAATTTGATTACAAATCTCCAAAAATTTTGATATTGTTAAGGGCTGAATTTTGAGAATTTGTTTGAGATTTTTTCCTTGGAGGTATTCCATTACATAAAATGGAGTTTTATCCTCAGTAAACCCATAATTTAAAATACGAACAATATGTTTACTTTTGCGGCCCAATTGAGCCCCAATAAAAATCTCTCTGGCAAAGCGTTGGGACATGTGCTGGTTCGCCAAACTAAATGATAAGATTTTGATTGCGATTGGCATACCACCTTTAGCAGTATCTTCTGCTAAATAAACTCTCCCCATCCCCCCTTTGCCGATCAAATCTCTGATTAAATAGCGATTATTTAAAAATTGTCCGATATAATTGTCTAATTCTGCTTTTTGCCCTACCATATTCTCAATTTTTTTTTGTGGCATAAAAATCATTTATGAAAAATACTTTTGGCAAATTAGTTTAATCAGTCTAGTTAAGTACTAAATTTAAATCTAAAAATATCAGAATTTGTCGGAAATTAATAATATACTGCCATTACGGTTAATCTGCCTGCAAAATTTCTTAAACATTATGTAACATATTTATTAAGGAATACGGTTGAGAAATTACACGTAAACTACGAATAGGCTAGATAAAGTTACCTAGTAGATTCCGTGAATACACAGGAATAAGCAGAAATAACTAAATAGCAGTAAACGGGGGATGGTTGTGTCCAGCTAACGATTGAGATTCGGCAGTAAACGGCGTAATAATCTGGTCAGTGGTGTTTCAATTTTCATTTTAAAGGCTAGTATCTGGGTACGTTGTAGTGAGTTAAAATTGTTATCACTTACAAGAATTAATGATTGTTGACCATCGGGTAGTTTAGGGCCAAGAGTTAAACCTTCGATGTTGTCTAGCAGTACATCTAGGGTTCTCAAATCTAACAGTAGTTTTTTCTGAACTGGTTTAATATTTTTGAAGTCAATTGCTAAAAGACTATCTATGTGATGAATATCATCGGCTTGTTCTAAAGAAACCTGAAATAGGGAAATAGCAAATCCTAAACCAGTAAAAGACCTTTCTAAACTTAGGAAGTGCCCTTGATTATCGAGAGCAAGTAAATCAGGTAGTCCACTAGCAAATTTGCCAGTCAGATTCAAAAAGGGTGAAACTGGTTCTGTCTGGTAAAGAAACTCCTTTTCTGGCTGGCTGTTGAGTAAGTTGTATTGCAAAATCCGGCAAGGACTACCGATGTTAGGTTTAGCGGCAACACCATCTTGAATCAGAGCATTTTCGCTGGCTGTAAATAGATTCTTTTTATCAGGTGTGATGGTGAGGCTTTCAAAAGCCAAATTGTTGCGGATACCTTGTTTACCAGCTTTATCTGGCAAAAATTTGTTTGGGATGGGAAGTGTTGTAATTTCTTTATCAGAAGATAGTGAGAATTCTTTAATAAAAGGATTAATTAGTTTTGCCGCGTCGCCTTCAGAAGAAATAAATATAGTTGATTTATTAGTTAATGTAATACCTTCTGTATCAGTTTCACTAGGGCGAAATGTTTGATCGTTTTCATTTAATAATGTGGTAACATCTATAGGAATAACTCCGCTTTTTTTTAGAGAACCCTTGCTTAAATCTATTTTTAGGGTGTAGAAGCGGGCAGCAGCTTTTTGTCCACGGTCATCAGAAATAGCATAATAAAAATTGTTTTTTGCATCATAAGTAATTCCAGATAAACCTCCAACCTCAGTTTTCTTAAGGATTAAGCCTTTCGGTAAAGTAGCTTCACCGATAAACTCTATGCTACTAACTTCAACAGCACTTAATGGTAATTTTGTTAATAAAAAACTGATAATTAGAATCGGGATAAATAAGTAAATAATTCGTGGAATTGCGAAGGTTTTCTTAATTAGCTGCATAGAGTTTTTTGTTAGAGTGTAAAATTAACAAATAAGATATCACGCTGAAGAATATAGCGCTACACATCTGTGTGCTGCTAAAAATAATCTGTATTCTAAGAAATTGAAAACCTTTATAAAATACGAAATTACTTAAGCTAGTCGCAAACCATATTCTTCCTGAAAAAAGTTTACAAGCCAGTCTTTTACTCTGTGGGTAGCGCGGCAGTCATCTTCGTTGTAGCTTTGGATAATTTCTAGTAAGGTGCGATCGCCAGTTTCTAGCCACTGATCGTACCAGTAAATACATTTGGCACCACTAGCTTCTTTTTCCCGCCACTCAAATCCTAACCAACGTGCGATCGCTTTGAGGGCATAACTTTCTACAGGTAATGCTACACTTTGGGTTAATTGTTCATACACATCCACAAATCGGTTCAGTACAGGACGCACTGAGGCATAGGGAGTGTTGTAAAGCTTTGCTAGGCGTTTGACTGTATCAAACTCGTAGACACAAAAATGATAAATTGGCGCTTCGGGATATTGCCAAACTAAATCCAAAAATTGCTGCCAAACTAACTCTTCGTCTTCTGGTTTATCTGCTAAAAACGAATAAAACTGTTCTGTATTGGCAAGTCTATCAACGACCAAAACCCCCAAAAGATAATTTAAATCTAAGTCTGGCTGTGCCTCAATATCAAAGTAAAGTTCTATGGGTGCTGTGAATGTAATATTTTCTATTGGTAGCGGATAGGGTAAAACTAGAGGTCGTTTTTCCAATGCAGATTGAGCTTGCACTACTAGCTTGGGTGCTACTTTCGGATCAAAACCAACTAGATTTTCTAAGGTGTTGGGACTGGTATTAGCAAGAGATTCTAGTGTGGTGATGGCTACGTCTTGGAGTTGAGTGTAGCGAAGAGGTGTTACACCTGGTAATAGTGAGAGATGTTTTTCAGATTGAGCGATCGCATAACATTGACTATACCAATGGCAAAAATTGCACTTTTGCCGAGAAATAAACACCTCTGGCGGATTCGGTAACTCTACAACTTCAATAAACTCCTCCAGAATTTGCTGCATTCGTGGCATCCATTTAAACAAATCCACCGTATAGTTGGTGCTTTTGGTTCGCAATATCAGCAAAGCTGTTTCTGGTACAACTCCCTGTACTGTTGCCAAGACTTGGGTATGAAATGCAGCGACAACTTGATATTCTTGCTTAGGGCGCTTACCCAATTCAATACTAGCTGGGACATACATCCAATCTCCAAAACGAGACTGTCCAGGCTGTTTCACAAGTAAATTTGGGCGACTCAGCAGGGTATATTCGTCAGAATAATTTGCTAGCAGTACTCCTTTATAAATGTACTCAACGCCACGCTCCATCAATTCTAAAGTTGCCTGCTCTGCTATTTCCCAGTTTCCATAAGAATAATCTGGTTGGTGGTAAGTCATCTGTGCCAAAGCACTTAGCTGATGAGCGATTTTGTCCTGTTGCAGTTTCCGCAGCAACTCATTGGGTGCATCGCGCTGACTTTTGTCACCGTGGATATCTAGAAAAGTTCGGCGTTTACAACGTTGGTATTGCAGTAGGAGTTCAGCATTAATTAGCATTCTTTTAAGTTAACAAGAATTAGTATTATGTGGAAACAACTTAGACAACTAAAGTTTGCAAGTGGCGATACATTCTCTGCGTTCGCGCAGCGTGTCGTAGACAGACGCTACGCGTAGCTTGCTTCCCCTATGGGTTACGGTGGGGCTACGCCAACGCCTTTACACCTGATTTGCCGTTTATTCTATACAGTCAACAGCTAAGTGTTTGCGTTTCTCTTGGGTGACAGATGAGGGAGAATAACAAAATCACGTTTTATCCATCATTACAAGGGTATATGACAGAACAACATGAGCCATGCCTCATCTGTGAGCGTGTCACACTGTGGAGACGCGGTAAAAATCCTTACTTCATCCATGAATTTGAGCATTCAATCTTTGTGATTGGCGATCATCAATTTCATGGCGGATACTCCCTGATTCTTCTAAAAAAACATATTAGAGAGTTGCATGAACTTGCTCCACCTATCCAGTCTGCCTTATTTCAAGAGGTGATGCTGGCAGGACAAGCGATCGTTAATGCTTTTAGTCCGTGGAAAATGAATTATGCCTGTTATGGCAATAGTGAACCACATATTCATTGGCATCTCTTCCCACGCTATGAGTCTGATCCCGATCGCCAAAGTACCCCGTGGCTTCATGCATCAGAATTCAAACACCATCTAATTACGCCTCAAACAGCGCAGAATTTAGGAAAAAAAGTCAAAGAGCATTTATCGTTACTGATTACAAGATAAGATTTGGCTGCGATCGCTTAAATTAATCTCATCCCTATTTTTACCATTGCTACTAAGTATCAATAGCCTGTAAACAAAAGATATCCCTTAGAAATTATGACTAGTCTTTCTGTCGCCCAAACCAAGCTGCAAAGCCATCGAGAGCAATTTCCCGCTTTAGCCAATAAGACTTATTTCAATTATGGGGGACAAGGGCCAATGCCCCAAAGGGCAATGGATGCTATGACCGAAACTCAGGCTTATGTTCAGCAAATAGGCCCCTTTGGTAATGAGGCGTATCGCTGGATAGCGCCGCAGACTCAAGCCGCTAGAGTTGCGATCGCTTCAGAGTTAAATGCACCAAGTGAAGCAATTACCCTTACCCAGAATGTCACAGTTGGCTGTAATATAGCTATGTGGGGCATTGACTGGCATTCTGGCGACCATATACTGCTTTCAGACTGCGAACATCCAGGCGTGATTGCCACTACACAAGAAATCGCGCGGAGATTCGCGGTAGAAGTTACCACCTGTCCTCTGAAAGCGACTTTAAATGAGGGCGATCCTGTACAAGTTATTGCCCACCACTTACGTCCTAATACTCGTCTTGTAATATTAAGTCATGTTTTCTGGAATACTGGTCAAGTTTTACCCCTTGATAAAATTGCCGAAGTATGCAGAAATAATCATTCTTTCTTGTTGATAGATGCTGCCCAATCTGTTGGTTTATTGCCTTTAAACTTAACAGAATTGGGTGTAGATTTTTATGCTTTCACTGGTCACAAATGGTTATGTGGCCCTGCGGGTGCTGGTGGTTTGTATGTTCGTCCAGAAGCACGAGAAAGCCTGAAGCCTACGTTTATTGGCTTGAATGGCATTGTTGTAGATAGTCAATCTCAGCCTGTGGACTGGCTTCCCGATGGGCGACGGTATGAAGTGTCTACATTAGCTTATCCGTTGTATGTTGGGTTAAAGGAAGCGATCGCAATTCATCAGCAATGGGGAACTTCACAGGAACGTTACGAGCAAATTTGCCAAAACAGCGAGTACCTTTGGCGGCGTTTAGTAGCGTTACCCGATGTTAAATGTTTGCGAACATCCCCACCTGAAAGCGGTATAGTCTCGTTCCAACTTGTAAATAATCAGCCCCAAGCAAATCTCAAGTTAGTACAATTTCTAGACTCACAAAACATATTAACTAGGACAATTGCCGATCCTAGCTGTATACGTGCCACCATCCATTACCTGACTTTAGAATCGGAAATCGACCAATTAGTTGAGGCCATTCAAAGTTTTTGCAAAATTAGTTAAAAATTAGGAGTTATAAGTTATCAGTCTGGTAATTATGATTTTAATTTTTAACTCCTAATACCAATTCTTTGTGAGGCTACAGCAAATTTTCTTTCTTTGTGTCCTTTGCGTCCTTTGCGGTTCGTTGCTCATATAATTTGACGCAGCTTCATACAGAATTCGTATAACTTCTAACTTCTACCTCCTACCTTTTAAATGGAACGCCCAATCTTATACTTAGCCATCACTAACCACGGCTTTGGTCATGCTACCCGTATGGCTTCCGTCGCTGCGACAATTCAAAAATTATGTCCAGAAATTTTGCTAATTCTTGTTACCACTGCCCCGCGCTGGTTGCTAGAGTGCTATATAGAAGGCGATTTCATCTATCGTCCCCGTGCATTTGATTTGGGTGTGGTGCAAACCGATAGTTTGACGATGGATAAAGTAGCGACTTTAGAAAAGTTGCTAGATATTAAGAAGCATCAAAATTCGCTCATTGCCTCAGAAGTTAATTTTATCCGCCAAAATCGCGTTCATCTCATTTTGGCAGATATTCCCTTCCTGACTCCTGGGTTTGCCAAAGGTGCAAATATCCCTTGCTGGATGATGAGTAACTTTGGCTGGGACTTTATCTACCGAGATTGGGGAGGGGAATTTACAGCAGTTGCAGATTGGATTAGTGATTGGTACTCAAAGTGCGATCGCCTATTCCGTCTCCCTTTCCACGAACAGATGCAAGCTTTCAACAATATCACAGATGTCGGTCTAACAGGTGGTTCCCCCCATTACTCTGCTGATGATTTACGTTCTCTTTGGGGAATAACTGCACCTATCGAAAAAACTATTTTATTGACATTTGGCGGCTTGGGTTTGCAGCAAATTCCCTACGATAACCTGCGGCGATTTCCAGATTGGCAATTTATCGTCTTTGATAAATCTGCGCCTGATTTACCTAATTTAGTGAAAATTAATGACCGTAAATACCGCCCAGTAGATTTTATGCCTATTTGTGGGCGAGTCGTTTCTAAACCTGGCTACAGTACTTTTGCTGAAGCTACACTCTTGGGAGTACCTATTGTTACTATCCCTCGTGAGGACTTTGCCGAAGCAGCTTTTCTACTAGAAGGCATAACAAATTATAACCAGCATCAAATCATCACCCCATCTGAGTTTTTTCAAGGGACTTGGGATTTTCTGCATCAGTTACCCCAACTACCAAAGCAATCCCAGCTAATTGCTAAAGATGGTAATGAAGCGATCGCTCATGCTATTCTCAATTATTTACAGATAAAATAAAGTTATTGAAAACAATATTAATGTAATAATACGAACTCAAACCATAGATAAATAAATCTACGTCTCAAGAATACAATTTACAGATGTTAACTGTCTTCAGAAAGATTTATAATAACCATACTCAATCTAGCAATCAACCAACAGCAAAACAACAACCAAATAAAGCAGATTGAACTGCGAATTATCTGTTATTGTCATCAATCATTACTGTTTTAAATGACTCACTACCAAAAGTTACTAAAAATTTCCACTACTGCCAAATCTTTTTACAACATCACCGCTAAAATTGAAGCCGCAGTTGCAGAATCGGGGATTGAAACTGGTCTTTGTACTTTATTTTTGCGCCACACTTCAGCTAGTTTAGTTATTCAAGAGAATGCCGATCCTGATGTTCTTCTGGATTTAGCTAATTTTATGGCAAAACTTGTCCCAGAATCAGGCAAATACATTCACGACGCAGAAGGTCCCGATGATATGCCAGCACACATTCGTACTGCACTCACCCACACTTCTGAAAATATCCCCATTAATCGAGGTCATCTAGTACTGGGAACTTGGCAGGGAATTTATATTTGGGAACATCGTCAGCACAGTCATTTAAGAGAATTGGTTATCCACATTTCTGGATAGCTGATTTTCAAGTTTGGTTTCAGCTTAAGTTTTGTAGAGTTTAAATACTCTGGTTATTATACCTACCCTTTGAATATAATTTCATAAACTCGCGGGAATATACATTAAACAAATTTTTTCGTGATACAGGAATCCGGTTTGATTTCTGAAAAGATACGTAGAAATGCACCCAATTCTCGATAATGGTGGTTAGGAACTCCGTTCTAAGACACCCCCTACATACCTAATTTTTTCAGAAATCAAATAATCATCCTAGAATTTTCATTATAAAATTATTGATGCGGAATTAATCAGACATATTATATTAAATAATTGGTGTCAATTTGTAAACTTAAAAGTTAAGTTTATTTTTCCTTATTTAATAATTTCCTTATTTCGATATACACTAATAGTTAGTGTAAGCTGTCTGGGTGATTTCAATTACTATGAAGCAAGAACTGACACCAACTCATACTTTCCAATATATTGATGAAATCCTTGCCCAACAGTCTATTAATTTATTATCACTTAATCCCCAAAAGAAATTAGTTACTAGCTTTGCGGAGTTGGAAAATTTAATTACTGAGCAAAACACTGACATTGAACTTCTTACAAATCTTCAGAAAACTCTCGAAATCATAGTCTGTAGCCAGTTACAAAACTTCCCAGAAAATATATTTTGGGATTTTGATTTTCTAGTTAGTAGTATGCTTAGGCAGGCTTTAGTAGCAAATGAGGGCGCTATTCCTTTTCTCAAAATTTTTGGTGAAAAGATGGTTTCTCTGGTAGAAATGTTCGGAACTAAAACAGAAATTCGCTTTCGTTATGTTCACGATTTTATGTATGGGTTTGAGTGGGCGAGGTGGGTACAAAAAGAGCCACAAAAACGCGCCTACATAGAGCCTTTTAGTCTGGTTTTTTTGGATTATTTACTCGCCAAAGGTAAGGAACTTGTACAACGGATTAATCATGGTCAAGTCGTATCTTATAAACTATGTGATACAGGCTACCGGAATCCCTTCACTTTTTCTCGTGAACCAGAAGACGAATATCGTCTACTCACTTATCTAGCTGAGGAGCAACTTATCCCAGTAGCAGTGTGGAACTGGAATGCTAGCCCAGTATGGAACAAACCTTTCCAAGAAATGCGCCAGGAATTAGCATTAAAATTAAATATTCGACCACAGAAACACTGATTAGCAATTAAAAATTGCCGAAGAAAATAATTATGAAAATTGCTGATTTAATTACTTGGTTTGAAGCATGGGCAAATCCCGCTTGGTGTGAAAGCTGGGATAATTGCGGCTGGCAGATTGAACCAGGAGTGTTGCAGGAAAAAGTACGGGTTTTGGTTTGTTTGACACCGACTTTGGCAGTAATGCAAGAAGCGATCGCAGAAAATGCTAATCTGATATTCGCCCATCATCCCTTGATTTTTAATCCTCTCAAATCTTTACGCACTGGTGAAGCGATCGCAGAAATGGTACGGTTGGCTTTTACCCACAATATTGGTATTTACAGCGCTCACACCAATTTCGACCAAGTGCAGGATGGTACAGCTGATGTATTAGCTCAAATTTTAGAACTCAAGCAAGTTACTCCCATAGTACCAACACAAGCAGGATTAGGATATGGTCGTGTTGGTTTGCTAGAGCCATTTTTGACATTACAGGAATTACTCACAGCTATTCAAACCCGACTTGCTCCCCCTAATTTGATTTTTTCCCCAACTACTGACTTACAGCAAATAATTTCACGAGTTGCTGTTTTGGGTGGTTCAGGGGCTGGTTATATTTCAGCCGTTGCCAAAACTGGTGCCCAGGCTTATCTGACTTCTGACTGTAAGTTTCATCAGTTTCAAGAAAGCCGCGATGCCTACGGCGGGCTGCACCAACGCAATCTTATTTTAATAGATGCGGGACATTATGCTACAGAACGTCCGGCTTGCGATCGCTTGGTGCAAAAATTTCAGTCCCTAAACTTAGACTGGGTGCAATTAAGCCAAAAGGATGAAGATTTCCGCCAGTTTTTTGCTTGATTGCTTATGTTTCTTTAATATTGTCAAACTATTTAGCTTACCAAGATTAATGCTAAATATCTTGGTATTAAAATCTCACCGTATACCCCGATTAGTCCCATCTAAATCTTATGTTTAATACCATTTCTGTGATACGGATCACTGTTTACGTGTAACTATAATCACATAATATTAATGTTCCATATCAACTAGTTGCAAAAAAAAATGTACCACACTTGATGTAACAAATTGTTTACCCTGTCCTAACCAAGATGATTCGCACAATCGTTGAATCTGCTTTCCAAACTGGATATCTTAGTGTTGAATCTGAGGGTTTACTCCAGCAAGTGCTAGCTACTAAATGCTATCAGTCAGAGGATTTGCCAGACCTTGCAGCCCTATATGACGCAGTTCGTGCAGGTAGAATTAAACGAGAAGCATCCTCATCGAACTTGCTTATAGAATTTCCCCTACCACATAAATCTTCCTGATCCTCCAAAAGAACCAGAGGAACCGGGAAAAGCTTGGTGCAAGTATTTATGCTCACTCAATATTCCATTCTCTTGCCCTTTTCTTACCCATCATCAGGCAAAAAACCTTAAAAATTGAAAACTCTTTGGGTGTTGTTGCTGAAAACCATCAAGGTCAGCAAGAGAATGAGTTAAGATCAGATACAAGTGGGTAAAAGTAAAGCCGAGTCCCCGGACTTCCCAGCAATGCCAATGAGTAAAAGTAGGCAGATTAAACAACCGCAATCAACGATTGTTTTGGAGTATTATTTATTACATAATGGTAAGGATGACTCACCAAGAAATATGAACCTGATTAGGACAGATTCCGAATTGTTTGACTTCTATGAAGCAGACGTTCCTTAGAATAAGCTGAAAGGAGATTGAATTCATTGCCAGAGCAACTCATGATTTATTACCCAATATTTCCCAATATTTTGACAACTACAGGCAAATTTTGGCATTGAGTGATAAAGCGTACTTGTTCTCAACGGTGAAATTAGCCTCCCAAAGGTGTAATGTAATGGGGTAGAACCCAGATTTTGACAGGTTTAACTACGTTGTTTAAAAAGGCAGAAACAGTACATGCTACACCGCAAGATTTATCAACTCTGTTGCGATGGGCGCGAGGTATGTGTTTTCTTGCGGGACCAGCAACGCTGGATTGAACGCGCCCGCATCATCGACATAGAGGGAGATTTAGTGACCCTACGCTATGAAACAGAAGAAGAGGACGAAGTTTGTTCTTGGGAAGAAATGGTTCGCCTCGAGAGCATTGGTGCTGTAACGCAAAAACTGGCTTCAGTGCCACGCGGAAATGTGGAACCTCTGATGACTGAAGACTGTCCCGAAGCCGAACGCATCCACAACCGTTACACTGACTCGAATCCAGAATAATCAGTGTTGAGGAGCCAGTACTAAAAACAGGTTTCTCGTTCGAGGTAACTGGTTTCTGATTCTGCCAGTTTATTCGCTAGGCTCTCCCCTTACCCAAAAGGGAGAGCCTAGGGTCAAGGGAAAAGCCACTGGCTTTGCCTAGTGCCGAGTTCTAAGTCCTAAATCCTAACTCAGGACTCAGCACTAGATAAACCTTCAAAAGCAGGACAGTAACCTTCGAGAGTTACCTTAAAGTTATACAACGGCGAAGCTGGGTTCCAACACCTCTGTCCCCTTTGATGTCGGCAAGTACCACAACAGTCAACATCCGTCCATGTATAGCGATCGCTATTTTGGCTAAGAAGTTCTCGTTGAGACAATCCCCTTAAGACTAGTTCTTCCCCTTGCCAACGAGCTTCGATTAAACCAGTATCGGCAAATTGCCGCCAACGCGGATCGGCAGTAATCATATTGGGTAGGGTAATTGTGATTACTGTTCCCAACTCTGTCAGTTCGCCTTCGTAGTTAGTCTCTGGTGCTGCCGGTTGCAAGAATGTATCGCCAATAGGCAGTTCTACTAAGGTGTTAGCCGCCGGAGAATGTATATGGTAGCGGTTTTGCAACTCTTCCAAGCTAGTCAGGTCTGCTAAGTAAGCAGGAGAACCGTGGACAAAAATGACGTGCTGGGGTCGCAAATTATGAATTAGCTGCGTAGTACCAGGGCCATCACTATGTTGCGCCAAGAGATAGCTTTCAACAGTGGTGGGTGCTAAATATTCTTTATTAACTTTTATATCAATTTTTTCTGGAAGAAGGATCAGCCAAGGGCCGGTGTCTAGTTGGCAGTGTTTGCCTAAATCAGATGTAGAGTCGGTGAGGACGATACAAGGTGACTTGCCCACTGTGGGACGATGTTCTGCTTGTAAACGACGCACGCGGGGACGTACCCGTTCATCCCAAAATAAGGGTTGATGGCGGGCGAAGTTTTGCACAGATGGGGGGAGATGGGGTAAAAGTTCTAGGTAAGCATCGCAGCCAGTAGCGACAGCACCATCCACCCAGATATCTAAATCTCTTCCGGTGAAGTGGTGATGAGAGCGTAACAGCATTAACATCTCTTGACCCAATCCTAAAGCAGGAGTGGGAAGGATTACAGAACAATGGTCAGCGATCGCCCGATTAATTCGCTCTGCTAGTTGATTTTCCTGGTTGCGGCGGTGAGGATGACGGGATGTGCCATAACTGCCTTCAATGATCAGCACATCCAAGTCTAAGCCCCGCAGTTCCTCTAAACGCAAACCTTCTACCAGCCGGGAATTTGATAAGAAAAAATCCCCTGTATAGAGTAATTTGTAAGTACGCTGCTTGGTGGTGTAGGTAAGGAGAATGGCCACTGCCCCTGGTAGATGCCCGGCGGGAAATAATTCTGCGACTAAACCATCTTGAAATTCCACAGGCGATCGCAACGGCAAAGCATGACAAAATTTGGAAATTTCCTCAGCATCTTGGTCTAGCCAATTCAGTGGCAGTAACTTGCTGGTTACTTCGCTACCATAGATAGGTAACTTAGGAAAAGCTTTATGTAGTGCCAGCAAGCCTCTGGAGTGATCTGGATGGGCGTGGCTAATCAAAACTAAATCTGCTGGTAGGGGCGAACTAGATGCACGTTCCGACTTAGTAAGCCCCTTAGCCAGCGATGAAATATCTTCCATACCACAGTCTAACAGGATGCGGTGTGGCCCCATCTTTACCAATAAACACACGCCCTCATCGTGATGCTGGACACTATAGGGCAAACATTCTAATTCAGTACCCACTTCCGCAGCATCTACGCTAGAAGATGCCGACAGATCATCCCTCATACTGTCCTCCCCTCCAACCTCATCATCATGGACATATCCCAAAAGCCAAAAGTTACGTTACACAAGTTTTGGTTTTGTGACTTAGGGGTAAGTTTTCGCGTGCGCCCCTACACCCTGAGAATACAGATTTTTGATTGGGGAGGACGCCTCAGCCGAACCCGCACTGGTTCGGAAAGGTGGGCTAACAAAAAGCCATCAAACTAGGAGCTAAAGGAGTTTGCCTCTTGTGTGTTTTACCTTTGCAACTTCTGAGAGCTGTTAGCAAACTCACCCTACGGAAAGTCGCCCAAGCCTCTACAGATTTATTTCAATGTGCAGAACCATTGCCGTGATAGTTATCTGAATCATAGAATCCGTTTTTCGTGCCAAAGAATAAGCACGAAAGCGTGAAGATAACTGTTAATCCAGCTAGAATCAGCTTTACATCCATTCGTTTGCTGCCCCTTACTCAAGACTTTCTTATATTAATTTAGTGCTTCCGCAATCAAACCGGATCGCTAGAAAATCTTTACTATGCTTATGTGGATTGGGCAATAGGTAAGTTTACCACAATCAGTCAGATTGTAGAACTTTTTGGTTCACCTGTCCATCCATCTGATTTAAACTAAAATGTTCACTGTTTTCGGCGTAGTACTGGATTTAAAGAGAGGTCTACGCATTGTCTATTGATTTGAAAGCTACTGTAAATCAAATGATGACATACAGCCTCTAATGAGGTCATGGTGTACATATCACATTTGATTCATGACTTATATGAACATCTTAATGCTATCTTCTACCTTTCCCTACCCACCAACGCGCGGGGGAACCCAAGTCAGAACATTTCATTTACTTAAATACCTGAGTCAACGCCATAATGTTACCCTCGCTACTCAACGCGAGGGCGATGTTACCGACGCAGAAGTAGCAGAATTAGGCAATTGTGTGGATCATCTAGCCATTTTTGAACGCCCTTCAGATTCTGGAACCACAGGAATATTGAAGAAAATACAGCGATTTGGTCGATTTTTGCAACAAGGGACACCACCAAGCGTACTTAACCGCTACTCAGCTGAGATGCAAACATGGGTTGATAACTGGGTGGAAGCAGGGAAATGTGATGTAATTACCTGCGAACATAGCGTCAATGAAATTTATGTGCGATCGCATTTTCAGAAACAGCTAAAAACTATAGTGAATGTTCATAGTTCTGTTTACGCTACCTGTCGAAACCAACTAAATACAGGCATTTCAGAAAATTCCCTGAGAGACAAAATTAATCTACCGCTTCTACGGCGTTATGAGCAAAGCTACTGTGGTAAGTTTTCGGCAATTGTAGCGACAACAGAAGAAGATAAAATTCAACTACAAGAATTTAACCCCAATAGTGAAATTACAGTTATTCCCAATGGCGTAGATTTAGTTTCTTTCCCCAACCGTAGCACCGATCCAGGAGGACATCGCTTAATTTTTATCGGCGCAATGGATAATTTGGCAAACATTGATGCTGTCTGCTTCTTCAGCAACGAAGTCTTGCCAGCAATCCAAAAACTTTATCCTGATACAATTTTCGATATTGTCGGTTCTCATCCAGTGCCAGAAGTTTTAGCACTCGATCAAAAACCAGGAATTAATGTAATTGGGCGTGTACCTTCAATGGTAGAATACTTGCATAAATGTACCATCTGTGTCGTACCCATGCGGACTGGGTTTGGTATTAAAAATAAAACTTTAGAAGCAATGGCAGCTGGTGTACCTATAGTAGCTAGCGATCGCGGCTTAGAAGGATTAGCTGTAGATGGCGTTAGTCATCCTTTACGGGCATTACGAGCAAATTCACCAACGGAATACATCACCGCTATTAGTCAACTCTTCGATCAACCACATCTGCGTGCAGAATTGTCTCATAACGGTAGACATCTGGTAGAAACAGATTTTACTTGGGATATCGCAGGTAAAAGCTATGAACAAGTTTGTCTAAGCTAACGCGCTTACAACATATTGCACTATTTTCCGTGTAGACCGTCATTAGTCATTTGTGTGTTACCAAAGACAAAGCACAAATGACAAAGGACAACCTCACCAGTTGATGTGCTTTCTTATATGCGTAACAGCTTAGTAGATAAATTCTAATTGTTTTTTCTTATCGGCCTGTAACAAATGTATGCAGAGACATTGCAATGCAACGTCTCTGCATCGGTTGGGCAAAATATGTGATCTAAATCGTATTGGTTGTTAGTTAGCTTGTAAAGAAACACGTCAATTATTATCAAACCTAGTAGAAGCACCTAAAACAAGTAATTTTTTATGCTTGCGCTTATTCTTATTCTTGAGAGTATTCAAATAACTATCAACGTAGCGGAAAGCAGCAGCACCGTCATAATCAGCAATGGCTATAGCTTGTAAGAAAACCTTTGAAGGAATTTCAAACGCTAAAAATCTTTCTGTTAAAATCAACAAATCTTTATCTGTGGCGGGAAAAGTAGTCTCTTCTATCTCTTCTGTCTCTTCTGGATCGTAGAAAATGTCTTCAATTAATGCTCTGTACACTTTGTACCTCCCCAAAAGCATAAGATGCAAAGCCTGTGATAAAGTTTAACTGCTGATCGCGAGTTTGTAAGTTAACTGGGAGTTCGGTACCAGGACATCCTATTTCCCGTAAAATCTCTAAACAATAAGCACCGAGTTGAGTGTATGGAGCTTGCTCCAATTCTTGAGCTACCTCTAGAGCCATCTCCAGATTGACTTGGATAACCGTCGTTACAGGGTTGGTCATAAACACGCCCTAATAAACTGGATGTTCTTAGTTTTGATCACAAGTACAAATAGCGTAACGGTGTTTTTGCGGAATTTATGAAGAGGGGAAAATAAAGTATCAGCGCATTTGCGGTAATGTATCGAAAATTATCCAAACAAGACTGAAAGCTTAACAATTCCGATCTAAGTGCGATCGCTACACTAAAATACATTGGCATTCACTTAATGTCAAAGACAAGCCAATATTTGCCTTAACACGTATAAATACTTATTAAAGGCGAAAGCGCTTGCCAGAAAACAAGCGAGGAAATGTGAGATATGCCTGGGGCGTGAGCCTACGGTGGGCAGGTAGGCGATCGCAGTTAAATATTTTCTTGTTGGGGGCGTAAGCTTTTAATTGTAGCGGTCAAAACTAGGACAATTGCCAAAGCAAACACGGTATTTCTGAGTATTGAGTTCTCAGAGTGTTTGAGTGCGATTGCTACTAGTGCCCAGAGTATTACTCCTGCATAAGCGATGTCTCGACGCTGGATAACTATAACTGCTGCAACTGCTGTTGCTATCAATGCCATGATGAGAGTCCATGTTATCGCAGAAATTCCCCAACCGTTCCACCCGTGAAAATACAAGGCACACGCTACATTGACGATGGTCGCCACGCTAATCCAGCCTAGATAAATGCTGATCGGAAAGTGAAGACACCATTTTTTCAGCCTAGGTACACGCGATTTGCCAATTTCTAACTGTACATAAACACCAATTAGGGGCAACAGAATCAAAAGCATTGCAATTACAGAAAGAGCAAAAAGCCGAGACAAAAACAGATATACCCAGATACTTTGAGCAACACAGGCAATCACCAACAGATAACCTGTCTTACGTAAATCAGGCTCATCTCGTTGGTTAGGTAAAGCTTGGTATATCCCAAAAGCAAACAACCCAAGGTAAATCAGCCCCCAGATAGCAAAGGCGTAATTGGCAGGGATAATCAGGACATTTTTAAATAAAGTATTGGAAATTTCCCCTATACTGAGTCCATTGAGCGGAAAAACGTTCGATACTACGTTGATAACGAAAGCACCAAAGATAGCAGCCAACGTAACAAGTTGTCGCCAAAAATCCCGGTAATTGCCTCTTGTGGACTGCTGCATAGGATGTTAACTGTTATCTTTTTGTGACTGTAACCATAAGTTTGCTCTGTGATTCGTTGACCAAGACGAGTATTTATACTCAGGGATGATCTCTTGGTTTTAAGGTTACATAAACCCTGAACTTTCGGCAACTGTATGATTTTAAAACCAAATACTAAAACTGCGATCGCGGAACTTTAAATCAAGTCTTTGGGCTTGTCCTGCGGCAGACTGATGGTTACAGTGATAATTTGAACAATATGCGATCAAGGATTAAGCATATTAGCAATAAGAATAGAAACTATTGCGTTGCCGATAAAATTTAGTTGTTGTTCGTGTCGCCTTTGATGAGTAAAGAAAGCGATACACACGTTTGAAGTGCTATGATCTGCACTTACTTGTAGCTAGAATTACCTATAACTTATTATAGGCACAATACTCTCCATAGCTTTGACTTGGTGCCAAGATAGTTTACAAAAGTTGCTCAACCAGTTGCCATAATATTGTCTTCTAGCCTTTGAAGACTTAAGGGTAAAAGTCAGATATCGAGCAAGTCAATCTGACTTCCTACATCCCGTGGAAAGTCAAAATTCTGGTACACTCAATCCATCTGGAAGGCTCATTTTTTAATGTATTAAATTAGATAAACTGCTAACTAATTCGATTTATACAAATAAGATGAACATTGATAGTATTAGCATAAAAAACATCAAAATAAAACAAAATATTATCTTACAAAACATTTTCGATTTATCTTCAGCTCCAACCCCAAATGCTGCTCATATACAACAAATAACCGAGACTTTAGTAAAAATAGTGACAGCAATTGAAAAAATATGTTTCCAGCAGCAAGTAACACCTGCCAACCTGACTAGTTCATCCCGCCAAATATACTCCTGGATGAAGTTCCTGACAGATGAATGCAACCTGCAACTTCATCTGAGAAGCACTTATTATGTGCGGCAAATCGCTAAAGAAATTCTCAGTAAACAGGATCAGGAGTCAGTTGAAGTAATGATTGAATTCACTAATCTTGCACTCTTGTACAAGGGTAAAAAGTCTAGTAACGTTGCTAAAATTGTGATTAATGAAGGTTTTATTAATGCGTCAAAAGAGGTTTTACAGGCGGTAGTCAAATCTGCCCTTTTGGGCAATAGCCAAGCTAGTACACGACTCATTAGGTCGTTTGCCAGTTCATCAGAATACAGCGATGTACTACTAGAACTTGATTTAATTGCTGAAGTAATTGCAGAGAATGCACAAGGTAAATTTTATAACCTACATCATTTATTTGACAAACTGAACTACGAATATTTTGCGGCAAATCTTGTCAAACCACGTCTTACATGGAGCCAAATTAACACTTACCGTAAGTTCGGACATTATGAGACAGCTAGAGATCGTGTGGTCATAAGTTTGACTCTTGACGATGCCAATATACCAGAGTTTGTTGCTGAGTTCGTTTTATATCACGAATTGCTGCACAAGTACCACGGCATAAAGTGGGTTCAGGGCAGAAGAATGGTTCACACAAAAGAGTTTCGTGTATATGAAAGCAGGTTCAAGTTGTACAAAGAAGCATCTGTGTGGCTGAAAAAGTTGGCATCTAGCCCAAGACTGTAAATATATTTAGATGTAATGAAAGTGTGTGTAATGATTACTGTTAGCGGGCGTGGACATGGGCGCGGTCAAGCCAACCTTGGAACGGCAATGATATGGATAGCTGGACGATCTCGCTACGCTTATTGAGACACTGGATCTCAATGATGTAGTCCTAGTTGGTCATTCGACGGGCGGCGGTGAAGTCACCCGTTATATTGGTCGTAAACTCGATTGCCATTGTCGCTAGAAACGCCGTAAAAATAGTGTTTCTAGCAGATATTCCCTTATTCCTGCCAAAAGATAGGCGACAATTCCGAGGTAGCGATCGCATTTACTAAAGCGTATCTATATTTAGCAGAACAGCGAGGTTTAAAATTGTACCGCACTCAAATCATTTACCTTTTGTCAAGATAACTTAGAAAAAATTACCTTACAAAAGCTACTAACATAAGTCTTTATAAACCTGTTCTTGTAATTGCTGGTTTTATCGAGGTAAAAAAGTCACTATCGTCGGCGCAATCAGTATGGATAAAGTATTGGCTGTGATGACACTAGATGGTTCAATGGATAGTAATGCTTTTCGTGTGTTTATCGAAAAGTTGTTAGTGCCTCAATTATGGATAGGTGCAGTTGTCATGATGGACAACCTATTTGCCCATAAGATCGATGAAATTACGTCCATAATCGAATCTGTTGGTGCCAGTGTCATCAATCTATCTTCTTATTCACCAGATTTTAATCCCATTGAACATTGGTGGTCACAGCTTAAAGCTTTTATCAAAACATTTTCTCCAAAAACTACTCAAATGGTGGATGTATTGATTGCAGTTGCTTTAAATATAATCAATCCTATGCATCTGCGAAATTGGTTTGCTAACTGTTGCTACTGTACTTCATGATTCAGGAAAGTGCTGTATAGATTAAAAAACATAAATTACTGTAAACTCCTATGGCGGACATAAATGGTAATTGGTTAGGAACTTATTGGCAAGATGAAATGCCAAGTCGATTTGAAGCAACTTTTGTGCAAAGTGGAAATGTTCTCAAGGGTTCTATTTTGGATGATAACTATTTAGGAGAAGCGACTGTTAGCGGTGAGGTAATTGGACGTAATATCAACTTTACAAAGCTTTATTTAATAACTTCGCCTTCACCAGTTACATACACAGGTACAGTCTCAGAAAACGAAGATTATATGCAAGGAAAGTGGAGCATTGGCTCTCGCTACTCTGGTTTATGGGAGGCGCGGCGAAATGGAGAGAATCTGATTGTAGATTTACAAACTTTGCTGGAAAAGCAAACTGTATTAACAACTTCAAAAAATACATAACTGAAATAGAGTAGAAAGCAGCCTTAAGCGAAAGGGTTGCTGTAGGACTTACTAGTGATTCTAAAGTTAACAAAAATTAGAATGCACAAATGCTCAAACCTGAAAAACTTTGTCAGAGTAGAAATAAGGGTTTTGACATTTACCTATGTGCAATTAAATGACTCAAATATTTGAAGGTGCAACGAAAACAGACGATTATATCCGTGTTGCTCAACTTGCAGAAGTTCAGGCAGCAGGCAGTTTATTAGTCCACAAGGAAAAGCATACCATTGCTTTGTTTTATTCAAACAATACAGTTTATGCAATTGATAACCGTTGTCCTCACATGGGCTTTCCCTTACAAGGAAGCACTTGCAAAGATGGTATTGTTACCTGTCCTTGGCATTACGCCCGTTTTGATCTTGCTAGCGGTGGAACGTTTGACTCGTGGGCAGATGATGTTCCTTGTTTCCCAGTAGAAATCCGTGATGGTGAAGTTTGGGTAAATTTAGCGCCACTAGTTAACCCTCATAGCCACCACCGCCAACGCCTGCAAGACGGTTTAGAGCAGAATATTTCTTTAGTGATTGCGAAATCAACGCTTGCACTGTTAGATATAGGGGTGAATCCGGTAGAACCATTTCTCATGGGGCTAGAATTTGGCACTCGTTATAACAAAGCAGGTTGGAGTACAGGTTTGACTATCCATACCTGCATGATGAATCTACTACCTTATCTCGATGTAGAAGACAAACCCCGTGCTTTATTCCACGGACTGTCAGCAGTAGCAAATGATAGTGCAGGTGCGCCACCAGAGTTTGTCGTTCACCCATTACCCAACTCTAAAGTAGATTTTGCGACTCTCAAAAACTGGTTTCGCCAATTTATTCAGGTGCGGGATGCTGAAGCGGCACAAAGATGTTTAGTCTCTGCTATTCGTTCAGGAGCTAATTCAAAGCAAATAGCAGATATGCTGTTCTGTGCTGCTACGGATCGTCGCTATCTTGATGTTGGGCATACGCTTGATTTTATCAATAAAGCATTAGAAGCACTTGATGCTATAGCTTGGCAAGCAGCAGAATCAATTCTAGCTAGCCTAGTTTCGGGTTTAGCCAATGCCTCCCGCATGGAAGAATCCAATTCTTGGCGCTACCCTGTAGATTTGGTGGCAATGTTAGAGTCGGCTTTTGAGCAATTACCGACTGCATTAAGTGTGGGCAAATCTCGACAAGGAAGTTGGTCACAACCAGATGAACTAATACCAATTTTATTAGGTGAAGACCCACAAGCGATCGCAGACTCGCTGTTGAATGCACTGGAAGCAGGTTGTACTGAAGAACAATTAGCTGGTGTAGTTACTTATGCAGCAGCATTACGAGTAGCTCGCTTCCACACCAATAATGACTTTGGAGATTGGAATTCAGCCCACCATCCATTTACGTTTGTAAATGCCGTACATCAAACTTTACGAAGAGTACCAACAGTCGAAGTGCTAAGAGGTGTGTTTGATGCAGCGATGAGTGTGTATTTAAATCGTTTTTTGAATGTCCCACCAGCACGCCTGCCAGAACCTAAAGACACTGTGGAAAATCCCGAACAATTACTCCAGCAGCTACCAGATTTATTAAACCGTCAGCAGCAAGTAAACCAGACAGGGCAATTAGTTGCTAACTATTTATACAGTGGTGGTAGTGCTGAAAAACTGATGGCAAGACTGGGAAAATTGATGCTACGAGAAAACCGTGATTTTCATGTCATTCAAGAAATAGAAGCCGCTTTTCGTCAGTATTCTTTCCTCGGTCAAACTTCGGCTGGAATTCATATACTAGTGGCTGCATCTCGGTATTTAGCCGCTCATTCTCCGACAATGCGATCTCAAGGGCAAACTTATCAAATTGCGGAACGTTTACATCAGGGCGATCGCTTATTTGAGGAATCGTGACCGAAAATTAGATGCGTTTGCTCTGAGTCGGAGACGCTACTTGTAGCTTGCTTCCCCGTAGGGGTACGACAAACGCTCATCAACATTCATCAGTAATTATCAAACAAAATACTGATGATAACAGATCCAATGATTCTAGTAGTCTGCCAACCCAAAAATGCTGCGTGATGGCTGGGGAAAGGGGAAGGGGTAAGGGGTAAGGGATTTGAAACCTTTCCCCCTGCCCCTTATCCCCACTTCGTGGGGCCCCCACCTTCCCCTTTACCCTTTACCCCGCCAAGTTCACTTGGCGAACTACTAGTAATTGAAAAATAGAATAGGGAGTTGGGAGTTATTATCTTGATCTCCCTCATCCTCCTTATCTCCCCCACTCTGCTTTCTATTACAAGAGGTAATATCAAGTCCAAATAATCACTTATTATTAAAATCTAGAAAATTTATTACAACAGTTTTTTGATAATAACTAACAGCTATATCAATCCTAAATCAATTTTAAAAAATAGATTAAGCACAATGTGCAATATATCTTGATTAAAAAACGTATTTTAAGAATTACTCATTGGCAAGATATACCAAATATAGAGAACTTGAAAGACGACATTTTTCATAGGGGCACAGCATTGCTTGCCGCTAAAGAAGGCTTATTCGCTCTTATAAGGATATCCTGGAACAGCCTATTTTTGTTACATATATCATGATCATGTTGTACCGATAATAAGTTTTGTATATAGTTGGTTTTCAAAAATTGCGACACTTTTGTGCAGGCATTTTTGAGAGCCTTAAAGAGGTCATAATAATTTCAGAGTGAGCAGTATTTTTATTTCGCCAGAGATATAAAACAGGATTAATTATATTTAGGCTTATTTCATCAGAAATTTATAATTGCGATCATTGTATTATGCGAGTATTACAACGATCAAATAAATTTGATCTGCAAAACTATAAAGGTTATACATTATGTCCATTATTGTTGGTACTCCTAACAATGACTTTTTGGTGGGTACTAGTGGTGACGATCAGATTTCTGGTCGTGCAGGCAATGACAACATCTCCGGGGACCTTGGAAATGACATCATTGATGGTGGAGAAGGCAACGATACTTTGGCTGGTAATGGCGGCAATGATACATTCAAGGGCAGTCGAGGTGACGACAGCATTGATGGTGGTGATGGCTTTGATACCGCAGACTACAGCAACTTAGGCACAAAAATTACCCTCTCAGGTGTAGGAACAATTACCAAAGCTGGGGGTTTTGGAACAGATACAGTCTTTAAAGTAGATAGGGTAATTGCAGATGCAACTGTTGCCAACAACACTATAGATGCCTCTCAATCTTTGACTGGGGTAGCTGCTGTTGCTGACTTAGAAGCCCAAACCATCTCTGCTCTTAACGTTCCTGGTTTGGGAACATTGACATTTAATGTAGTCAACTTTGACAACGTTATCGGCACAAATAACGATGACACCCTTAAAGGCGACAGCCAAAATAACCAATTAACTGGTCTTGCTGGCAACGACCTGATTGATGGTAGAGGTGGCAATGACCTGATTGATGGTGGAGATGGCAATGATACATTGTTCGGTGGAGATGGCGATGACGCCTTTAAGGGTGGTCAGGGTAACGACAACATTGATGGTGGGGCTGGCTTTGATACAGCAGACTACAGCAAATTAGGTAAAACTATTACCCTCTCAGGTGTAGGGACAGTTATCAAAGCTGGTGGATTGGGCCAAGACCAACTCTTGAAAGTAGATAAGGTTATTGCTGATGCTAGTGTTGCCAACAATACTATAGATGCCTCTCAATCTTTGTCTGGAGTAGCTGCTGTTGCCGACTTAGAAGCCCAAACCATCTCTGCTCTTAACGTTCCTGGTTTAGGAACATTAACATTTAATGTAGTTAACTTTGACAACGTTATCGGCACAATTAACGATGACACCCTTAAGGGCGATGGTCAAAATAACCAGTTATCTGGTCTTGCTGGTAATGACCTGATTGATGGTAAAGGTGGCAATGACATCATTGATGGTGGTGAAGGCAGTGATACGTTGTTTGGTGGTAATGGTAATGACACCTTTAAGGGTAGTCAGGGCAATGACAATATTGATGGTGGAGTCGGTACAGATACCGCAGACTACAGCAAACTAGGTCAAACTATTACCCTCTCAGGTGTAGGGACAGTTACTAAAGCTGGTGGATTAGGACAAGACCAACTATTGAATGTAGAAAAGATTATTGCTGATTCTACTGTTGCCAATAACACTATAGATGCTTCCGCATCTTTAGCTGGTGTATCAATCACAGTTAACCTACAAAGCCAAACATTGACAGCTAATAACGTTCCTGGTCTAGGGACATTACCATTTACTGTAGTTAACTTTGACGATGTAATCGGCACAAATGGAGATGACTTCATTGCTGGCGATCGCCAAAATAATAAATTAACAGGCAATGGCGGCAATGACACATTTAGAGGCAGTCAAGGTGACGACAGCATTAATGGTGGTGATGGCTTTGATACAGCAGATTACAGCAGCTTAGGCAAGAAAATTACCCTCTCAGGTGTAGGGACAATTACTAAAGCTGGCGGTTTCGGAAAAGATACAGTCTTTAAAGTAGATAGGGTAATCGCTGATGCCAGTGTTGCCAACAACACTATAGATGCATCTCAATCTTTGGCTGGGGTCGCTGCTGTTGCTGACTTAGAAGCCCAAACCATCTCTGCCCTTAATGTTCCTGGTTTGGGAACATTAACATTTAATGTAGTTAACTTTGCCAATGTCATTGGCACAATTAACAATGACTCCCTTAAGGGCGACGGCCAAAATAACCAGTTATCTGGTCTTGCTGGGAATGACCTAATTGATGGTAGAGATGGCAACGACCTGATTGATGGTGGAGATGGCAATGACACATTGATAGGTGGTGCAGGCGATGATACTTTCAAGGGCAGTCGGGGTAACGACAGCATTAATGGTGGAGATGGTCTAGATACAGCAGACTACAGCAAACTAGGCAAAGCAATCACCCTATCAGGTGTAGGACAAATCACCAAAGCTGGCGGCTTTGGAACAGACACAGTTTTTAAAGTAGAAACAGTTATTGCTGATGCTAGCGTTGCTAATAACACCATAGATTCCTCTCAATCTGTTGCTGGTGTATCTGTCATCGCTAACTTACAGGAGCAAACTATCTCTGCCCTTAACGTTCCTAGTCTGGGGACAATAACATTTAATGTACTCAACTTTGATAATCTCATCGGTACAAATGCAAGTGACAGCATTACTGGCGATAGCCAAAATAACCGATTAGAAGGTAGAGATGGTAATGACACTATCTCCGGTGGCTTCGGTAATGACACCATCATCGGTGAGCAAGGTAACGATATTCTCACCGGTGGTTTTGGTGCAGATAAGTTTATCTTCAATAGCTTAAGTGATGCTATTGACATTATCAAAGATTACACCTTTGGTCAGAGTGACGTAATCCAAGTTTCTAAAGCAGGGTTTGGTACTACTAACAGTGGAGACTTTACGTATGACAACTCTAGTGGTAACTTGTCTTTCTTAGGTAATCAATTCGCCTTCATTGAAAATCTCTCATCCAATGTGAGTATTCAATTAGTGTAAAGTTCTACGGGTTATATCTCCATGACAAGTTAAAGCTTTTTGCCCTTTGTTGTGGAAGCACTGACTATTAGTTTACACATAACAAATTGAGAGTAGTACAGACACGAGTAATTGTCTCTGTACCCCAGGATAAAAGTTATGTTGCAAAAACAGAATGAGGTTGGGCTGGTAAAAGTATGAATTGTGTCAACTCTCACCAGCTAGCCCTCAAAAAATTTGGTTATTCAGTACTTTATATCCTAAATCAATCTGCTAGAAACCTGAAAATATTGCTGTACGGCAAAAACAGGCGTTATCTTTTAAAATTTTACGCTTTTCTATTAGTTAGGTATTCGAAGCTAGATTTTAAAGCCAAATTTTGATGTTTAACTAATAATTTGGTGCGAAAAATACTGGAAAACCAAAAGTTTTTGCAACATATTCATTGAATATGGCAGTTGCTTCAAATCTCTCGACCCAACACACTATGGTAAACGCATCTAAGGTATAATAATCCTTTAACAGCAAGGGGGTTAGCGTTTGATAGTTTAGGCTATTTTCTAGCTAAAAGCCTTATTTAGTAAGAGTTTTATAAATTCGATGCGTTTGCCATGAAAAACATACTGTTTAATTTTTGGTGTTGAATTATCCTATTTTAATGATATTATTCTACAAAATTAAGGAGTGAGCTTGGTGCAATTTACAATCAATCAATTATTCAATAAGCTGTCTGTAAAATATTTAACCGTAATTACAGGTATAGTCACGATTCTCCCATTACCAGTTAATGCAGCTACATTTTTAGTAACGGAACGTGCAGGTTTAGAAGGTAACGATCAAGTCAATTGGGGAAGTTTGGGTAAAGTATTCAATCCCTCTGCTCCTGACTTTTCTGTTTTTTTACCTAATTCTTTCTCAACAACATCCCAAGGTGGTTTAGGGTTAGATATAAATATAGCTCCAACTAATAATTCTCGGGTTACTCCACCGTTTGTTTTTCAAACTTTACCTTCCCCTGGAATTCGGAGTAACTTCGCTTCAGGTGATTTTATTCTCTTTGGAGGTATAGATCCTACAGGTTTTATCCCTCTTCCTCCTGGTACTCCTGATCCTGGTACTAAGGGTAACGGTGAACCTTTAACAATTAGTTTTGCCCAGCCTGTTTTCGGCGCTGGGGCTCAGATAGCTATAGACAGTAGTAAATTGAAAATTGAAACTTTTCTCAACGCTTTTGATAGCACCAATAACCTGTTGGCTAGTTTCTCAGTTCCAAATATTTCGTCCTTAGCATTAGATAATTCGGCAGTGTTCTTGGGAGTTCGTAGTGACACTCCAAACATCTCACGACTAGTTTTTAGTAGTTCTGCTCCCCAATTCGGTTTGGCCATTAATCAAGTAAGTATTCTTGCAGTTCCCGAATCGACTTATACCTTGGCAATATTAGCTTTTGGTGTTTCTGGTGCTGTTTTGAAGCTACGCCAACGTAACTTAGCCAAATAATTAATTCTAATTCGTAATTTGGAAGAGGGTACAGTAGCCCACACCAAAATCTCTGATTGGGTGGTCTCCAACATACTCTTTCCGAGGCACTTTGAGTAGTAAGATCCCCGTAGCAATGCTTACGTGGACTCGCTTTCTCGTGTCGCTATCAGTCATTAGTCCAGAGCTAAGGAGATTTTTGAATAAGAAATTACCAGATCAAACAGTCATTTTCCCATTAGGGAATCACAACTAACTCAATAGATCAGGGCGATCGCACGGGATTTCAGAAATTCATGCTGTATAAGGATATTGATGAAAAATAGGCTAACTCAAAAAAAGCCAAAACCCTTGCTATTAAAGGATTCTTATACTTTAGATGCCTTTACCCTGCTCAATAGGTCGATCGGGTAATTTATTTTACGGAAATCATCTAGCACTGATTGTAATTACGAATGATGTTAGCAATACTCGTTAACGTCACGATCAATACGACTTATTTTGATGCTCACACAGCGTCGAAATAGCTCGTGATTGAAGAAGTTTGAAGTTCCAAACATACTCCAACTTCTATCAGACGTAAGTTCCGCAACATTTTGATCTTTAGCCAAATTCAAGTCAATGTCATACAAAGAAGTCGAACACATCATAGAAGCTAAGATACAAAAAGCTATACGGAAGCACGAAATCGTAGTTGCTTTTATTAGTAGTATTACTGGCTTAATTTTCATAATGGGTTTATTCCACGCTATTTCGCTCAACCACGCTCAAATACACGCATTTTGCTTGAACTGATTACTGATTGCATTCAATGGGTCTTTACGATTGAGCATTCCCTGCTGTGCATAAAACCAATCCGAGTTACATATATTTTTTAAAAAAGGGAATTGCACTATGGAGAGCAAAAATAATAGCAGGCCTATATTGGTCTTATTTTTGACTGTATTTATAGACCTGCTGGGCTTCGGAATTATTCTGCCGATACTGCCTTTGTATGCTGAACAATTCGGCGCAAAACCTAATGAAGCCACTCTACTTGTGGCTATTTATTCTTTAATGCAGTTCTTATTTGCACCACTATGGGGCAGATTTAGCGATCGCTACGGTCGTCGTCCGGTTTTATTACTGACCTTATTCGGTTCTGTAATAGCATACACAGGCTTAGGCTTTGCTAACTCATTATGGATGTTGTTTCTTGCTCGTAGTCTTGCGGGAATTATGGCAGGGAATATTAGTACTGCTCAGGCATACATCGCAGATATTACTACGCCAGCTAATCGAGCCCGTGGTATGGGCATAATCGGAGCAGCTTTTGGTCTTGGCTTCATTCTCGGCCCAGCTATTGGAGGTCTTCTCATCGGGTCAGATCCAGACAACGCTAACTTTCATTTACCGTCGTTGTTCTCAGGTGGATTATCTTTATTTGCATTGCTTTGTGCTTTGATGTTACTTCCTGAATCTCTAAATTCTGAAACTAAAGCCAAGATGCAAGCTAATCGCCACCGCCGGCGACGGCTGAACTTATTACAACTGTCACAGCGTCCACAGTTTTGTGTGCTTGTAGGTATCTACTTTTTTGTTACCTTTGCAGTTGCAGCTATGGACTCTACATTAGCTTTATGGTCTAAGCAGCAATTAAACTGGGGCCCTCAACAAACTAGTTATCTTTTTGCTTTCATGGGGATTGTTAGCACAATCGTTCAAGGAGGACTAATCGGATTCCTCAAGAAAAACTTTGGTGAAATCAAATTACTGACCTTGGGGATATTAGGGTTAGGTTTAGGATTACTGCTAATTGGATTCTCACAAAGCTTAAGTTTATTGTTGGTCGCTACTACACTTGTGGCATGGGGAATTAGTGTTAGTCAACCAATATTGAATAGCCTAATTTCCCAGATGACTGCCCCAGAAGAGCAAGGACAAATATTAGGAATTGCCAGTTCTTGTTCTGCCTTAGCACGCATCGTTGGGCCAATTTGGGCAGGGATTAGTTTTATGAAACTTGGGAGTGATTCTCCTTTTTTGAGCGGATTTTTAGTAATGATCGTAGCTTTGCTTCTTAGTTTACGAGTTACTAAAAGTGCATCTGAATCAAACAAAGAACGTGTAGCCTAACATCTATATCTTAGAGGATCTAAAGTTATTACTGATGTATCCAAAACTCTACATCCTCCTAAATCCTTCTTAAAAAGGAGGACTTTGAGAGGGTTATTCTCCCCTTGTTATTAAACATTACGAACTACGAATTACGAACTACGAATTACGAATTAATAATATGACAGGTCGCCGAGTATTATTTTTAGGCATCTTTGTAAGCATCCTCCTAACCTACGCAATTTGGATCGGTGGGAGCATTCCTGCAAGCATAATCAAACTTCCTGACCAAGGATTAAACTGGTACTACTGGAAGCTTCCCCAACCAACCTTTTGGAGTCGAACGACAGCTTGGGGTATGTACATTGGGCATCAGTTTAGCATCTGGGCGTGTATATTGTGGGCGCAGCGATCGCAGTTGAAATACAAATCAGCCCTGCACCCGATAAATTACCTCATGCTTGCCATTAATGGTATATTTATCGCTTTACACTTCCTCCAGACCTACATTTGGTATGATGCTCTCGCTCAAGATACTTCAATTTGGGCTTCTCAAGGTGCAGTTGTACTGTTACTGGTGTTCGTACTGATTTTAGAAACGCCTCGACGCGGTTTGTTTTTTGGCAATTCTGTTCCATTCCATCAACAGTTTTTGCAAATTATCAAGCTGTACCACGGCTACTTTTTCTCCTTTGCCGCTATCTACACCTTCTGGTATCATCCAATGGAAGCAACTGTAGGGCACTTAATCGGTTTTCTCTATATGTTCTTGCTTCTGCTCCAATCGTCGTTGATATTTAACCGCGCCCATGTCAACCGTTGGTGGACATTCACTTTAGAAATTACAGTGGTTTTACATAGTGTAATTGTATCTTTGATGCTAGGACAAAGCAAGTGGCCAACATTTCTCTTTGGTTTTTTTGGCATTTTAGTACTTACCCAACTCCACGGTCTACCTGTTGGTATCTGGACTAAACGTACTATCTACGCAGCTTTTTTAGTCAGTGTAATGGTCGTTTATGGACTTACTGAACGCGGCTTGGGTAGAATTTACGAAGTAACCTATATTCCTCTGATTGAGTTTGGATTGGTTGGCGCAATTTACTTAATCTTTTTGATCGTGTTATGGACAATTTCTCGTGTACCTATCAAGACTTAATATGATACCCGTTAAAATATTTGATATGTTTGTAGTAAAGACTTTAGTCCTTTCTCCAAGACGCTACGCGAGCAAAATCAGGACTTCAGTCATGACTACAAACGTTTTTGAAGTAAGGTTGATTAGCCAGAGATGTTATGAATAAATATTAACAACTAACTATCTTACTCACCACCACTAATACTTTTTTGTTGTTGATAACGCAGTTTAAACTGGTTTTGTTGTATTTTATGATCCACAATTGGGTCGGGATAGCCAACAGCATGACGTTCTAAAGGTGGAATTTTTCCAGTAACTAAATATTCTGTATCTACAGACCTTAATTCTGATACCCATTGCCGAATATATTCCCCTTCTGGATCAAATTTTTGTGTTTGACTGGCTGGGTTGAAAATTCGCACAGGTTTGGGGTCCATACCGCTAGAAGCACTCCATTGCCAACCGCCATTATTAGCAGACAAATCTCCATCAATCAACTTCTGCATAAAGTATTTTTCTCCCAATTGTGGATTAATTAGCAAGTCTTTGGTGAGGAAACTCGCAACAATCATTCGACAACGGTTGTGCATCCAGCCACTTTCATTCATCTGGCGCATTGCTGCATCCACAATAGGGTAGCCAGTTCTTCCTTCACACCAAGCTTGGAAATGTTCTTCATTAGTTTCCCAAGGAAAGTTCTTAAAGGTGTCGCGGAAAGCACCATCAGCTAATTCCGGGAAGTTATACATTGCATGTTGATAAAACTCCCGCCAGGCTAATTCCTGTTGCCATGTGCGAATATTAACTGCTGTTTCCTCACTGCGACTATTTTCTAGTGCTTCGATGGTGGCTTGCCAAACGGTGCGAATGCCAATTACGCCAAATTTCAATGCTGCACTTAGTTGTGATGTTCCGTCAACTGCGGGGAAATTTCTCTGTTCTTGGTATTCAGTAATAGCTTTATTAGTAAATTCTTCTAATCGTTCTTGTGCCGCCGCCTCTCCTGGTGAAATAATTAATTGTTCATCCCAAATAAACCCTAAATCTTTAGCTGAAGGTAATGTCAAAGAACCCGCAAGTTTTGCAATTTCTTGTTCAGCTTCTGTTAATCCCTCAACATTTTGTAGTGTTTCAACTGGGTTCGCTTTTGGTTTGGTAATCCAATTTTTCCAGAAGGGGGTATAAACTGTGTAAGGACTGTTACCACCGGTGCGGATCTCATCTGGGGAATTGAGGATTTGATCCCAGTTTTGATCAAGAAACTCAATACCTTTTTCTTTGAGAGCATTTATAACGGTGCGATCGCGTTCTTGTGAATAAGGTTCTACATCCCAATTCCAAAAAACAGCTTTGGCATTTATTGCCTCTGCTAAAGCTGGTATAGCTTGTACAGGATCGGCGTGGAGTATTAACAACTGGCTACCAACTTGAGCATATCGCTCTTGGAGTTTCTGCAAACAGCCAATCATATAAGTTACTCTCACAGGAGCAACATCATCCCGTTCTAGAATATGTGGATCGAGGCAAAACACGCCCACCACCTTCGGACTCCGCCGTTTTGCCGCAGCCAGCCCCGTGTTGTCAGAAATGCGTAAATCGCGCCGATGCCAAAACAGAATTAAGTCAGACATTCTATGCTGTATATAGTTCACCCGTACTAGCTTAGATGCTAGTGGTACCAATGAACATCATTCTGGCGATAAATTATATTCTGTAAATGGGCATTGGGAAGAATTTATTCCCCATTCCCCATTCCCCGGTTTGTCAGTCGGGAATAGTGGTTTTTTAGCTCAAAGATAGAGTATACTTTTCTTAACAGTTAATTAGTCTTTTTGTCATGGCTAACCTACTACTTGACGACGGTACAATTGAGAGCGATTTGGGCGAAATAGCTCGTGAACTTGCGCCTTTTGGCATTCAACTCAGACACTACGATCCAGGAACATCGCTACTCTTCCCCAATCTGTTAAGCCAAGACGTTTTAACTGAGTCGGAGAAACGTTATTGCGTAGAACTCCATAACAGCGTTTTTGAATTTCTTCAGCAAGAAAATGGTGCTATCTGGTGTGACTTGCTAAATGTGCATCCAGGTTCCTTTAATCTTCACCATCTAATAGCAACCTACGGCCGTTACCATACTCATCCTGCGCCTGAACCCCTCTACGTGTTGGCAGGAGAAATGATCTATGGCTTCGTGCGGCCTGATGGCAGTCAGGTACAGCTTTTAGTTCAGGCACAAGACTATCTTTACATCCCCGCTGACGTTGAGCATTGGTGCAGTCCAACTGCATCGTTGAATTTCAAAGCAGTACGCTATTTTGCGATCGCCGAAGGTTGGGTTCCCAATTATACAGGTACTCAAGTTAGTGATTCACTCAACAAGCAAGGTTAAAGCTCAGTTACATTATTGCAAACTGTGATATTTCTTACTTAATGCTTTAACTCTAAACTCAGTTTCCATCGATAACGTTTGCCGCTATCTTTCAGAACAGTATCCCGAAAGCTTTGCCACCTGGTTGTTAGGCAGAACCCCAGCAGACGTTAAAGACCTCAAAACTGTGTTGAGTGACTTGACAAAATGGTTAAATAATGTAGTGAAAAACTGAAAGATTCACTCAACTTCCTCACAGAGAATTAACAGCGTTTCCATCGCCTCTGCTAGAGAAATTAACTCTGTCCAAGAGGAGCCACTAACTAGATTTTGAGCGTGAGCTAATCGGTTTCGCAACTGTTCCGCAGACTTTAGGAAGCGTTCCCCAAACCGTTTGGATTTTAATCCCAGTTGCTGGAGAAGTTCTGGCTGATTTAAAATCAACTCTCGCTTATCACAAAATTGCAGATAATCTAACAAATCCGTAGCTTCGTTTCTTTCCTGACTCTCTCGCCATAGCCGTTGAGCAACTTCTAAGCGCTCAGGTTTGAGGACTTCTTGCCAAGAATCTTGAGGATAGTAAATCCGCACCAGCCGCAGCAAATTCATTTCTAGGAGCGTTACCAAGCCAAACAGCAGCATTCGTGCGGGTGCTTTCTGCAAATCGCCACATGTAATAATACCACTTACCTGATTGCAGTCCAAGACAAACAATCGTGGAGTTTGTTGCAGGATGGGTAGCAACTTTATCAGTGGGGTGGAAATGGCTATTAGTTCTTTGGGATGAAACACCCGTTGATAGTCGCCACACTTGCCTTCTTTACCTTGAATCAAACTGGAGCGTTCTACATAACCGCTGATAATATCTCCTGTCTCAACGCCGATAACATCAAAATTTTGTGCCTGCATCCAATGCAGCACTTCTGTCACCTCCGCATTAGCTGGCATAGCTTTAAGGGGTTCTGCGACGTATTCAATGGTGATATTGTTCTCAAATAAACTCCGCAGGTCTTGAGAACGCGATTTTAGGTGTTTCATCCCCCGGCTGTGAACTCACGTTAGATAATCCTAGGGCACTCACGCGATGTCTGCGACGGGCTACGCCTACGCCAGTGGAATTTTCTGCCAGATTACCCCTGCAATCGCTATCTCGACAAATACCATAGGCTAACATCATACTATCCTAGTTACTATAAAGATAGTGATGCTTAGACATTTTCAAGGAACAAAATATTTTGTAACTACAAAAAAATAAATATTTATGTAGTTATTTAGATCGGATTAGTTGATTTATTTTGCAAAAAATGCCGAAAATTATCGCAAAAAAAATGTTATTACTAAAACGACATATCGAATTGATAGTTGGTAGAATCTTACCAAGATAACCAAAATTGATAAATAATATTATTATGCCAAGAAAAGAACAAGGATGGGTTACATTTCAAACCTCAGAGGACGAGCGGAAGATTCTAGAGGAGTTTTGCGAGCAGTCTCAACGTACCAAGACTGAGATTTTGCGAGAACTTGTGCGTAGTCTCACTCAGCACTCGTCAGGAACAGTATTACCACCAACTCAGCAGGAAAAACAGGAAGATATTTACTATACTCAGAAGCCTAGCATAGAAAGTACTATTCCTAAGAAATCACTAAAAGTTAGCTCTCGCAATATTCTTAAAGGTGTTGTTAAACGAGTTGTTTATGGAGCAGTTAATAGTGAGGTAACTCTGGAAATTATTCATAAAGTAGAATTAACCTCAATTATCACCAGAGCTTCGGCAGAAGAGTTAGAACTATCTGAGGGAAAAGAAGCTTATGCAGTCATTAAGTCGAACGATATTGTCATTGCTAGAGAATAACAATATGTGATTTTAGGCGGAGGGATTAATTGGTATGATTCTTGTTTTGCTTGCTGCTATACAAGATTTTATACTCGCTTTTAAAAAATCTTGATCAACAATTATATCGTGTCCGGCTAAAGACTTATCATTTAGACCGCAGGTGGCAGGGGGAAAGAAGCTTTTCCGATTTTTGCACAGATGCGGTAATCATAAGTGATTGACTGGACTTGATATTAATTGGCTGTAGAGACGTATATCTATGCGTCCCTACTGGTTTTAACCTTAATTTGACATAGATAACAGATGTGTAACTCTTACAAGTTTTATCTAGCATAGGCGTAGCCCGCACTTCTCTACGAGAGGCTGCGCCCTAAGCGTAGCTATGCCGCAGGCTTTACGACTGCGCTCAGTACAAGAAGCTCAGTAATCATCGTAGATATCGCATCTACACCTACAGCAAAACTGACGAAGGTTACAACTTTTAGTAAGGATTTTTTGATAGAGTGATGCTTTGTCAAACGCTCTCATATTCATGTCGTCCCAGGTATCGCTCCCCCAATCACTCCATCCATACCTACCCCTCACCGCTCTTGCGCCTATGCAGGATGTGACAAACCTCTGGTTTATGAAGGTAATTGCCCACTATGGCAGCCCTGACTACTTCTTCACCGAGTATTTCCGCGTCAATGATACCTCACGGCTCAATCGTAACATTCTGGCAGCAATCACCGAAAACGACACGGGTCGCCCCGTTTTTGCTCAAATGATTGGCGAAAGCATTCCAGACTTAGTAAGAACAGCAATTGATCTCTGCCGCTATAATATCGCTGGAGTTGATTTGAACATGGGCTGCCCGGCACCTAGAATCTATCGCAAAAATGTTGGGGGTGGGTTGTTGCTCTCACCAGAAAAAATAGATCGGATTTTAGCAGAATTGCGGCAGGCAGTGAACGATCGCCCTTTGACTGTCAAGATGCGCGTAGGTTTTGAAAATACAGATAACTTTTACAAAATTCTAGATATAATCAATCGCCACAACATTGATTTATTGAGTTTGCATGGTCGCACAGTGAAAGATATGTACCACGGGGCAGTGAGATATGATTTAATTGCTGAAGCGGTTAGACGAGTTGATTGTCCAGTGCTTGCAAATGGCAATATCAACTCTGCAAAAACTGCTATTGAAGTGCTTTCTCAAACGGGCGCGGCTGGTGTGATGGTAGGGCGCTGGGCGATTGGCAATCCTTGGATTTTTAATCAAATTCGGCAAGCTTTGCGCTTCGAGCCGATCGCACCCGTTCCTTTAGTAGAAGTACGCAACTATATCGATCGTTTATGGCAGACCCCCACAGCAGCAACTATGCCAGAGCGATCGCGTGTAGGCTATCTGAAAATGTTCCTCAACTACATTGCCCTGAGTGTTGACGCTGAAGGTCATTTCCTACGGCTAATGCGACAGACGCAGACCGAGATAGAATTGTTTAACCTCTGCGATCGCGTTCTCCTTGCCGATCTGACGAAAACTTTAGCCCTAGCACCCTCCTTGAGCGTTTAAGTAACTATGGCAACTATTTGAAATAGGCATTTTTGACGCTTTATGAATACGAATGCGAGGTGCTGAAAATAGTACCTCGCAATCTATCTGTGCTGTTTATTTATGGAAGAGTGTTAATCACCATTAAGCAACAACAATTTTGTCGTTGGTTAGTGACAATCCAGCAGATAATTGGGCAAATTTTACCTGATTAAAGGCAGATGCACTGCCATCTTGGTCAAAGAACAGTCCACCTGTAGAAAAATCATAGATAAATCGTTGATTGCTTGTCGTTGCAGATGTTCCGACAATAAACTGACTTTGTTGAAGTGAACCTATTGATAACCCGCCACCAAAATCAGCAGCCGATACCTGAATCCGGTCATTAGTTACGTTGAAGTCATAAAGATGATCAACACCTTGATTAAAGCCATTGAAAACAAAGGTATCATTACCATCATTTCCATAGAGGCTATCATTACCAAAACCACCTGTCAGGATATCATTTCCATTGCCACCTTTGAGGGTGTCATTTCCATTACCACCGCTAAGGGTATTATTCCCTAATGCGCCAAATGCAGAGATGTAATCATTATCATCACCTCCCAAGAGTAGGTTATTGCCTGTTGAATAATCAACAATCAATTTATCAGCACCCGTGCCACCGTTGAGGGTGTTATTGCCTGATGTCCTGCGATAAACTCCTTTTTCGTCGCCAGAATTGTCGTATTCGTAGCCAGAAGCTGAGAGATAATCATTGCCATTATCTCCATTGAGTAGATTATTGCCCGTTGAATAATCAACATTCAAATTATCGTCACCAGCACCACCGTTGAGGGTGTTATTTCCAGTAGTGTTATAAAAAGCTCCTCCGAAGCCGCGGCCGTAGCTAGAACCGGAGAGAGAATCATTGCCATCTCCACCAGAAAGCAGATTATTGCCTCGTGAATAGTTAACATTTAAGTAATCGCTACCAGCGCCACCGTTAAGGGTGTTATTCCCCGAAGTGTTATCAAACCTATAGCCCTCAAATTCTGAGGCAAAGAGAGAGTCATTGCCATCGCCACCAGACAGCAGATTATTGCCTGTTGAAATATTAGCACTCAAGTAATCGTCACCAGCACCACCGTTGAGGGTGTTATTACCAGAGGAAAGATTGACAGAGAGATAATCGTTATGATCACCACCATCCAGGAAGTTCTTACCTGTTGAAAGTAAGGCACTCAAGGTATCGTTACCAACGCCACCCTTGAGGGTGTTATTGCCAGACACTTTAGGGTCGTAGTAGCCACTAGAGGCAGAGAGATAATCATTGCCATTGGAACCATCCAGTAAGTTATCGCCTGCGGAACCGTCAGCAATCAAGGTATCGTTACCAGCGCCACCCTTGAGAGTATTATTACCAGACACCACATTACCTTCGTAGTCCCCTAATGCCGAGAGACTATCATTGCCATCGCCACCAGACAAGAGATTATTGCCTGCTGAAGAGTCAACATTCAAGTTATCGTCACCAGCACCACCGTTGAGGATATTGTTCCCAGCACCACCCCGTAGCAAGTCATTACCAGCACCACCGTCGAGGGAATCATTACCAGCATCACCAATAAGGGTGTCGTTCCCCGTACCACCAATGAGAGTATCATTTCCCGTACCACCCCGCAGCAAGTCGTTGCCACTCTTGCCGTCGATGCGGTCATTCCCACCCTGACCATTGATGACATCATTTGAGTTATCTAAACCTGTAACGTTGTTGTCGAGGTCATTGAGGAAAGTCACCGTGTTCTTGTTGAACACGCTAGTTGCAGTGGAGTTGGCATCAAAGACATCAAAACTATCGGTGATGCTAGTTTGCCCATCAAACAGGATATTACCAATAGCTGGTCTGTTTCCAGAAGCTTTCAGGTTATCGAGGTTTTCTAGTTTGAAGTTTTTTAGAATCGTTTTGGTATTAGCAACCCCATCAAAGGTGATTTCCAGATTATTACCATTCTGGGTAAGCAACAGATTTTGGGCAGTCAAATCAGCACCCTGGAATTTGATCGTATCTACTTCGCCAATAACTGCTGCTGTCGGGTTTGTTCCTTTACCTATGCCACCAAAATCAGTGATAGTATCAGTCCCATCACCCAAGTTGTAAATAAATTTATCCTTGCCGCCACCACCAGTCAGAGTGTCATCGCCCTGTTGAGCTGTAATGGTATCGTTGCCTACTTTACTGTTAATTATGTCAGCGTCATTACTGCCCAGTAGAATATCATTACTGTTAGTTCCAATGATATTTGTCATAACTTTTACCTTCCTTAATCGATATTCCCGTAAATTTAAATTTCTCAGCCCTGATTTAGTACTGTTTTAGAACACAAAAACCCGCCGATAGTTGACACTTTCGACATATTTTGATTTCCCTCTGGAGGGACAGTAATTTTTATTGAAAATCCACACTGTTGAGCAGATTGCAACTAGCACCTATCTGCATATCAAAATCTCATGCACTGTACAAATTAATGACTTTGTGCATGAACTCAAATAGTTCATTTCAGGGTTTTTACAAGCATCCTTGATTAAATACCGTAGGCGCAGCCCCAACTTAGGCATTCTTGCAAAAACATCACGAAATCAAGCTTAAATGCCTGAAAATCACACTTCATACTTTAATTTTTTTGTCAATGCGTAAATCCTAGTGTCTTGAAAATAGGGAACAGTTAACTCTTGATACAGAAGGTTATTTTCATCCCCTCGTTGTGGGCTATTGCCTGTGGGTGTCTAGCTTAAAAAGAGAGAACATTTAAATAACCTGATACTAACTAAATACTGAAATTTACTTGTATGTCTATACTTCAAAAAGTATCTTTGCATACTCTTTACATTGTAGGGGAAATATGTAAGTAAATAGTCGTGAAAAAAGTAAACTATGTAAAGATAAATAAATCGCAATCGGTTTGAAGAAGGAATCAGAATGGGCTACGCCCCGCTACGCTAACAAAGACGTTTCCGTTACTCCGGTCGTAATCAAGATGCTCTCTACGAGACGCTGCGCTATCCGCCAATCATACAGATTCAGGATGAATCCTGACTCCTAAATTCTGTTTTGATAAACGGGAAAAGCTTGGTCTACAAAGACTTTGGTATAAACTTTCTTCGAGGATGAAAAGCAAAGTGCAAGGAGTCAGACATAGTTTTTTTGGAAGAATGCCTGAAACATGATTAATTTGTTGTTACATACTTGTAAATTTTTCTGCCGACCTACTTATGTGCTAAAAAATCCTCTTAGTGTGTTCTTCACATTTTCAGAGTTTATAGTCAAAATTTACAGACAGCAGTCACAAAGAAGTTTGAGCCGAGGCTTTCAAAGCAGGAAACCTCAAGATGCTTGAAGTATTGATAAAATACATCTTTTTATTTTTGAGCGCTGCGATGCCTGCGGTTCTTGCTAGCCTACGCCTGGTAATAGATTATATCTGTGCAATAATCGCGATCGCTTACCAAAATTACAGACGCAGAGATGCTCAAACGAATTGCGATCGCAATTCACATTAGTTCATTATCGTCAGGTGACAGAAGCAACAGTTATACAAAGGTATAAATGGATAGTGTTGAGATGATTTACCTCTAAACTGAGTTGAGCAATTTCCAAAGCTTTTTGGTACAGTATTCTAGAAAATCCAGATGACGAAGATAGGCGAACGCTAATTTAAATTGCCAGTTTATTGCTCAAAATCTAGAATGCAGTTGCTATGATCAAACGCCTGCTTGTGGTAGAGTCTCCCGGAAAAGTCAAAAAACTCAGTCAAATTCTGGGTTCGGATTGGAAAGTTTTAGCCAGTTGTGGCCATATCCGAGAACTCAGCAATGAAGGGGACGATTCCTTGGGCTTCGTCATGGACGGCAGTAATGTAAGGTGCAATTACGTTCCGCGTGACCAACGAGCAAAAGAAACAATCCAGAAGCTCAAGTCTGCGGTGAAGCAGGTTGATGAAGTTGTCTTAGCAACTGACCCAGACCGGGAAGGCGAGACAATTGCTTGGCATCTCAAAGAAACGCTGGGTTTAAAGGAACCGAAACGAGTAATTTATACTGAGATTACAGCATCGGCGGTACAGAGTGCGATCGCTAATCCCAGAAAGCTAGACCAAAATTTGATTGGTGCTGGATTGTGCCGAGATTGTCTAGATAAGTTGGTGGGTTATAAGGGTAGCCCTTTAGTTTGGGCATTGAATAACGGTGCTAAAAGTGTTGGCAGAGTCCAAAGCGCGACGTTGCACCTAATTTGTCAGCGAGAAAACGAAATTCTGGCTTTTGTCCCCCAAGATTACTGGAGTGTTTGGGTAGATTATGCTGAAGGATTTCGGGCTTTTTACAAAGGGACAGTGGATTCTGCAAAAGATACAGCAGACCAAGAAACTGAAACTCACGATGACGCGAAGGTTGGTAATAGTCCAGAAACACCGGAATCTAAACGTGTTCTTTCCGAAGCAGAGGCAACACGTTTAGTTGAAGAAGCACAGCGACATCCTCATCAGGTGATTCATTTTGAAGGAAAAATCGTTAACCGTCAGCCACCGCCACCATTTACAACTTCCAGCCTTCAGCAAGCAGCCGGTTCAAAGCTGAGGTTTGCTCCTGACAAAACCATGATTGTTGCTCAAAAGCTCTATGAGGCAGGGCTGATTACATATATGCGAACAGACTCAGTAATGCTGAGTCCAGAATTTTGTGCCAGCGCTCGTAAATGGTTAGAGCAAAATGATCCGCAGAATGTACCGCAGCAAGTCGCCAAGCATCGTAGTAGCAAATCAGCTCAAGAAGCACATGAGGCGATTCGTCCAACAGATGTATTTCGTCCCTCAGCTCAATTGCGTTTAGAACTTCCTGATGATGAGTTTAATCTGTATGTAATGATCTGGAAACGGTCAATTGCTTCTCAGTGTCGTGCTGCACAATTGCGTAAAACTTTGGTGATTACTCAGTCTGGTTCTCTACTGTGGTCAGCTAGAGGGCAAGTAATTGAATTTTATGGTTATGCCCGGTACTGGAACAATCTCAGCAAGGATAGTATTTTACCTTCATTACAACAGGGACAAGCATTGAAACTGGAGAATGCTGGACATGAGCAGAAGCAGACGCAGCCACCACCGCGTTATAGTGAACCAAAATTAGTACAACTGATGGAACGTAAAGGAATTGGTCGCCCAAGTACTTATGCTCCTACTGTTGCTACCTTAAAAAAACGAAATTATGTCGAGTTGAAAAAAGACCATCTGCAACCAACAGCTTTAGGGTTAGAAGTTGATGCGTTTTTGCTCAAAGCACTACCAGATTTACTAGAGGCGGAATTCACAGCGAAAATGGAAGATGCCCTTGATGCAATTTCCGAAGGAAAAAATTCTTGGCAGCATTATTTAACTAGTTGGAACCAGAATTATTTTGTACCAGCGCTTTCCAAAGCTAAAACTGTAGTTGCGAGTTCCCCAACAGGTAAAGCTAATGTGATAAGCGATCGCAAATATGAAACTTCTAAAACGCGATGCCCTGAGTGCAAAAATTTTCTCGCCAAAATTCCGAGTACTAAAGTTAAAAAGAAATATTTCCTCAAATGCACAAAAGGCTGTGAAAATGTCGTGCTATTTTGGAGCGACTTTAACAAAACTTGGCAGCCACCACAAGCTAAAACAGTCCAAGCTGAAAATCAACAAAAGCCTCCCGTCAAGATGACGGCATATCCCTGCCCGGTATGTAAAAAACCTCTAGAGGAGTACAGTTACATCAAAGAGGGGCAGAGTAAGACAATGTTGCGATGTTCTAACGCACAATCCCGTAAAGATACGAAACATAAAGATGTAGCTTATTTCAGTACGCCAAAAGGGTGGTGGAGTCCTAAGTTTGGGGAGATATCAAAAACTTAACTAAGTAAATTGACGCGAAATAACCTAAGTATGTTACCAAACGCAAACAGGCTGAAAGCCCTTAATAATGACCAATGACAAAAGACACCCCTCTCCCAATACTGCTCGGTTAAACATTTTAGGCTAGGAATTTGGCTTAGGAAAAAGGTTAAAGGTTTTTTCTTTCCCCTTCCCCAGGTTGAAATCTAAAAACGGGGGGGTATTCGGGGGTGAAAATGCGATCGCATTTTTGGGAATTATAGAACCATCACGTACCGACAGAAAAAGAAAGGGGTGCAGCAGATGATGGAATCCAGTCCAGAAGAGCCAAGGGATAGCCGCGCAACATGGTCTAAGTCTGAGACAAGAAAATTGATGTCAGTTCTCAAGAATAAGAGAAAGATACACTTACAAGAAGATGGCGATCTGGTTTACGACAATATCAAACCTCAAGACCACGGGATTAAAAAAGCTTTACTTGAACGACCTCTTCTTGCAGATACGTCGGGAATTCTTCAAAAGTTAATAGTAGACATTCTTTACACAACAACAGAAAAGAATGTAAAGGAACTGATACTCACAGCAATGAAGAAAATAAAATGGGAGACAGAGCTTTTCACCAAACAACTAGAAAAATGTATTGTAGAAGCAGAAATTAAAAAGAAGGAAGATTATAGAGAGCTAACCCAAGAAGTAGAAGAAAGAGACGGGAATGCTTGCCTATGTTGTGGAGTCAATACCGAGAGTAATTTACAAATCAATCACATTAAACCGCTTTCTCTGGGGGGAGAAATATCTATAAAAAACTCACAAGTTCTGTGTCATATATGTAATAAATGTAAAGGCAAGAATGAAATTGATTTTCGGTGCAACACAACAAAATTGAGTATTTACAAAAATCTTGATTTATCATGTACATCTGAAGGACAAAAGCCTATAAGCACTCTAACAAGAATAGTTAATTTCTTTTACCATTGCAAAGCAGTTCACAAAATTACTTGGGATGAAAACGCTTACACTTACAACATATATTTGTACCCTAATAACAATTCTGAATGGTTGCTTCAACATAAAGCGGAACTTCTCAAGTTTTTTCAAGATAAGCTTGATCGTAATGCTCACAATATTGAGATTACTACATCTGAACAAATCTAGCGAAAGAGGCGGTCGTTTGCATCCGTATTAATTGTTTTTATTCTTAATAGGGGTTTTGGTTAATTGCATCTTTCTGAATCTCAATTTCACTAGTCTGTTAAGTTAGTCTAGTAATTTATTTAAAATCTGTATAATTAGAAGCCCAGAGCTATGTCTCTGAGCTTTACACATTCTATTAGACTGCTAATTAAGAAGGCTGTAAATTGATAGGAGATATTTTTTTCAAACTTTCAGATTCTTGTGCAGCAATCCAAAGATCGTAGTTTTGCTGAAGATTTAACCAAAGTTCTGGAGTCGTTTGAAAAGCTATTGCTAAACGAAGCGCCATAGTGGGAGAAACACCAGCTTGCTCATTTACAATTTCTGAAACTGTTTTACGCGAGACATCTAAAATCTCAGCTAGCTGAGTATTGGTCATCTTTAAAGGTTCTAAATATTGACGCTTAATCAAAGCACCAGGATGTCTCGGCTTTCTTTTAGTTATCATAATCAAATTCCTAGTGATAATCTTCGTAATCAACAACGTAAGCATTACCATCTTCAAATTGAAAGGTTACACGCCAATTTCCAGATACTTTTACTGACCATTCATTTTTTCGATCGCCTTTTAACTGGTGAAGCCTAGAACCTGGGTATCTCATGTCCTCAACTTGAGAAGATGCATGAAGTCTATCAAGAATATCTAGTAATTTTTCTGCGTGTTTAGGCTGAATACCGCTTCTATCATCAAGTTCAAAAAGTTTTTCCAGTCCTTTATGCTTGAAGGTTTTAATCACTGTCTGAATCGTAACCCCAAGGGTTACATTTGTCAACTCTACATATATTACTCGGTTAGTTGTAATTTCTGATCAAAAACAAGATCGCATCTCGCGTTGCCTCAATTGGCAGCTTATATCCGAAAAAAATTACCCATCACGAATGCCTTCAAACACCTTCGGAGTCAAATTTTTGTAGGCTTTGGATCGCAGGGTCTACACTCTAACAATGAAAATAAATCGGCACAGACGCGCCAAAGTTCTAACGCAGTCAGAGATGTAGGTAAATATACCAAAATTGGCAAAATATAGTAAAAAATCTGGTGAGGCAAAAAAGCTCACTTCATAACCTTTTTGAATTCTTAATTATCAACACGAACTGACTTTAGCCCCAAGTTCTGCGATATTCATCTGCTCGTAGTGTTCAAAGGGTTGATGAATCCAGGGGTTGTCAGCCAAGTAATCGACATAATAATCGGGTGCTATAACTGAACAGGCTTTATACCAAAGAACGGCGGTGCGAATTTCCTCAATTGGGGAATCAGTATTGTGCTTGAGCCAAGGTATAGTCTGTTGGAGTGTGATGCCAGAGTCTACTAAGTCATCTACTAAGAGAATGCGCGAACCTAACTTTTCGGCAGTCATTGTCAAGTGGCGGGAGAAAATTAAATTACTTCTTTCTTGCTTACCAGCGCCACTGTAAGATGAGGTTGCTAAGATTGCCAGAGGTTGCTGATATATCCGGGAGAGAATATCTCCAACTCTTAATCCTCCTCTGGCAAGACAGATAATCTGGTTAAATTCCCAACTGGATTGATAAATCTGGATAGCCAGTTGTTCAATTTTTTGGTGATAATCTGACCAAGAAACATAAAGGTCTGGCATAAGTCTAACGGGAGTGGTAGATGGCTAGTATTGAAGGCGATGTCTACGACGGGCTACGCAAACTGCAAACTTTTTATTTTAGTATGAGCGCAAGTTATTATGAAAGATTATGCTGCTGATGGCGATGCCCAACGAGATATTCTTAGTGAAAAACTCGACTTCAAAACAAAACTGGCTTACGGTGCAGGAGATTTAGGCCCGGCAATCACTGCAAATATATCCGTCTTTTTTCTGCTGGTTTTCTTCACGAATGTCGCTGGTATCCCTGCGGGTTTAGCTGGCAGTATTTTGATGATTGGCAAAATCTGGGATGGGATAAATGATCCGGTTGTCGGGTTTCTGACTGATAAAACGAAATCTCGTCGTTGGGGTCGTCGTCTTCCTTGGATGTTTTATGGGGCTATTCCCTTTGGGATTTTCTTCTTCTTGCAGTGGATTGTACCGCGATTTAGTGCAAATCAGAGTGAGAATATTTGGCCGCTGTTCTGGTATTACGTAGCGATTGGGGTGATATCTCAAGCGTTTTACACGGTTGTAAATTTGCCTTATACGGCAATGACTCCAGAACTAACTCAAGATTACGACGAACGCACCAGCCTTAACAGCTATCGCTTTACATTTTCTATTGGTGGCAGCATTCTGTCGTTGATTTTAACGCAAATTATTTTTTCTCAAATTAGCGATCGCCAACAACAATATATCGTTTTAGCAGCAGTTTCTACTGTAATTTCGATTTTAGGATTATATTGGTGCGTTTTTGGAGTCCGCGATCGCATCTTGGCTTTTGAGGCCAAACGCATCCAAACCGAGGAACCTGAATCTCTCCCTTTCTTTGAACAGCTAAAAATTGTCTTTAGTAACCGACCTTTTTTATTTGTTATTGGTATATATCTTTGTTCTTGGCTAGGTGTGCAGGTAACAGCCAGCATTATTCCCTATTTTGTAGTCAATTGTATGGGACTCAAAGAATCAGATGTGCCCACAGTCATGATTGCAGTGCAAGGAACTGCTCTATTGATGCTATTTGTTTGGGGAGCGTTGAGTAAAAAAATCGGCAAAAAAGTTGTTTATTTTCTCGGAATGAGTTTGTGGATTATAGCAGCGGCCGGACTATTTTTCTTACAGCCTGGTCAAATAGTTTTGATGTATGTGATGGCTGTTATGGCAGGGATTGGTGTATCCACAGCTTATCTAATTCCCTGGTCGATGATTCCAGATGTGATTGAATTAGATGAACTGCAAACGGGACAGCGCAGAGAAGGTATTTTTTATGGCTTCATGGTTTTGCTACAAAAATTTGGTTTAGCTTTTGGACTGTTTTTGGTAGGAAATGCTTTGCAAGTATCGGGTTTCAAAGAATCCGTAGCCGGAAGTCCACTACCTATCCAACCAGAATCGGCACTGTTTGCTATTCGTATTGCTGTTGGGCCAATACCTACCGTTTGTTTGCTTTGTGGCTTAGTTTTAACGTATTTTTACCCAATTACCCGCGAGATGCACGCAGAAATTATGCTAAAACTCAAAGAACGGCAAGAGAAGAGGGGAAGTTAAAATAATTCGTAATTCGTAATTACGTTTTGTAAGGGAGATTTTAATTAGGCATCAAAATGTATTGTCTGTAAAAGTAGGGGAATTAAACCTCCAAACTTGGCTAATGTTGTTTGGAAAAACCAAGAATCTTAGCATCTTTAAACCTGAGAGTGTCAAAGTTTCAAACCCTTAACTGAGTTACCGCAATATTGCCGGAAAAACATACATCCACATCACTACCAGGGGTGCGATCGCGTTTGCCATATTCTCCTACATAATAAAAATCATCGCCTTCAATTCGATAGTTGACAGGCAAAGGTCTGCTACAGGCTTGGCAAAACACTATCTCAGGATGTGGTTCTCCTGGTAGCAGATTCGGCAAGTTCACATTCCAAAAGCTTCCCGGTTCTAGGGGACGCTTGAGTAAGTCCGCTAAAACTTCAGATGTCAATTTGGCAGCCAGATCCCAATCAAAATTCTGCTTGGCTTTGCGATAGTGGGAAATAGCAATTCCGGGAATACCGTGCATTGCGGCTTCCCGCACAGCAGCCACTGTGCCAGAAATGTAGACATCGACTCCCAAGTTGCCCCCAGCGTTGATACCTGAAAGCACAAATTTGACATCTGCGTTAATTTGTGTTATGGCAATTCTCACACAATCGGCGGGAGTGCCTGCGATCGCATATTCAGTCTCAGAACGTCGCTGGAGGTTGATGGCACGAGTGGTAGTAACTTGATGTCCACACCCAGACTGATGATCGGCAGGAGCCGCGATAATAACATTTTTGCCATTTACAGCTTTAATTAGAGCTTTTATACCGGGGGCATCAATGCCATCGTCGTTAGTTAAAATTATAGTCATGTATATATTATTCTAGATTTAGCCAAAATATCAGAGAAGTTGCAGAGATAACCCATAAAAGGGTATAGCAGGACAAGCAACTTGCATATATGAAAAGTTATACTTCTTTCTGCCAAAAATACTCATTATACGATATCATTTCTAGATGGTTTGCAAATTCCGCCCTAAGCATTTGGGTTAATTCTCAAAATGGGCGGTATTTCTTGTCAATTTTATGCTTGCAACCGCGATCATCAGAAGTTTGTGCAATCAAAAAATCCCGTAAAATATATATCTGCTGGTAGTAGCAAAAACTTGATCCCGGAGAAAACCGCGAACGAGGTGATTTTTGCACTAGTTCTGTAGTATTTTTGGTGCAAGTCTGTCTTAGGGATCACACGATGAAACAGCTCCTCAAACAAATATTTAGTAGTCAAAAACACCTCATCCGGCTGGTTTTAACATTGGTGACGGTTACTTTAACAGCCTCGCTGTTTGCCACACCTGCTTTAGCCACAGGTGTGTATCAATTATCCAGCCTCACAGCAGACACCTGGGTTTTGGATCAAGGTGAGGTTATCAGCCGTCTGAATGAAGGTAAGATTAGCAGTGCTTTCGAGGATTTGGCAAAACAAACAAATAAGGAAGTCAGAATTGTGACTGTTCGCCGCCTTGACTACGGTGAAACACCAGAAAGCTTTACCAAAGAGTTGTTTGAAAAATGGTTTCCGACAAAAGAAGCCCAAGCAAATCAAACTTTATTGGTTATTGACACAGTTACCAATGGTACTTCCATTATTACTGGGGATGAAGTCAAACCTTTACTCACTGACGCTATTGCCGAGAGTGTCGCTACTGAAACAGTAAGTGTGCCGTTACGCAATGGTAACAAATACAATCAGGCATTTCTAGATGCTAGCGATCGCCTGGTTGCCGTCCTCTCCGGTAAACCCGATCCAGGTCCACCCCAAATTGCTGACAATGTACAAGTAGAAGGCACCTACAAGAAAGCAGAAGAAACTAACCAAGGTAACGCTACTGCTTGGGTAGTAGGGTTGTTAATTGCCGCCACCGTCATCCCAATGGCGACTTACTACATTTATCAGATAAATCAGCCGTCATCTGATGGGTAATCGGATAATCAGGGTCATTCAATTTTAGATTTTAGATTTTTCCTTAAATTAAAAATCTAAAATTGGCTTAATCCTGAACATACTCTTGCCCTTTTACTAAAGCCACCTCAGCCCGAACAAATTCTCGACCTAAATAAGCCGCATGATTTAATTGAGTTACAGGCGGGGGCTGAGTTTCTTCAAAAATCTTCACGCAAAGTTCTTTAGCCGTTCTCGCACTAAAAACCGTTGTGTAAGTTCGTTCTACCTTTCCTCGTGCCGGAATTACCTTCCCCGTTTCGGGATCGACAGCTAAACCGCGATCGTCAATTACGTTTGTGAAATGCTTGGCATAAATTAACCCTGCGTCTCGATCCAAGTAAATAATAAAATATCCACCCGGATCGAGATCGATATGACGCTGGGAAAGTTTATCATCAATTGCGGCTAAATCTTCAAGTATTAAATCCATAAGCACTAGCAAAAGAAATTTTCTTTTTTCAGGGTTTTTACACTATATATTAAGTGTAATTCGTCGTTCACCCTCTGCCTTGGCAAACTTTTAAGAATCCCGGTTACTAAATGGCAACTCTGCATTAATCGCCTCAATCTCCTGCTGTTCGAGTTGATTCACTTCCTTAATATAGGGACGGATAATTTGTCCTAAACGATTGTTGTAAAAGCGATGCAAACTATGATTGGGCATAGCAGGGAAACCACGGCGTTTTTTGTGGCGACCACCCGCACCAGGGTCAAAAATTTGGATTCCGTTAGCGATCGCCCACTCAATAGGCGCATAATAGCAAGCATCAAAATGTAAGCAATCTATTTCTTGAAAACTCCCCCAATAGCGTCCATAGAGTTTGTCATCTTTAAATAAACAAAAAGACATTCCTAAAGGATGAGAATTATCTTCTTCGCTATATGCGGCGACAAACAAGACTCGATGGCGATAATCATTGTGTAGCTGCTCAAAAAACCTCTGTGTGAGATACTTGCTACCCCACCAACCAAATTTATCACAGGTGTCAGCATAAAACTGGTACATCGAAGGAAATAAAGAGTAGGGAATTTCATCACCACTCAGAGGTTGCAATCTTAAACCAGCTTTCTCTACAGCCTTACGTTCCCGCTTGATATTGCGGCGTTGATTGGCGTTAAACACTTTCAAGTAGTCATCAAAAGTTTTAAAGCCAGCATTTTCCCAGACGTAGCTGTGGTGCAGCCAAGTTGTAAAACCATGCCGTTCCAGCATCGGCCGCCATTGGGGATCAACGTAGAGAAAATGACATCCAGAAATCCGATTTTTTGAGCAGAAAGTGTCAATTTCATGCACCATCATCGCGGTGATTTCGTCTTCGTCTTCTCCTGGGGCGATTAAAAAGCGATAACCTTCAGCTGGGGTAAATGGTGTCATACCCAGCAATTTTGGGTAATATTGAACTCCGATGCGATCGGCTAACTCTGCCCATTGGTGATCGAATACAAATTCACCAGAACTATGTCCTTTGAGATAAAGTGGTGCAGCCGCAATCAGAGTTCGATCTCGCCACAATGTTAAGTGATTTGGCAACCAACCAGTTTTAGCCGTAGCACTTTGGGAGGTTTCGAGATTATTTAGCCACTCCCATTCTAAAAATGGCGTTTTGAGTGGCATTGCTAAAGCATTCCAGGCATTTTGGGGTACTTCAGCGATTTTGTTCGTCCAAATGACAGAATAGCGAGGCTTAAGTTGTTCTACCATCTTAGGGGAGTAGGGATGAGTAAGAGGCAGGGGGGCAGGGAGCAGGGGGCAAGGAGGCAGGGGGAGAATTCGTAACTCCTAACTCTTCACGGGCTAAACCTTAGCTATCCGCTAACAGAACTGTTTTGCCCAATGCCCAATTCCCAATTCCCAATTCCCAATATCCAATAACTTAACTTAGCGTAATCTAATCTGCTGGTTGTTGCAGGCGATAGTGCAAAAACACTTCTTGCTCAACAGTATGAACTTCTAAAAGTTGCAACTTGGGAGCTAAATCGGGTAAAAAACCTTTCCCTTCTACAGGTGTGGGGGCAGTACTACCACCTAAAATCAGGGGACAGACAGTTAGCCATAATTCATCAATTAAATCTAGGCCCAGCAGGGAAGCGACTAATTCACCTCCACCCAAGACCGCCAACCGTGTTATATCTATATTGGCTAGATGCTTCAAAGCTGCGGGAATATCAATTTCTCGCGTTGGTGTTTCAAAAACCAGAATCTGCTCAAATTCTGGAGGACACTCTTGTGTTCCGGTTCCCAGAGTTGAAGGAAGCGTCTGTAAACAACGTCCTTTCCATGAAAGTTTTCCCAGTGCTGTCGTGAGTAGCCAGCGTCTAACTGGTTGCTTAAAAAAGTTAATTTCCGGATTGAGGTTTCCAGAGTGTGTAGTCACTATATGAACTGGCTGCGGAGGCTTCCCTTCTTGTGCCCGAAGTCGCACTAGAGTTGGATCTGATACAGTAAGTGTCGTTCCATAAGCCCGGAGAGTACCAGCACCGAATAAAACCGCATCAGAGGCAGCGATTTGTTTTTCTAGATGTGCTTTATCAACCCTTGAGCCAAACCGAGCAGGCGATCGCTTAAAATCTGCTATCTTGCCATCTGCACTCATTGCTAAAACAACTGTAGTATGAGGACGATGTTGCAACATTAAATTGATTTGATAGTTGGAATATTTTCTTTGTTTGTATGTAGATTCTCAAAAAAAATCCATGCCTGCAAGTTATTTATTTACAATTTTACCACTGTATTTATATGCAACACAAACCACTTTTACATCTAGCATATATGAGTTTTGGTATACCACGTTTCTTTTTGAAAGATAGCAATTTGTTATTTTTAAACATTGAAAATAAAATTCTGATAATTTAATAAAATGTCTCATCTAGCCAGTCTAATTACATATCTTTGCTGTTGTGGTTTGCAGATGCAAAGTGAGACACTCGATGACTAATTCCCGCCAATCTTCCTTTCGTCGAATTTTAGTAACGAGAATATTGCTGCTGTTCGTTCCAGTTTTACTTATAGGCGAGATTGTAGCCTTGAATAAGGCACGTTCTAGCATATTGGGAACTGCGCGTCAAAATTTAACAGAAAGCGCCATTAGTAAAGGAGAGAGGATTGGCGATGCGATCGCAATCTTAAAAGCTAATTTGCTGAGTGTAAGTAAAACAACGGTGATTCCGTCGGGTTCACCTATCCAAGAGCAAGAAATTATCACACAGCTAAAGCAACAACTTCCAGCCAATATTGAGTGCATCCAATTAACGGATCTCCTAAATCAGAAAATAATTGCCACTAGCTGCGGGGATCAAGCTATTGGGGAGTTGACATACCCTTTGCCTAGTGATGGAATTGATGTCAAAACAATCTTCCCGCCAAAGGCAGGAATGACTGGAAAAAGAAACGCACAAAATCAATTGCAATTAGTTTTATCTGCACCAGTCTCCGATAGCCGAAAAAATTTAGTTTACAGCTTAAGTATTCAATCTGCATTGTACCAACAAACCAGAAATCCACCAGGATCGCTTACAGGCGCGATGGTAGTTATTGCTGAAGATGGCACAATTTTGGCACATCCATTTCCAGACTGGGTGGGAAGTAACATTGATCAACATCCAAATGCTTCCCAACTCAAGAGCATAATTAAAAATGCCCTTGCAGGACGAAACGATTCGATAAATTTGTCTTTTAAAGAGGGAAACGAATTAGTAGCTGGCTATACGGCTATTGCAAATCCACTCACCCAAGAGCAGCAGCAAAAATGGATAGTCTTAGCTGTTACTAGTGTCGATAATGCGCTTTTTGGTTTAGAAGAAATTAAACTAATTCTTATTGTTTTGACAGTTGGTTTGATTGGTGCAAGTTTGTTAGCATCCCTATATTTAGCTCCTTACTTGGCACGTCCTGTAGAAGAATTGCGAGACTACGCTCTGAATATTCACTCTCACCACGCCGCACAACCAGTTCCGCACAATTTCCAAATTCGGGAATTCAATCAACTGGCCCAAGCATTAGACCAAATGGTAGAACGGCTCAAAGCTGGGGCAGAAGAACTAGAAATAGCTTGGAAAGAAGCAAAAAACGCTAACCAGATTAAAAGCCAGTTTTTGGCTACGACTTCCCATGAGTTGAGAAACCCATTACATACTATTATTAACTGCATTCGCGTGGTTGAAGATGGTTTATGTGATAGCCGTGAAGAAGAAATGGAATTCCTCAAACGTGCCAATGAAACAACGATTCATTTGCTCAATATTATTAATGATTTACTCGACATTTCTAAAATCGAAGCGGGTAAGCTTTCTGTAGTTATCACACCTCTCGATCTCCGACAAATATTGCTAGAGGTGATTAATTTACAATCAGTTAATGTTCAACAAAAGGGCTTGCAATTGAAATGCGAGTTAGATCCTCAACCGATACCAATTAAGGCAGACGCGGCAAAACTGAAGCAAGTGCTGATTAATGTTATTGGCAACGCTACTAAGTTCACTGACACAGGAAGCATCACCATTGCTACAGAAATTCAATCTAGTAATGGTAAATCTCAGGTAGTGGTAATAGTTAAAGATACAGGTATTGGCATTGATCCTAATCAACAACATAAACTATTTCGTCCCTTTGTGATGGTGAATGGCACAACTGCACGCCAGTTTGAAGGGACTGGACTAGGACTCGCAATTTCACGAAACTTAATCGAACTTATGGGAGGCAGCATTACTCTTGAGAGTACGGGACTTCATCAAGGGACGACACTAAAGATTACCTTACCCTTGATTGATATCTCGCTGTTACCCGTTGACAACAAAGAAGAAAATGTCGGGAATCTGGGATTTTCTTCTGGGAAAAAGGGGGCAAAAGCAAACCAATACTCTAGCCTACAGCAGTCTGGGGAAAGCCCCTCTTTGGGGAACAACAAATCTGTAAAAGCAGTTGTAGACAAAGAGAAGTCGATGAAATTCCAGGTGTTACTTGGGAACGAGACTTACGAGATTAGCTTTTCGCCGCAGCAAACTATCTTGGTAAGTCTTCCAAAAACAGAAGTTTATGCAAATGGGACTTCTGAAAGGTAATTTTTACTAGACTCTAATTCAAAATTCAAAAAAATAAATTGGAACCCTCACTCCTAACGGCTATGGTTTTGACGCAGATTTAGAAGTGTTACTAAATAACCAAGACACAAGATTAGGAATTGTAGCAGCCCCAAAAGAAAATAGCGCAATAATTGCATCACGAGGTAAAACACCATCTAACCAGCTACCCTGCATTTGAGAAACTGGAAAATCTGGATCTAGACCGATTTGAATCTTTTTAGTTTTCCCAGAAAAGCGGGCTTCTATTCCCTTTTTAGGGACAATTTGTAGATGGCGTATTAGTTGAATATTTAAAGGAATATCAAGTTTTTCTCCCATGAGAAATTGATTTTTTTTAATTTCCTGCTCCTGCCCTACCATGCGAATTTTGCCTTCTACAATAGTAGAAACATCTAAATCATCTCTGAGATCGCTGCCATTTCTATCTACATCTACAAACTGAACATTTTTGGTTTCTATCTTGCCCCGAAACCATTGCTCTGATTCAAATTTAGCAGGTTTGGCTAAGGTAATATAAATATTAGTATTTTGTGGAAATTCTAAGTTAAATTCTTGATTATCTGGATTTAAAATAAATTCTAGAGGTGTTTGATTATCTAATTGCTCTTGTAAATTAGAATCTGGTAATTCATAGCCTTCTACTATAACTTTGATTGGTTCACCTAAATAGAGTTTTAATATATTAGGGTTGTTTTTTAAGTCTAGTTTAGGGTTTCGCTGTAGGGAGAAAGCCAACTGATTACGATAAAAGTCATAATTTAACTCAGTTACTTTTGTATTCGGTTGTAGCCGCAGTTCATTCAAATCTATTTCGCTCGTTCCTTCCAGATTAGCCGGAGCAATAATCCATTTACTTTCGCGGTCTTTAAGTTGGATTGTTAACGACTTTAACTGATTAACTTGAGGTAATTCACTTTGAAACTTACCCGTGAAAGTTAAGGTTTGGATGCCTTCACTTTCTAATTCTTTGATGCCACGAATATTTTCAATAAAGCGTTTGGGTTGCTGTCCATTATAGACAAAGCTCATTTCTTGAGAAATGATATTACCTTCAAAGGTATGAGTCCCAGGTGCGATCGCAGCAATAGTGCCGATAGTCAAAAATAAAAGTACTACCAGCGCCAACAATAAACTTTGATGATTTGAAATAGTTCGTAGTAAGCGCTTCAGCGCTGAAATGCTGACTCCAAACCACGCAACTAGATGTGTTTTCAGAGAATTCAACCATTGGCGAATCTTAATGAAGTCGGGAAATTGTTTGGCTTTTTGCCGAGATGCCATGATTTATTTCAACCAATTTGGGTTATGTTCAAATACAATTCGCCTTTCGATGCGATCGCTAGGTTCATTTCTTCGGTCAATATTAGCAACATAGTGCAGTTCATAGCGCCCTGCTGAAGCATTGCGTCCATCCCAGGTAAAAATATTTTCACCTTTTTTCGGGTTAGGGCGAGAAGTGTTATAGATTGCTGATTGATCTTTAGAGAGGATTTCAAAGGTAGTAAATCTCACTCGGTTTTGAGAATAAAACACGAATTCATACTTACCCGAACTTTGCCCCACAATGACTGGAACATAAACAGGCTGCGAACCAAGGTTATAGGATGCCACAGCGCGAAGGCTATTAGCTGGTATTTTTGCTTGCCTGAGAACGTAAGTATCCCAGCTAAAGCTGAAACGCGAACCATTATTAGACAATAACAAGTCATCCATTTGGTAGTGATAATTATCACCCAAGGATTTCACTATTACTTGAGGATTTTTACCGCCACTTATTTGGGGAATTTGCACTGTGAGGGTTTTGCCAAAACCGGTTAAGTTTCGGGTAGCAATGGAAATCAGGTTCAAGCTATTGCCGCTTAATTGTTCTTCTTTGATGCCTTCGCAGCGATTGGGTGGTTTGCGTTGGATATAATCGGTAGATTTGGGGTTCCCTTCTGGGCAAGCAGCAGCAGGAAGATGGCTGATGCTGAGAATTAATAGGCTGGCAAGAATAATTTTATAATTCATAGTTTGTTTAAGGTAAAGAAGCAGAGACGCGATTAATCGCGTCTGTACAAAAAGCTATTTAATGTTCCAAGTGGATAGTTGTTTCTGAATTTCAGACATGGGATAAGCTAAATCTCGGTCTTCGCCTTTTTTTGCAAAGACGATACCTAAAAGTTGATTTTGTGAATCAATTACCGGACTGCCAGAATAACCGGGTTTGAGTGCAGCTTGAGATATTTCTAATCGCTGATTTTGATAGCTGATTTGCCCTGATTGCATAGACCAGGATTTGTCTTCACCTCTGTGGGCAGAATGACCGATAATCCGAATGGGCATTTTCGGGTTGATTTCACTTGAAGAGATAGATAAAGGCTGGATATCTTCTGGCAGCTTGCCGCTAACTTCCAAAACAGCTAAATCGAGTTGTTCCTCAGAGGTCATTTTGAGCAGCTTGGCATCTCGCCGCATTCGCACTCGGTTTGATGGTGGTGAACTGAAAAATTCAACTTGAATATTTTTACCTTGTTCATTGCCATCAAAAATGACATGACGATTAGTGAGGATTAATGTCCTGTTGCCTTCTCGTTTAATTACTACACCAGTGCCGATCTCTGTTGCCTGGCGATCGCTGTTAAAAAACTCGGCAGTGATGCGTACCACAGAACGCTTAATGGGTACAGTTGGATCGTTCTTAGGCAACCATTGGCGATCGTCTTCTATTTCCTTAGCTTGGGTATCGTCTTTCGTTTTCCATAACTGCCTTGCTTGGATATTATTGTTACTGGCATAGACAAAATTTGGGTCAATTTGTTCTGCTTTGTCAAACTGTTCAATGGCTTCTTTTAGTTTCCCTTGCTCTTGGAATGCTAAACCCAAGCCATTAAGAGCAGCAGTATGAGCGCTGGTTAAGGTTACAGAATTGTCTTCTGGCAATGTCATAGCTAATGTTATGGCATTTTGGTAGGCGGCAGCTGCTGCATCTAATTTCTTCTGCTCACTCAGGACAATGCCGAGATTGTTGTAAGCACCAGCCAAGTTTGGGTTGAGTTGAATTTGAATTGCTTTTTGGTAGGCAGCAACTGCTGCATCTAATTTCTTCTGCTCACTCAGGGCAATGCCGAGATTGTTGTAAGCAGTATCATCGTTAGGGTTGAGTTGAATTGCTTTTTGGTAGGCGGCAATTGCTGCATCTAATTTCTTCTGCTCTCTCAGAGCATTGCCGAGATTGTTGTAAGCAGTAGCATCCTTGGGGTTGAGTTGAATTGCTTTTTGGTAGGCGGCAACTGCTGCATCTAATTTCTTCTGCTCACTCAGCACATTGCCAAGATTAATGTAAACATAAACATTGTTGGGGTTGAGTTGAATCGCTTTTTGGTAGGCGGCAACTGCTGCATCTAATTTCTTCTGCTGTCTCAGGGCATTGCCAAGATTGTAGTAAGCAGTAGCATCCTTGGGGTTGAGTTGAATTGCTTTTTGGTAGGCGGCAACTGCTGCATCTAATTTCTTCTGCTCACTCAGGGCAATGCCGAGATTGTTGTAAGCAACAGCATCGTTAGGGTTGAGTTGAGTTGCTTTTTGGTAGGCGGCAACTGCTGCATCTAATTTCTGTTCTCTTAGGGCATTGCCGAGATTGATGTAAGCAACAGCATAGTTGGGGTTGAGTAGAATGGCAATTGCTACATCGAATTTCTTCTGGTCACTCAGGGCATTGCCGAGATTGATGTAAGCAGTAGCCGAGTTAGGGTTGATTTGCAAGGCTTTTTGGTGAGATGCGATCGCCTCCTCTTGTTTACCTTGAGCATTTAGCACATAGCCTATACCAACGTAAGCTTCGGCATCATTAGGGTTGAGTTGTAACGCTTTCTGGTGCGCCGCTAACGCTTCCTCTAGTTTCCCCTGTCGCCGCAAAGCATTACCCAAATTGTTATAAGCTTTCCCATTATTGGGTTCAACTTGTAAAACTTTCCGCCAAATTGTCTCTGCTTGGGAGTTATTACCCACCGATTCGGCAGCGTTGCCTTGTTTAAATAGCTGTTCAATATTGTTTTGAGCTACTACAAACTGGGGTGTGGTAGCCAGAAATAGAGTTAAAAATAAAGTAGTAAATATACGGTTGTGCATAATCATGCTCATACGTTAGCTGATTTTATCAGGACTTACCCGAAAATCGCTAAAAACCGGATGAATTTTTGATAAATACTCGTGAACGAGGCTTTGAACTCCATTAATGAGTCTTTGAACTCCATTAATGAGTCTTTGATACTCGTGAACGAGGCTTTGAACTCCGTTAATGAAATTCAGAGTTTCGTGAATGAGAAAAATTGTAGGTTGGGTTAAGCAAAGCGCAACCCAACAAAGCCGCGCAAATGTTGGGTTTCGTTCCTCAACCCAACCTTGTATCTTAGAAATAGTAGTAGACCGTCCCAACCTTGGTCATCATAGACCGCTTCGTAGCATGGGTCACTACAAAAATCTCTTTGACAGAACTCGAACAGTCGCCAGGGTCAAAGCTT